>JACPJP010000017.1 GCA_016187495.1 Candidatus Woesearchaeota archaeon
TGGAAGCCCTAGAAATTTTGAGAATACCGTAAAGTACATAAAGAAGCAGAAGTATGGGGAGAGAAACGGACAGCAGACTTTGCTAAGCTATGCCGCCTAATTCCAAAATGCCCCCAATCTCTGATTGGGGGTTGTTTACATAAAAAATTTCTGAAACAAGGCATAATCTAACCCTATTTTAGGAGCTTTATGTTGCACTGGTAGGATTAAGTCTAGCTATTTTTGTTAAGTCAAACTACTTAGAACACAAAAATGTTTTTGACAGAAAGGTTTATAAAGCTGCATTCCTTTTTCAGACGCATGGAACTTGTAGGTAAAAGCTTGGAAAGCCTGAAGCATGAAGATAAAATAAAAACTTGCCCTGACTGCGGAAGCACTCAAATAGGCTTTGACAAGGGAGAGAACTTCTGCAAGAAATGCGGGTTAGTTATTGATTAGGCATAGTTATCTTTAAGTAAAGTTCTTCTCAACATTAATCTCTATTTCAGGCACGTCTAAAACATCCGCCCTTAAATCGAAAGCAGTTGCATCCTTTATCTTAACATTAATCTCGTCTCCTAAGTTGAAGTTTCCTTTTACTATGACGGGTTTATAAGCAAAATTTCTACCTACCATTGTGCTGTTTTTCCCATACTCATCTATTATTACTTTCCCTTCCCATCCAATCCATTTTTTGTTTTGCTTTATGGCACTTTCTTGGAACAGTTCTGTAAGCGCTTTGCTTCTTTCCTTCTTTATGTTGCTTGATACCTGCCCTTGCATTCTTGCTGCTATTGTATTTGGTCTGGGAGAGAACCTTGCTATATTAAGCACATCAGGCTTCACTTCCTGCACTAAATGCAATGAATCCTGAAATTGTAATTCTGTCTCTGTAGGAAAACCTACAATAAGGTCAGAAGCTATTGTTATGTCTTTTACATATCTTCTAAATCTCTCTACAATATCCTTGAACTCGTGGACATTATATCTTCTTTTCATCTTTCCCAAAATTTCATTGTTTCCTGCCTCTATAGGTATGTGCAGGAACTTAAACATCCTATCATCCTGGTAAATTTTTATTAGCTCATCAATCATTGCCATCACATGCCTTGGGTTTATCATTCCAAGCCTTATTTTATACTCTCCAGGAACTTTGTTTAAGATGGCATGCAATAGAATTGGCAGCCTACGCTCGTCTTTTTCCATGCCATATGCCCCATTATCCTGGCTAGTGAGCCATATTTCCTTGCACCCTTGCTCAATATTCTTTTTTACTTCATTTACAACGTATGCTTCAGGATAAGAGAAAATATTGCCCTTAATCAACTTTACAGAGCAGTAAGCGCAGAAATCCGCACAACCGGATGCTATCGGCACAATCCCGATAACTTTATTTGTCCTTACTTTTGGCAGATTAACTTTCAACGGCCTTTCCTGCGTCAGAGCTTCTAAAATGTTTCCCTGCAATGACTCTTCAACAGCCTCTACAATCCTATGGATGTTATGGGTGTTAATCAGGCATGCTTCCTGGTTTATTTTCCTTATCGTAGGTATTATATCGCGAGTAATGCATCCTGCCACTATCAGCTTTTTGTCAGGAAATTGCTCAGTAAATTTTTTTATTTCCTTTAATGGAACTGCAGGGCCTTTAACTGTGCAGATATTTATTATGTTTACATTAGAATACTCCATTTCATCAACTATCTTAAAGCCTGCTTCCATAAGCAAGCCCATCATTGCCTCTGACTCTGAAAGATTAGCGCTGCAGCCATGAGTTTGGACATAGATGTTAGTCATAAATTACGCTAAAGGGGGTATTTTTATAAATTTTGTCTATAAAATAGGGGGATTATAACTAATTTTGTTATTATTTTTTGTCGAAATCTGTTTTAACGGTTTATTTAGTGTACTTTGAGCTTTCCTTTTCCATCATCCATTCTGTAATTCTTCTTGTCTCGTATTCATCTGGAGTATGTATGCTTTCATGCACATCAACCATTTTTGCAAACTCGCTGCCTATTAAATCATCCCTCCTCCAGACCCTTTGATCGCCTATATATGTGAAGCCGTAAAGCCCCGCATTGCCAGCAGATGGAAAAGTATTCATATGCTTTCCATGCACTCTGTCAGTAAAGTCGTGCATTGCTTCCTGTCGCTTTTCAAGGTAAGATGCTAATAGCGGGCCATAATTAGGGCCTTGGTTTTGAATTGTATTTTGATAAATAATATTTTGACTAAGCTGCAGAATTATAGCATGGTTATCTTCATTTCTTTCTTTTTCCTCTTTTTCTTGTCTTTTAACAATATTCACATGGTGTTTTAACATATTCATCAAATCTTCCATGCTTCTGACGCTGAAGTAAGATTTGCTTGTCATTTTTTTACAATCATCTTTGCGACTTTGCTACCTGTATATTGCACTTCTCGCATTTAAACATCTTGTATTTTGTGCCTGTAATTATTTTTTCCCCTACAATCTTCATTTCGCTCTTGCAGTTTTTGCAGGTATTTTCTGCCATATTTATCATTGGTTCATTACGACTATTTATTTTTTATTGAAACCATTTATCATATTAATGGCATCTTCCATAAGAAGCTCTACTTCTTTTTTGTTATTTGAGTCAGTAATTATCCTTAATATATCCGCTTCCGTTTTTGATGCTCTGAACCAGACAAAGCTTTTTTTATTAATAAATTTTAAGCTGCCAAATTCCTTGGACTCTTTTATTTTGAAATTCTTTTTTTTGTAGTAATCTTTTAATTTTTTCTTTATATTCTGGTAATTTTTTGCGTTGATTGTTATTTTGTTTTTTGAATTGTAATACTCAGGCAATGCTTTGGCTAATTCATTAATATTTTTCTTCTCATTGGAGCTAATTTTTAACAAGTAAATTAATGTTAAAATGCCATCTCTGCATCTTGAAGGCGGTATTATAACCCCAGAGCTGCTTCCTTCTCCCCCAATAGGAGCCTTTAAGCTGTAAATTTTATCAACAACATTAATCTCGCCAACACCAGTTTCTATATATTTCGCGTTATATTCTTCTGCAATTTCTTTTACAACGGAAGAGGTTGCATCATTGGCAACAATAGCCTTATTTTTTGCCTTTTTTAAGATATTGTCTGCAATTAAGGCTAAAATATGGTTTCCCGATACTAAACCTTCCTTTGTTACTATCTCGATTCTGTCTGCATCGCAGTCAAATCCTGCTGCAAAATCATATCCTCTTTCGCGAACGATATTAGCTAAGTAAATCAATGATTCTTCATTTGGCTCTACAGTCCTGTTAAATATGCCATGCTCCATGTTAATGCCATGCACAATAACATTAAGCTTTTCAAGGATTTCTTTTGCAATGATTCCAGCGCCGCCATTTGGGTCGATGATTATTTTTAATCTGGAATGTTTTATTTTGCTTTTTTCTTCATTGGACAGGAAACTTAGCACATAGTTAGAATATGAATCCTTTATTTCATTATACTTTTTATAGACTTTTTTTATTGTTAATTCATTTTTATCATTGTTTTTATATAAATGCTTATTGTAAAATGCTTTATCATTTAATGTTTTTATCTTATTGTATTTTTCAATTACCTCTTCCATGTCTTTTGGCCTTAAAACAGCCCCATCCTTATCTAAAAATTTAAAGCCGTTCCAATAAGGCTCGTTGTGAGAAGCCGTTATTATGATGCCTCCATCGGCCTTAAAGTGGCGGACAGTGAACTCGACCATTGGCGTGCTTGCAATCCCGACATCAATAATGTCACAATGCAGGACTTCAAGAACCGCATTTTTCAATATGTCTTTAGACGGCCTTGTGTCTGTGCCAATAACTATTTTTAGTTTATTTTCATTATTTTTTTTCCTGTTATTTTTATTTTTCTTAATTCTGTTTTTTAATAATGAAAGGTAAGAATAAGCATACTTTGAAGCTACTTTTTCATTTATGCCATTATCATAAATGCCCCTGACACCGCTTATTGACTCTACAAGTGGCATAATCTAAGCATAAGAATTTGTGTATATAAGCTTTTTTATAAGATATTAGCCTTTTACATTTCCAACGGGCTTGAACTTGCATACTTTTTTAGATATTCCTGCAATGCTTGTGGCTTCTATGACCTCGTCAATATCCTTATACGCAGGTCCAGCTTCCTCCGCCAATCCAGAGAAAGATGTTGTCCTTACATAAATCCCTTTTTGCTCCATATCTTTTTGTAGTCTTTCTCCCCTCCATAATCTCCTTGCCTGCGTCCTTGACATTGTTCTTCCTGAGCCATGGGCTGTTGACCCAAAAGTCTTTTGCATTGCCCCCTCTGTTCCTAACAATAAATAAGATCCAGTTTCCATGCTGCCGCCAATAATAACAGGTTGCCCTAAATTGCGGTATTCTTGGCAGATTTCCTTTCTTCCCGGACCAAATGCTCTTGTAGCGCCTTTTCTATGCACAAGAGCCTCTTTTTCTTGGCCGTTTACATTATGCTTCTCCAGCTTTGCAGTATTATGCGCTACATCATAAACCATCCTTAATCCTAATTTTTCTGCATCAGAATTAAATATTTTTGAAAATGCTTCTCTTATCCTGTGTAAGATTGTCTGCCTGTTTGCAAAGGACATGTTTATGCCGCATTTCATAGCCGAGAAATAATCCTTGCCTTCAGGACTGTTGAATGGGGCGCAAGCTAGCTCTCTATCTAAAATTGTTATTTCATACTTTGACTGCATTACATTTAGGAATTTTTGCAAATAATCTGTAGCGACCTGGTGGCCGAATCCTCTAGAGCCGCAATGGAACATTATTACAATTTGTTCCGGGAACAATCCAATTTTTTTTGCTGCCTCCTTGTCGAAGATATTTTCTTCCTTTACGACCTGGATTTCAAGGTAATGATTGCCAGAGCCTAAAGTTCCTATTTGATTTAAGCCTCTGGATATAGCCCTGTCGCTTACCTTTTTTGAGTCGGCGCCTTGCATGCACCCGTTTTCTTCAGTTTTTTCCAAATCCTCTTTCCAGCCGTAGCCTTTTTCCACGCACCATTTCGCGCCTTGTTCGATAACCTGCTTGAATTCAGATGCTGTTAATTTAACAAAGCCCTTGCTTCCTACACCTGCTGGAACCCTTTCGAATAAATTGTCCACTAACAGCTTTAGTTTTGGTTGGATGTCTTTATAGGTGAGACTAGTTAAGACCAAGCGCATGCCGCAATTAATCATTCGTCGATGAGATTTTATCTCAGTCGAAGTCGAATCCGATGCCGCCTGGACTTATAATGCCCTTTTCAGTATCAAATGCAGCTACACCGCCTATAGGGAATCCATAGCCCGAATTGTCTCTTAGTAACTTTTGTTACCTAAGATATGACCATCAGGCATGCACATTGCATAATTTATAATTCCTGGCAGGTTTGCTACATTTGTTATCTGGTCGTACACTGTAAAATCCATATCCTTGAGGATTTTTTCAGTTGCAAAGATTCTTGCAGGCACTTTCATACCTTGCTTGTAGTCTTTGCTTATTTCCCATTCCGCTTTATCTACTCTTTTTATAGGTGGAAGCTGTCGTTCTTCCATTAAGTTACCTCCTTCGTTTTTAAAATCAAGCAATAATACTTAGACCCAGTGTTATTTGTCCAAGGACCAAACAGTTTAGAGTTAATACTATCCTTATTTAAAACTTTCTTTAGTTCTGTTAAATTTTTCTTTTTAATTGAGTAAAACCTAGTTTCTCCTCTGGATTTTCTGATTCTTCCTTTTTTGCCGATAAAATCAAGCAAATCTTGCTTATTTGCAGGAATTTTCCAATTGTAATCTACGTAAGAATTTTATAGCTCCTACTAATTTAATTTTTTTATTTGGATGAAGGAATCCAATTTTATTATAGAAACGCTTAATGTTACCGAAACCACAAATTGTCAAGGTCCATATGCCTCTATTGCTCCTCTTTCTTATATGCCCATTTATGTTAAATTTTTCCAATGCCTTTTGTATTTGTAACAGCCCAGTTTCGTTGCAACAGTCTAGTGCAATTGCCCTATTATTTGCCGGCTGATTCTGAACACAGGCTTCACAATCAAAGAATGCCCTTAGCCAATCGGATAAATTTTCTTTGGATAATTTTGGTAACGTCCAATGGTGTGAATAATAAGAATAATCTTTCGTTAAGAAAGTATAAATCTCTTTGTTTTGAATTCTGCAACGGCCTTCATTAGTTATATGCGGCACCAATCCAAAAACACATTGAAACCTATTTTGAAAGTCTTTTAAGAGAACATCATTAGTATTCCTAAATCCAATATGGTAATACTTATGCTTTTGATGCAGCGGATTTTTTATTACATAACCATCTCCACAAAGATAGCCATAGGAACGGTCTTGATGATTTTGAGAAAATGGCTGGGAATTGGATTAAAAATAAGACAATTGTAGCGGATGCGGAGTTTGATGCAGAAGAGAGGTTTCATGAGATTGTGATTGTACATGGTGGTAAAGGAGTTGCGCCCTTGCGCCATAAGAACATCCCTATATGGAGAACAAAAGGGTCGCGACGCAAGAAATTGCGTCGGAAATGGCCCGGCAGAAGTTATCATAGGAGGCCATTATCAGAGACAATTAATAGCATTCTCAAACGTGGCATGAGCGCTTTTTTAAGGGGTCGTACCGTCTGGCAACAAGCCAGACATTTTTATGGAAAATGTTTTGCACACAATATGATGATGAGGTGTCAATGATGAACTTGCAAACGAGCATTTAAACATATACTTTTAAATACAAAATAACATTTTTTACCTGGATGAGCCTTGAAATTACAATAAGAAAATACGCTTTGCAGAATGCAGTAAAATTCAACGGGAAAGCCAATGTAGGAGCGGTTATAGGCAAGGTCTTGGCAGAAAATCCAGAGCTTAAGAAGGATATGAAGAAATTAAGCAATGATATTCACAAGATAGTTAATAAGATTAATTCATTGCCTAAAGACAAGCAGGAAACTGAATTTGAAAAGTATTCTGGCCAGATTGTGGAAACTGAGAAAGAAAAGAAAGATATTTTTGATGTTTTTGAGATCAAAGAAGGGGAAAAGGTTGTTACTGCATTTCCTCCAGAGCCGAGCAAATACCCCCATATAGGGCATGCAAAATCAATCTTTCTCAATTACGAGCTTGCAAAGAGGAATAATGGAAAGTTTATCCTGAGGTTTGAGGACACTAATCCAAAGCTTGCTGAAAAGAATTTCTATAAAATACATTTGGAAAATTATGAATGGCTTGGGATAAAGCCGGATTTAGTGGAATATGCCTCTGATTATGTGCCAAAATTTTACGAATTTGCTAAGGATATGATAAAGAAAGGGTATGCTTATGTTTGCACTTGCGCGCAAGAAGAAATGAAGAAAAACAGGTTTGAGGGCAAAGAATGCCATTGCAGGATTTTGATGGAAAATGAGCACGAAAAAAGGTTCGAGGAGATGTTCAAATCTAAAGAAGGGGAAATGGTTTTGAGGCTTAAGGGATATATGCAGCATGAGAATACTACGATGAGGGACCCGACTTTGCTTAGAGTCATAGAGCATGAGCATCCAAGGCAGGGCAAAAAATATAGAGTATGGCCTACATACGATTTTGAGAATGCAGTCATAGACGGCATAGAAGGAGTTACGCACAGGCTAAGGACAAAAGAATTTGAGTTGAGGAATGAATTGCAGAACTACGTGCAGAACATTTTGGGATTTGAGCAAACAAAAATCTATGAGTTTGCGCGCTTTAATTTAAAAGGAGTGGAAAGCTCCGGAAGAATAATAAGGGATTTGATAAAGAAAAAGAAGCTTATTGGATGGGACGATCCCTCATTGACAACCATTGTTGCATTAAGAAGGAGGGGTTTTGTTCCGGAAGCTATAAGGAATTTTACTTTGTCTACGGGAATAACAAAAACAGAAGCTACTTTAACATGGGACGACCTTATAATAAACAACAAAAGAATCCTTGATGCAAAGGCAAACAGGTATTTTTTCATTTACGATAGAAAGGAGATTAAGGTTGAAAATGCTCCTGAAAGAGTTGTAAGTTTAAAGCTGCATCCAGACGCAAAAGAAAGGGAAAGGGAATTTAAGGTTCATAACTCTTTCTATATAGAGAAAAAGGATTTTTCAGAATTGAAAGAGAACAAGATACATAGGCTGATGGACTGTCTTAACTTCAAAAAGAAAGGAAATAAGCTCATTTTTGATTCGTTAGAGCATGAGAATTTCAAAAAAAATCCAGGATTGATAATCCATTGGCTTCCGAAGCAGAAAGAGCTGGCTAATGTGGAAGTTTTTATGCCTGACAAGAAATTAATAAAGGGTATTGCTGAGCCTTTGGTCAAGAAATTAAATGAAAATAGCATAATACAATTTGCGAGGTTTGGCTTCTGCAGGCTTGATAAAAAAGATAAGAATAACTTGAGGTTTTGGTTTACGCATAGGTAGGTACAATAAAACTTACAATCAAGTTTATAATTAAAGATTAAAATAATTTGAGATTCACAACAATAATCTTCATTCAATAGAAATAATTATTAATAATAAGATTTTTTGCTCGATTCAAGTAGTGAAGGCAAAAAATAATCCGATGTTGGTTGTGAAGAAAAGACAGAAGACAAAAATTTCCTTTGCACAGCCAGAGAGAAATTTTTCCTATTATTATAATATCTTTCAATGAAATAAAGACTTTAAACGTGTTATAAAGAAAATAAATGCAAATAGTTGTGTGCATAGGATAAAAACTAAAGTTAATTGATGCAAAAATAAATAAAAACTAAAACAGCTACAAAATTAAAAAATCAATTAATGAGGTGATTTTGATGGGCACTGGTTTAATAGTGAGGTCTCAAATAAAGAATTACGCAAAGGTCGGAGAGAAAAGATTAAGCATCTCAAGCGATTTCTACGAGGCGTTGGAAAAGAAAGTCGCAAAATTGGTAGAAGAAGCTTGCGTTAGGGCAATAGCAAACAATAGGAATACTTTAATGGCTAGGGATGTGTGACCTTACTTTTACAGTTTTGTTTATTTTTTCTTCCAATTGCCTTATTCTCTTTTCTTTCCTTTCTTTGGCTTTCCTTAATTTTTCCAGAGTTTCCCTTACTGATAGCAGCGTGATATTTAGTTCATCAATCTTTTTCCTGTTTTCCTCTAAGGCAATGTCCCTTTCCTCGCTTACTTTAAGGAGGTCTTCCTCGAGCTGCTTTATTCTCTCCCTTAATGGAGTCTCTGCTTTTGTATAAGGTCCTTCATATTTTTTTGGCTGTATGCCGAAATCATCGACATAATGCTCTTTATCAGAATAGCTATCGCTTATCGCAGAAAGCTTCCTGAAAAAACTTTTTATTTTTAGTGGATTTATGCTGCTGAAAGAAATATCCTGCTGCATTTTATTTTTTGAACCTGCCGAAAAGGCCTTTTTTTCTTGGATCTTCTTCGAAATCCGGCAAAGGAGGCTCTTCCATAAGGCCCTGCTGCATTCCTCTTGGCGCAGGCATTGGCGGAGGAGCATTAAATTGCGGCTGGAAGCTAGGTTGAAAGCTTGGAGCATTCATTGATGGCTGAAAGCTAGGTTGAGGTTGAAATTGCTGGGGTTTTGGAGCTTGTGCAGCTTGCTGCTTTCTCTGCTTTCCAGTAAAATCCCTTACCATATCGGAAATGGCAACCATGCCGTCTGCAATTATCTTATTTTGCTCCATTATTTTATCCAGCTTATCATTCATTGCCTTGTGCTCGCTGCCTCCTGATAGTATCTCTTCTTTTTCTTCGTATTTCATCTCATCAGCAGCCTGCTTGAATAAAGCCATCAAAGAATCAATAGATTTAGTCAAAGAATCCATAGACTCAATAAGCTCTTTAGGAGAAGCCCTGTCAACCTTATTTTTAAGGTCCTGAACAAGCCCCCTTAGCTCATTAATCTGCCTGTGCGGCATAAGATCATAATCATCATCAGCCATACTATCAACCTCTTTTTTATGGAAAATTGATATTATATTTAATAAACATTTCGGTTTTTGAAATCATTTTTCTTCTTCAAAGAAGCCCGTGTCTAGATTCTTTTTAACATTTTGCCAGGAAAAAATCTTCCCATTCATAGCCACATAAACTCCTTTTGGCAGCAATTGCACGCTAGAAAAAGCAAAACCCATGTTGAACAGAGCATCAGAATTTGGCTTATTGCCTGAGATTGCAGCACCAAGCAAAACAATTGTTTTTGGAATATTATTTTGCCCTAAATATTTTGCTGTATCTGGCATAGTTGTTGTACCATGAGTTATGATTATTTTCTCCTCTTTGCATTTTTTGCATTTTTGTAAGATTAATTCCCTGTCTTCATCTGTAACAAATTTGCTGTCTTTGAAAATTATTTTTTCAACATTATATTCTACTGTAATTCGTGATTGACGCAATAATTGCGGTATTATTGATTTTTGATTTTTTGGAGCTTTATCTTTTGAGTTATATTCAAGATTATCAATTGTCCCACCAA
This sequence comes from Candidatus Woesearchaeota archaeon, assembly GCA_016187495.1. Lineage (GTDB taxonomy): Archaea > Nanobdellota > Nanobdellia > Woesearchaeales > GW2011-AR4 > JACPJP01. Next base: position 10,487 of record JACPJP010000017.1, read on the forward strand.
TAATAAATACTTTGATTGCCATGCCAATTCACATTTTAAATCCAGCAGGCATTTTACCGCCAAACTTTTTCATGACCTTGCTTATATCTCCCTTGCTGCCCTTGAACATCTTTACAAGTTTTTTGCTTTGATGGTACTGCTTGAGCAATTCTCTTATAGTGCTTGTGGGAATTCCAGAGCCTTTGCTTATACGGTCAACCCTTTCAACTGTAATTATTTCCGGATCTTCCAGCTCTTTTTTTGTCATGCTCATCATTACAATTTTCCATTTTTCCAGCTTATCTTCCTGCACGTCAAGCATTTCCTTTGGGAGCTGCAATGATGAAAAGCCAGGAATCATTTCCACAATCTTTTGCAGAGAGCCCATCTTTTTCATTGCGGACATTTGCTCATACAAATCCAGCAGGTTAAATTCGCCTTTCAGGAATTTTTTTCCTAAGTCTTCCGCATCTTCCCCCTTTATGGCCTCTTTTGCCTTCTCTAACAGCGCTTCTAGGTCCCCCATACCAAGCAATCTTCCTACAAATCCCTTTGGGCTGAAATGCTCCAAATCATCAATTTTTTCTCCTACGCCAATGAATATAATTGGGGCTTTTGTAGCGGCACAGGCTGTCAGAGCACCGCCGCCTTTAGCTGTTCCATCCATCTTTGATACAATGACTCCAGAAATATTGCAGCTTTTGTGGAATTGCTCTGCTTGTTTTTGCGCTGCCTGGCCGATGTCTGCAGAAATTACAAGAAGGTTTTCACTTGGTTTTATTAGTTCGTTCAGCTTTTCAATTTCATCTATTAAATCTTTGGATAAGGCATCTCTTCCAGAAGTGTCAATGATCAAAATATCGTATTTTTTAAGTTCATCTTTATATTCATTATAAACTAATATTGGATTTTTCTCATTTTTTTTAATGAAGCATGGGACATTTGCCTGTTTCGCCACCTGCTCAATTTGCTCCATTGCAGCAGGCCTGTGGGTATCCAGCCCCAATAAAGCAACTTTGTTTCCTCTTTTGGCAAAATATTTCGCTAATTTTCCTGCTGTGGTTGTTTTTCCGCTGCCAAATAATCCAACAAGCATTATCTTGAAAGGCTTTTCCTTAGGCTCTATCTTATATTGCTCTTTTCCTAGAAAATTGACAAGCTCTTCATAAACAATATTAATGAGGTGCTCTTTTTTTGTGAGCCCGGAGGGAGTTTCTTCTTTTTTTATCCTTTCCTTGATTTTGTTGCTCAGGTCAAAAACAAGCTGGACATTGACATCTGCCTGCAATAAGGCTCTTTGAATATCCTTAATTAATTCGTTAATGAGCTTATCGTCTACGAAAATGCTGCTTGCTATTTTTTTTAATGTAGACTTTAATGAATCTCCCAGATTGTCTAAGACCATAAGCAATAAGGATAGGATTTAGTTTTATAAACTTAATTGTTTTCTCGTTATATTTTTATTAATTATAGCTTCAAATTTATTTGAATCTATCAATAGGTTTAAATATATCATGATTTTATCATCAATTATGAAACAAAAATATTATTTTATTTTAGGAATTGTTGCAGCATTAGGCCTAATTATTATTAGTGGATGCAACCTTGTAAAACCGCAATCTAAAATTTCAGTTCCTGTAGTTGTTGATTTTTCCATGGAGGGTATACCTGCATTAAATGAAGTAGTTACTTTAAAAATTACAGCAAAAGGATCGTTTTCTGAGGATATGGTTAATAAAATGATAGAAGACGGTTTACCTGTTAAAGTGTTTTTTGGATTGCCGCCCGATTACAGTTCTGGGGGTAGAACGGATGTTGGTTTGCCAGAAGGCTTCGAATTAGTTGATGGCAGCCTGTCTTTTGAAGGGGATGTACCTCAAGATCAAACAGTAACTATAACAGCAAAAGTTAAAGCAGTAAAAACCGGTTATTACGAGATTTATGGCTATGGTTTATTTCCCGGAGCTGGAAAAAGCGAGAGGCTATTTGTTAAAGTAACAGATAGTATAGAAACATCAAAATTTAGCAAAGAATCCATCTTACCTTCCAAACCATTTACAGATATGGTACAAGAGCCTAGGACTCCCAATAACAACTGAATTGAGCATATCTAAAGCACCTAAATTAAATGAACCAGTTACGTTAACGCTAACAATAAGTTCAGCTCTTGACGCTCCAGACTCTAAGACAGCTATTGAACTGCCTGAAGGGACTATTAAGATAGGAGGAAACTTGTCTTGGGAAGGTGATCTCTCAAAGAATGTTCCTGTACAAATTTCTGCAGAAATTAAATTCATTCAAGGGGGAGATTGGGCTATTAAGGGAAGCGCAAAGCATATCATAGATGAAGATAACTCATGGGGAGATGCAGATTACATATATTTAGGTACGAATGAAACTTTTGGAAAGCTTGGATATTGTGAACCGGGTCCAGGAGAAGGAGTTGAGACTATCGGGCCTGAAGGAGAAAAAACTGAACGTGAAAAATCAGAGCAAATAAAAGAAGAGCATGAAGCATGCCCTGAAGGTTATTTTTGGAATGAAATATCCTAATCTTGCAGAGAAGAAGAGAAGGTAGCCAGTCCATAAGATTATTTGTATTTATTGTTATAACTCTAAAAATTAACTGCAAATATCTAGTCTGAATTACTTTTATGTCGTCTAAGAAGTTTTACCCTTTATTATTTTTCAAGCGAAAGGTATTTAAATAAAAGGACCCTATTAGTGTTTATGGAAACCGTAACTATTCCAAAAGAAAAGTATGATAAATTAATTAGGTCTAAGATCATTGAAGCTAAAGAAAATAATTTTAATTTTGATGAGGTTTTTAATATTGGTAGCGGAAAACTAAAGGGCCAAGAAGTTAAAGATGTTCTAAGAGAAGAATGGTAATATTTCTTGATACTTATGCTATGGTTGAAATTCTTGAAGGCAATAAGAACTATTTAACTTATAGGTCAAAGAAATTTGTAACAACTCGATTAAACCTTTTTGAGTTTTATTATGTAATTTTAGACAAATATGGAAAAGAAAAGGCAGATTTGGTTTTTAAAAATTATGTGGGAATAGCTTGGGAAGCTAGCAATGAAATTTTGAAATCAGCAGCAGCTTTCAAACTCGAACACAAAAAGAAAAGATTAAGTTTTGCAGATTGTTTAGGTTACAAATATGCGGAGTCAATTAATGCAAAGTTCTTAACTGGAGATTATCTCTTTAAAGATTTTCCAAATGTTGAATTTGCCCAGTAGTTAAAAATCTATTGTAAACATCGAGTTTGGATTACCTTGCAAATCATTCAAAAAATCTTGCCATTTATTATTGTGCAGTAAATTAAGTTCGTTATATTTCGACTTAAATTCATCATACTTTTTTTAATTACATATCATCACTTCAACCCAATTTGAAGCTATAAAAAGGTATTTATATATAAAACAAGCAAGATCGCAAAGTTTAGTTCAGGAGATGAACTTCTAAAGGCTTTTGAGAATGCTAGTGGCAGGGAGGGCGGTATTGGTTTTGGGCTTATGCTAGAAAAAGGTGTAATGAGGGCAACTGAGGCAACAGAAGCAGCCCAACAATCAGCAGATTCTGGCAGGGATTTTTCTGAAACAAATGTGCAAGTTAAAGGTGTTGATGAAGCAGATATAATAAAGACGGACGGAGACTATATTTATACAATCGCGCAGGGAAATTTAGTTATTGCAAAAGCATATCCTGCTGATGAAGCAAAAATATTATCAACAACGAAGCTTGGTGATTTTTATCCGCAGGAATTATTTATACATAAAGACAGGTTGCTGATATTTGGCTCTTCAAATTACAGGTTTGAAATTCCGCAAAATCAAGGGGAGCCTGCACAAGAAGAACAAGTAACGGAGCAAGTAACTGAAAAAATGATGCCTAGAAGGGATGGTTATTATCCTTACTATGGGAGCTTTATGACGGTGAAATTGTATGACACATCTGACAAGGAAAATCCAGAATTGCTAAGGAATCTTGATTTTGAAGGAAGCTATCTGACATCCAGAAAAATAGATGAGAATATCTATTTTGTTGTAAATTCCTATCCCAGATATAGCGGTCCAAAGCCGCTTTGCGATGACATTGTCCCATCATATAGGGAAAGCGCTAATGATAAAAAACCCGAATTAAGTGATATGAAGCCGATTGCAAAATGCACTGATATAGGATATATTGAGCCTGTACATGCCCAGAACTTTATAACAATTGCATCAATGCCGATGGACGATGAAGATGCTGAAGTAACCAAGGAGGTTATTGTAGGCTCTGGACAGAATGTTTACGCATCCCTTAATAATTTGTACATTGCCCAGACGATGTGGCCAAGATACGATGCAATAGGAGAGTTAGCAAAAGATTATGCTGAAAAAACAGTTATAACCAAATTTACATTGAAAAAGGGGAAGATTGAGTTTTTAGGAAAAGGAGAGGTAAAAGGAAATATCCTAAACCAGTTTTCAATGGACGAATTCGATGGGAATTTCAGGATTGCAACAACCATACATAGATATGCGGACAATAAAGACCTGTCAACAAATAATATGTATGTTCTGAATAAAGACATGAAAGTTGTTGGAACGCTTGAAGATGTTGCTCCCGGAGAAAGCATTTACTCTGTAAGGTTTATGGGCAAAAGGGGTTACATGGTTACATTCAGGCATGTTGACCCATTGTTTGTAATGGACTTATCTGATCCAGAAAATCCTTCAATTTTGGGAAAATTAAAGATTCCAGGATATAGCGACTATTTGCACCCATACGATGAAACGCATCTTATCGGGATAGGAAAGGAAGTTGATGACAGCATTGATGCGGATAAAGTACATACAGAGGGGGCTGTTTACTACACAGCAATACAGGGAGTTAAGCTTGCAATATTTGATGTAAGCGATGTTGAAAACCCAATTGAGATATACAAGGAAGTAATTGGGGATAGAGGAACTGAAAGCCCTGCAACAAGCGACCATAAAGCATTCCTGTTTGACAGGGAAAAAGAGCTTTTGGTTATACCCATGACAGTTGCAGAGCTAAAGCCCGGGCAGCCAAAGAGCATGGAAGGGGAATTTACGTTCCAAGGAGCTTATGTTTATAACATAAACCTTGATGACGGCTTTGATTTAAGAGGAAAAATAACGCATTACGAAAATGATGAAGCGTTTAAGAAAGCTGGATATTATTTCAGGGGAGATTACTCGATAAAGAGAAGCCTTTATATTGATGATGTGTTATATACATTATCTGACAGCAGGCTGCAATTAAACGATTTGAGCATCATGGAAAAATTAAAGGCTCTTGATTTTGAGAAAGGCAAGGAAGATGACGGCGGCGTCTTTTATGCAGAAACAGCAGCGATAACTCCAGAAACAGCAGAGATAACATCGGTACAATAGCCTATTAATCCATTGTCTTATTTTTTATTTTTAAAAATACTTAAAATGGCAAGCAAAAACTTCCTTTTACTGTCTTTGGAAGACTCCAAGACAAAGAAGATAGCTAATGTTGTAAGCAATGAGTCTTGCAGGAAGATACTGGATTATTTATCCCAAAGGGAAGCAACAGAATCGGAATTAGCTGAGAAGCTGCAGATACCTATTTCTACAGTCCATTACAATCTGCAGCAGCTTATGGAAACTGGTTTGATAAATGCAGAAGAGTTTCATTACAGCGAGAAAGGAAAGGAAGTATTGCATTACAAATTAGCCAATAAATATATCATAATCTCCCCTAAAGGGACTTACGGCCTTAAAGAAAAGCTAAAAGGCATTTTGCCGACAGCATTGATTGCTCTTGGAGCTGCAGGAATAATACAATTATTTTCAAAATACTTTTCAAAAGGGGCGTTAGCTAGCGGAGATACTTTTATGGTTGCGAAATCAGCGGCAATGGAAAAAACAGCTGATGAATTTGTTCCCCAAGCGCTTCGTGCAACAGCCGAATCGATGCCACAGGCAGCACCTATAACTGCTGAGAAGGTTTATTTAATGCCGCAGAACATAGCATTATGGTTTTTAATTGGAGCCTTATTTGCTTTGGCTGTTTATTTTGTGTGGGGATGGTTTAGGAATAGGAAAGATTGGTAGAAATTGAGCTATATCTCAAACTTCTCTTTCTTCTTTTCAATATTATCGAGAACTTCTTTAATTAAAACATTAGCCTTAACTCCGAACTTAACCTTGTTATCCAAAGTCCTTACTGCAACTGTTTCATTTTTTTCTTCTTTTTCACCTACAGTCAAAATTAAAGGTATTTTTTGAAGCTGCGCGCCCCTCACCTTGTATTCAACTGATTCTGTTCTTGTGTCTAACTCCACCCTCAAATTGTTTTTTTCCAGCTCCTCTTTGATTTCTTTAGCGTATAAATTAAAACGGTCTGCGACTGTCAAAATTCTTGCCTGTATCGGAGCAAGCCATAACGGAAATTTACCTGCATAGTGCTCAATTAAGATGCCAAAAAACCTTTCTATTGAGCCGTAAATGACCCTATGGATAATAATGGGGGTGTATTTTTTGCCGTCTTCTTCTACATACTTAACATCGAACTTCTGCGGCATCTGGAAATCAACTTGTATTGTGGCGCACTGCCATGTCCTTCCAATGCAGTCTTTAATGTGGAAATCTATTTTCGGGCCGTAGAAAGCCCCATCTCCAGGATTTAATTTGTAATTCAGCTTTCTTTTTTTCAATGCATCTTCAAGCGCATTTTCTGCCTTACTCCATTCTTCGATTTTGCCCATGAATTTTTCAGGCCTTGTTGAAATCTCAACATTATAATCAAAGCCAAACGCCTTGTAAAAATAATCTGTAAGGTCAATTACCTTAATTATTTCGTCTTCCATTTGGGCAGGGTTTACAAAAATATGCGTATCATCCTGCGTAAATGACCTTACCCTAAACAATCCAGACAGAACACCAGCTAATTCATGCCTATGAACTAAACCGTATTCCATAAGCCTCTTTGGCAAGTCTCTATAAGAATACAACTTTTCCTTAAAAACCAAAATGCTGCCAGGACAATTCATAGGCTTTACCGCAAAATCCCTATTATCAACTTTTGTAAAATACATGCTTTCCTTGTAATGCTCCCAGTGGCCGCTTTGCTCCCATAAAGACCTATTTAGGATTATTGGGGTTTGTATCTCCTCATAGCCGTTTTTTTCATGCACTTTTCTGGAAAAATCCTTCAACAGGTTAATTATTTTCATGCCTTTCGGATGGAAGAAAATGAATCCAGGACCTTCTTCATGTATGGAGAACAGCTCCAATTGTTTTCCCAAGACACGATGATCACGCTTTTTTGCCTCTTCAAGCATCTTTAAGTGTGCATCTAATTCCTTTTTTGTTGGAAAGGCAAGTGCATAAATTCTTGTTAGCTGAGGATTTTTTTCATTTCCGCGCCAGTAAGCACCTGCAATGTGCGTAAGCTTAAAAGAGTCTAGATTTACAATTTTCATGGAAGAAATATGGCCGCCTCTGCATAAGTCCGAATAATCTCCAGACTTGTAAAATGTCAGCTTTTCTCCTTTCTTGGAAAATTCATCAATCAACTCTTTCTTAAATTCATTGTCTTTGAACTCTTTCTTTGCTTCTGCTACTGTAACCTCCTTTTTAGCAAATTTATCCCATCTTGGCAGAATCTCTCTCATCTTTTTTTCTATTTTAGGCAGATCTTCTTCTGTTATTGGGTTTTTGAACTGGAAATCATAATAAAAGCCGTTTTCTATTGGCGGCCCTATAGTCCTTTTAGTCCCTGGATATGTCTCCATAACAGCTGCTGCAAGAAGATGGGCTAATGAATGGCGCAAGGCGTCAAGGCCATCTTTGTCCCTAAATGTAATAATCCTTATTTTTGAGTCTTCATTTATTTTTTCTTCCAAATCGGCAATTCTGCCGTTTATTTCAACAGCTACAGCATCTTTTGCAAGCCTTGGGCCTATGCTTTCAGCTATCTTTTTACCATTTATTCCTTTTTCATACTCTTTGGAAGAGCCATCTGGTAAAGTTATTCTGATTTTTGGCATTTTTATTTGGTTTTTACATTAATTTATATATTTTATTGAATTTATTCTCCCAGCAACCCAGCTACAGACACTGCAAGCTTTTTTATCCTCGCTATTACCTAATTAGTTTCTTCCACTGATATCTCTTTTCCATAATAGTTTACTGCATTCCTTACCTTCCTTATTTCATTGAATTCATCAGCTTTGTAGCTTTCTTTCATAACCTCTTTAAGAAAAGCAGTGTAGCATTCGTGGTTGCAGATTTTATATCCGCTTTTTAGGGATAATGCCTCTAAAAGCTCCCTTAAGGAATCATATGCTAAGGAAAGTTTTGAGCCAGCAGTTGTATTACTCATTTCAAGCCTGCTTTCAGATTCTGATTTGTTTTTGCTGGATTTGGTTAAAGAGGAAATCATGCCTATATCTGGCTTTACATCCTTGGCTATTCTCCTGCTGCAGCACTCTTTCCAGTCCATTTTTATAGTTGTAAGTGCCCTTTTAGCACATATCCATTGATTATGTTGTTTGCAAGTTCTTTATTTTTTATATCTTTCAAAGATGCAAACCAGAATATTTCTATCTTCCTTTTCAGCTTTTTTTCAAATAGCTCTGTCTTAAAATCCTTTTTATGTGCAAAAACCGCTAGGTCAATATCGGAATCAGCTTTTGCTTCGGCTTTGGAGAGAGACCCAAATAAGACTATTGTTGGAGCAACAAGGCTTTTTTCCATAGTATCCATCATCTCTTTTAAGTTTATGCTCCAGTATAGCCTTGATAGGACAATGAACTGCCCGCTATCCTTGTTTGCGTAGAACAATATGTAATTCCTGAATTTTTCCTTCAATAGCAGGCTTTCTGAATAGTAGGAATCCAATACCTTTGATGCTGTTGGTGGTGACATCTTCATGAGCTTGGCATACTCCCTGACATTAATCCTGCGGTAGCAGTCATCGAAAAACGGGCTTAATTCTTCAATTATTTTTAACATATGTTAAATAATTTTAACACTTGTTTAAATATTTTTCTATTTTTAAGCATCAAAAATTATCGTAGGGAAATAGTTTCTTGATAAAACAGGAAATTAATCTTTCTATGCTCCTCCCTTTTAAATTGGGATTATCTCTCTTCCCTATTTCAATATGCGATTTTTCTTATGCCTCCGTTATGAAACAATAAAGGCATTAACCAATCGTTAGTAAGGTTTATAAAAAAGAACAAATTCTATCATAAGCTATGATTAGTAGAAAATATCCCTTAAAAGCCATTGGAATTGTGGCAGGTTTTAGTCTGCTTGCAAGTGTTGCATGTGGCCAACCAGCAGATAAAGTAGATGCAACAAAACAAACACCTGCAACTACAGTAACATTAGACCAACAAATAGAAAAGTTGTATCCTCCATTATCTAAAATTCCAATAGTTTTTGGATCTTACGAATTAGAAAATTCGATACCCGAATTTGTACAAAATGAAATATTTCAGCAAGCGTATTCTGATATTCTCCAGTACTATGAAACATTAGCAGCTAGAGGATTTCCTGCATTACCAGATGGGGTTTCGGAGCTAACATTAAAATTGGCAGAAAAGAGTTATATCTTGCCGCCACGAGAAAATTTAGAACAGAAGGTACAAACGGCACAGAAAACTATTGAGCATATGAAAAAACTTTTACAAGATATAGATATTAAATTCCCAGAAGTAAAATTTATAGTTGCACAAAATTCATAAGAAATTGCAGAAGGTATCCAAGGAAAAGTTGAAGGAAGCAATATATACAATATAGCTATTTATCCAATTTATTCAATAGCATATAACATTCAGATTGATGGGGAAGCAAAATATGGAAATCAAAGTTTACTGATTAGAATGCCAATAAAAGTTAGGAAAGTCGGAGGAGAAACAGAGAGAAGAACACGCTTAACAAGGATAGGAAATAAGTACAATGTAGAATTTGTGTATAATAACATTTTATGGTCGTTACAAAGCTCACCTCAGATCGTATTTGAGACGCCTGCATTAGAGTTGCTTCATGCAGCGGTAGCTCCAATTGATGAACAATATGCCAAACAACTGGTACAAAATGCAACTACATTGGAAGAAGCAAGAAATGCTGTTCGTAGAGCTAAGTTACTAAACGAGTATGTAGTGCATGGAATTGGGAGATATTGGTTCAAAACCGTTAATAATGCATGGAGTTTAGGTTATGATATGGACAAACCTAAACAGCAAGGACAAGTCTCATCTTGGTGGCTTGACCCAAATGTTGATAGAATGGAAATATATATAGCAAAAGCAGGTCTTGCTGCCGTAATTAAAATGTATCATAATTATCCAGAAAGGTTAGTTAAAGAAGCAACTCTAAATATTAGGTGATATACTAACCAATATAATCCACGCCCTCTCCAAATTTGCTTCTTAATTTCTTCAAGGCTGTTTGCCTAGATACCTCGCTTATCTGCTCGGTCCTGTGCATTAAGTCCTCTTCGATTTCCTTTATCTCCTCATTAAGCCTTTTCATATTTACATTCAGATTCAGCTTCTTGTCAAGAAATTTGAGTATTTCCATCGCGCCTTTAATTCCTAAGTACATCGGATGTCCGTATGTTTCCGCTAAAAATGATACCGCATCTAAGTTTCTCCTTTTTGCCAATCCCACCAATAAGCCAGAGACTCCAACTATAGGCCCTACAACGCCGTAAAGCTTGTCGTTGACCATGCCGTTCTTGTATTTCTGGATTATCTTTTTTGAATTTCCCGTACAATAAACCTTTGGCTTTTTTGGTATTTCAGCTAAGCCAATTCCTCCAAGGGTTATTACCTCCATGCTTTTAAACTGCTCGGCTATGTTAAGGACTTTCTCTGAAAACTCGTAACTACTTACCTCATCAATAGGCTGCACATCTCCCCCCAACAATATAAGATCGTGCTTCTTATTTCCAAATTTCTTGTAATAGATATCTATCATAGGCAGCTCTACCAAGTTATCCTCATTAACAAAAACAGAATGCGGAAATGTATAGGAGGTTATCTCATAAAGCTTTTTTGCCTTCAGCTCGTCTATTAGAAAATCTACAGCAACCTTTCCAACATTCCCTATGCCTGGAAGCCCCTCTATTAAAATAGGATTTTTCAAATGAGGTTTTTTTCCAATTTGGTCTATTTTCCACGTGCTCATAATAACCCTTCGCTCTTAAATGTTTCTAGCTTCGCCTTTCTTCTGTATTGGGCATATTTATCTTCTACACTAAATTTAGCTGGTTTTGGAGTTAATGTCTTTCCACCGCATTCGCAAGCATCATTCATCGTATAACTGCCGCATTTCTGGCATTTCATTATGGTTCTCATGCCCCCACCCTTGCGAATTCTCCAATGCCGTTGCTCGCTTCAATTTTGCCAAGTATGCCTTCAGATACGTCCTTAAGCATTTTCTCTGCTTCCTTGTAACTGCTGCCAGTGACTGAGATGCTGTAAGAGCCCCCTCCCAAATATTTTATGATGACCTTATCCTTGCCAGCATCCTGTCCTTTTTTCAACACTTCTTTGAGCATATCAATGCCGTTTGGTTCAAAGCTTGTAAGCGTCAATTTTCCCTCAATTTTAACAGCAGCTTCTTTCATCCTTAGTTTAATTGCTTCTTCAAGATTTTTCGCTGCTTTTGCGTCAAGTCCGGAATCTTTTATTAGGCTATTGTCTGAAACAACCTTCTGGAAGAATTCGTTCAATGAAGCATATTTTTTTGATATGTTTTCATTAATGGTGCTGTAAATCTCCTTTATATCCACGTTTAGGTCCTTTGCAACAAATTCCAAAATCTTCTCAGCCTTCTGCTCCTGCTTCAATTCATCTACCTTGCTTCTTTTTTGTGTTTCTGTTACTCTCCTTAAAGATAGGTCTATGTGGCCTTTTTCCTTGTTTACCCTAAGGACCTTGCAAACTATCTTCTTGCCCTCTCTAACAAAATCTCTTATGTTCCTTATCCTTCCAGGGCTTACTTCAGAAATATGTATCATTCCGCCTTTGTCGTATTCGTCAAGAATTGCAAAAACGGAATGGAACTGCACCTTGGTAACAGTGCACATCACAAGCTCGTCTTCTTCCGGAAAACCTTCCTTCTTCAAAAGCATTTTTTACCCAAGAACTTCTAGAACCCTTGCCTTGATTCTGCTCTTTCCCCCCGTTGGATCTGCTAAAACCTTCCCGCATACCAAACAAATAATTTGCGAGGAGGCTTTGCCGAACATTACCTGCTCATTCTTGCATTTCGGGCACCTTATCTTGACAAATTTGCTTGTTGAGTCCATTTCAAAAACCTCTATCCTATTCATTTACTTAAAATTTACCGTTTACTTAAACTCTATTTTCCTTGACCTGTAGCCTTCCCTTTGAATGTGTTTTTTCTTGCATTCATTGCATTCATATCTTAAATCTGTTTTTTTGGTTGATTTCTTTCCAGTCATCTTGAATTTAGTTATAGCGGGTTTGCTGTATCTTCCCATATTCCCTATGCCTCTTGCCTGTCCCCTTCTCCTTGCGCGAATCTTGCTGCCATAAGTCATGGTCCTCGGATTTCTTTTCTTATTAGCTGCTATTTTATGCTGGGTATGCTTTTTGCAGTAAGGGCAATACCTGTTTACAGTCTTAGGCAATTTCATGGATTTTTGGTATCTGACGGTAATTTAAAAATGTTTCTATAAAAGCATAAAATTCATAAATTTCGCAAATAATAATGCAAAAATGCCAGTCTCCTTATGCATGATTGTAAAAGACGAAGAGGGTTATATAGAAAAATGCATCAGCAGTGTAAAAAATATTATTGATGAGATAATAATTATTGACACAGGCAGCAATGACAAGACAAAAGAAATAGCAAAGAATCTTAATGCAAAAATTTATGATTTTGAGTGGAGTGATGATTTTTCAGCGGCAAGGAATTTCTCCATAAGCAAAGCAACAAAAGACTGGATTCTTGTACTGGATGCTGATGAAACAATAAGCAACAAAGACTTAGAAACAATAAAAAATTTGACAAATAATAATTCAAATGAGGGTAAAGACAATAAAAAAGTAGTTGGATATAGCTTTGTCCAAAGAACTTATTGTAAAAAAATCAAAAAATTGAGGTTTAATTATGCAAAATGGGATTTTTACGACGAGAGCAGGCCATTTTTAGGATGGACTTACAGGGGGCTTACAAGGCTATTTCACAATGACAAAAGAATAAAATTCTGTTATCCGATACATGAAACTGTAATAAACTTGATTAAAAAAATAAATGGAAAGGTAAAGCAGACAAACATACCAATACATCATTTCGAAATCCTTAAAGGGGAAAAGTTTAATAATAAAAAATGTAATTATTATATTAAATTGCTAAAAAATAAAATCAAAATGCATCCAAAAGCGAAGTTTTATTTTGAATTAGCTATAGAGTTGGAAAAATTGAATAATGGCGAAGCAAAGAAATATTTTGACAAATCCATAGAATTGAATCCAAACTACAAAAAGTTAATTGCCTAATTGGGCGTGTCTAAAAAATCGCTTCGCGGGTTAGCATCGGCTCGCACTTACTGTCTTCAGTGTAAGGCGACATTTCCCGTAGGGAGCGTCCCCTTTGTCGCGTTCATATTCAAATGACGGGTGCTCGCAATTTAGACCCACCTTGCCTAATTCTCCCTAATTTCCTCTACCTTGCCTTTTCCTATTAAAAGATCCGCAATTTCCGCTGGCAAATTAGCAATATCCTCTTCTGCAAAAGGCCCGTATTCCTCTAATTCAGTGCCGACAAACTTAGGGACAGAATACAAAAATC
>JACPJP010000004.1 GCA_016187495.1 Candidatus Woesearchaeota archaeon
CAGATTGTTCTCTTTCAAGAACTGTCTTGCCTGCTCTCTTGTAAATAACTTTCCCATTTTACTTACACCTCCATTACTGATATTTTCAATAACTATCCACTATATCAATTATAGAGTTTCAGCAGAATTAATTACAATCCCGAAAAATCCTATTATCCTTTTTTATTATTATTGCACTAAACATCTAGTTGTGAATAAATTTTACGATAAACCTAAAGATTATAAACTCGGTTGTGAACTTAAATGCACTTTTCATTGTTTCTCTTCTTTCTGCTCGAACTCTTCCTCACTTTTCACTTCTTCAAAATCTTCATCGCTTTCTTCCTTTTCTATATGCAATATTTCCTCAACTCTTCGATTAACTTTTTCCTCTTCTTCCTCGCTTAGCTTAACGCCTTCTCCCTCAAATCTCTGCTTTTCTTTCTTCTCCTTTTTTTTCTTTTGGTGCTGCATTTCTTCTTCCTTTATTTCTCTTAATCTTTCCCTTTCCTTCCCAATCTCTTCCTCGGAAGGCTCATCTACAACCTCTAAGTCATCAAGCCTCTCTTCCACAAACTCTGTTTTAGGCTCTTCCTTTTTTTCTTCCTGCCTTTCCAAATCCAGCGGATTCCCTTCCGCATCCAATAAGTCTGTAGCCTTCTTTATTTCTTGATCTTTCTTTTTCTCTTCTCCTGCCATTGCCTTCTGCTCTTCCTTTATTTTTTTGATATCCATCTCCTTGTCCTCTATTGCTTTGGCAATGCTTGCAAAATCCTTAAACACTTCTTTTAACTTTTCATGGGGCAAATCAAAATATTCAAAGAATTTCTGCGTTAATTTTATCAGATTTGTGCGGCCATGCTTCTGCCTTGTTATGTAGCCCATCTGCTCAAGCTGGCTAAGGTGGTCATAAGCCTTGTTAGTCCTTATTTTAATGAGCTCTGACTGCTTTATAGGATACTTGAATGCTATAACTGCAAGGGTTTCCATTATTGTCTTGCTCATCTCCGTCTCTGTGACTACATTCCTTACCAAAGGCAGGAATTGCTCTCTTATGGTTATTTTCCACGAATCTCCTTCATTGACAAGCATCATGCTTGAATTCTTGTCGTCGTATTCAGTCTTCAGCTCAACTAGAGCATTTTTTATGTCATCTGTTTTTGCATTCGACAATCTAGAAAGCTCTTCTATGCTCATCTTTCTACCAGAAGAAAACAGCAAAGCCTCTAATTTACTTTTAAGCATGTGCAGCCTCTTTTATTTTTTGACTAGAGAATATACCCCATCTTCTTTTTTTATCTTATCTTCCTCAACAAGTTGCCCTAAAAATGTTTCTAGTTCTTTTTCCGCTATTCCTGTAACTCTTGAAAGCCTTTCAATATCCATGCCTCCAGAAGTTAGCGATAGTAGTATTAAGTTGCTTGCAGCCTTGCCTAGATTCTTTTTAAGAAATGTATTCTCATTTTTCTGCTTTTTTATGATCATATCTACACTATGCAGCCTTGCCTGCAGGTCATTAATGAAGTTCTCGACAGTAGACTTTTTTGCTATAAACTCCTCTGGCTTTGTGATCTCTATGGATGAAGGCATATAATCAAAGCAGAAACCTATAAGTTTTGGTATTCCTTTCACAACCATATCCAACTCAACAAAAACAGCCCATAAATTGTTTTTTTCGGCAGCCTCTGAAAAATCCGCATTCATGACTATAAGTTCTGAATCCTTCTTGATTTTCTCAACATAATCCTTTATAGCCTTTTCCACATGCTCCTTTGGCTTTCCAAGTACCTCTATTATTATTCTGCACCTTATATGCGTCTGTTCTGCAATCAGTTTTTCCTCAGCCACCATATTTTAGAATAGCATCAAATTTAAAAAGGTTTTGAAAAGGCTTTGCCTTGTCAAATACCTAGAAAAACTTGTTTTCCGCTGGTTTTGATATGTTAATAACCAAATTTTAATCAATAAAAGGTGACAAAAACTAACGGCTTTTGCAGGCAAATTATTTAAATTAAGAGCAATCCCCATCTTTTATGGCAGATTTAATCCATTGGCTTTTGCCGAAGGAAAAGCAGTTCTTCTTAATGCTTAGAGAGCAAGCATCAAATGTTGTGGATGGAGCAAATGAATTCAAGAGCATGATTGATAACTACAATAAGTTAAGCGAAGCAGAAAGGAGAAGCACCATAGAGAGGATAAAGGGTATAGAAAATAAAGGCGATAATATAACTCATGATATTATAAGAAACCTGGATAAGGCTTTTATCACCCCGATAGACAAGGAAGACATATACAAACTGGCTACGCTTTTAGACGATATAATTGATCTTATTAATGCAACATCTATAAAGCCTGGTTATTTTCAAAATAGATAAGGTAGATAGCCATATAAAGGCATTTGCAGCTATTGTGCAAGACATTGTCAAAAGAGTATATTATGGAATAGTAGGGTTAAGAAAACTAAAAAACTTAAGCAGATTTTACATAGATGTGCATACCTTAGAGAATAAGGCAGATGATGCATATAATGTTGCTCTTGAGAGCTTATTTGATAAAAAAACCCCAATTGATGTTATAAAATACAGGGAAATTTACGAGCATTTGGGAAATATAACGGACAAATGCGAAGATATAGCCAATGTCATGGAAAGCATAGTGGTGAAACATGCTTGACTTTCTTTTTATGCTAGTGGTTTTCACTGTAATTCTCGCTTTGATATTTGATTTTGGCAATGGTCTTAATGACGCTGCAAATTCTATAGCAACGGTTGTTGCTACCAGGGCTTTGCCTTTATGGGGCGCTGTCATATTAGCCTCCATTGGAAATTTTTTAGGTGTCTTTATTTTTGGGGTTGCTGTGGCTACAACCATTGCTAAAGGCTTAGTTGATCCCGATATTGTAACGGTTTATGTAATCTTAGGAGGTTTAATCGGCTCTATCTTATGGGTATATTTTGCGACTTACAAGGGCTTGCCTATTTCTGCTTCCCATTCATTAATTGGCGGGTTTATAGGGGCTGCTTTGGCTAAAGCTGGCATAGAATCATTAAACTTTGGTGGGATTGCCAAAGTTTTGGTTTTTATAGTTGCTGCTCCGGTCTTAGGCATGATTGGTGGTTTTTTGTTTTTCGCATTAATAATGTGGATATTCAGAAGAGCGAATCCAAAAAAGGTGAACAAATGGTTTAGGCGCTTGCAGCTGATTTCAGCTGCATCCTACAGCATTACTCATGGCGCAAATGATGCGCAGAAGACTATGGGCCTTATTGCTATATTGCTATTCAGCTCAGGTTTTTTAGGGGAAGAATTTTTTGTCCCTTTCTGGGTCATAATTGCCTCTTATACAGTTATAGCTTTTGGGACTTTAGCAGGAGGCTGGAAAGTTGTAAAAACAATGGGGGTGAAGCTGACAAAGTTAAGGCCGGTTCATGGCTTTTGCGCTGAAAGCGCAGGTTCTTTGGTACTGGCTTTTACAAGCATAACCGGCATTCCAGTCTCAACAACGCATGTCATAGCAGGCTCTATTGCGGGAGTAGGGGCAACAAGAAGGCTTTCAGCGGTAAGATGGTCTTTAGCCAGGAAGGTAGTATGGGCATGGATCCTGACGATACCTGCAGCTGCAACTGTTTCTGGAGTCAGTTATTTTTTTATTAGTTTGTTTATTTAGCTATCTTCTCCATATCAAAACAATATTCAGCAAGACAGACAAAATAATAAGGAATATAGGCGCAAGATTTTTTGCTTTCTCCGTTGCAGATTCATAGGCAAGCTCCCTAGGCATTAAAACCTTATTTGCAGTTACTAAACTTTCAGCATCGTTTTTATTATCGGGGTTATTTTTTAAATCAAGGTTCTCATTTTTTGATGTTTCTATATTATTATTCATATTATTGATTGTAATATCCTTTATAATTTCATTATTAGTTTTCTGGTTATTCTTATTGATGACAACCTTGAACTTATAACTACCTGATTCAGCGTCATCAACAATATTTTCCAGCTCTATCTCTTGCAGCGAATTCGCTTTCAGGGTAAATTCCTTCTTGTTTTCTTCTCTGTCTCCAGAATAGGATTTTGAGCCGCGATAAACATAGCTCCATATCTTAATAGGGATATCAACATTATTATTATTGTCTAATTCTATTTTTGTATTGAACCTTTCTCCTAATTGGACATTTTCATTGAACTCCTTTATTTCAAAATCAAACTTATTAGGAGATAATTCCTTTTGCTGTACAACTTTAACCTCACACAATGAATCCGTCAAATCTTGTATCTCTATACCCTTCTCATCTTCAGTATCCAAGCCCTCAACTTTAAGAGTATAGTCATCATCCTTAAACTCATTGTCGCAGTTAGGCATTATTTGTACAGGTATTGTTATGGAATAAGGAGTATATTTATCCTCAAGATTGGCACTTGACTGCTTGCTCAGCTTTCTTCCTTTGTCGCTTTCTATCCACAAAGCAACGCTTTTCTTGTTTGTGTTGCCCTTATATACTCTTAACCTAACCCTCACTGTCTGGCCGAATTTGGCTTTTTTATCGCTTCCAATGTCAAGTATGTTTTCTATGCTGATGGAAGACTCTTCCTGCAGCGGCTTGCCCTTTATTGTAATAATCCTTGTGTCAAAATTATTTCCCAAATTAGTATCGCTACACTCTGCAGTTATATTTGAATCCATAAAATATGATTTTCCTTCCTCTAAGTTTGGGGTATATCCGGTTGATGTCTTTTGCTTTGTTATGGATTCATTTGTAAATGGAGCATATTCCCTAATTAATTTTCCATTAAGATCCTCTATTTTGGCTCTTGCAGTAAAATTTGTTGGTATACCACTTACTTTTGATGCCCTTATTTTGAATGAAAACTCTGAGGAATTATCAAAAACGGTTTTAGCAAGTATAAACTCGACTGCATAGTCACAACCAGATAGTAAGCTTTCATCATTAGCAAAACCTGGCGTCGGATTTGATTTATACAATGTGTTGTTTATATACGCCCAGCTTAAATCTTCTGTCGTTTCGTTATACGTTTTTTTATCCATTAACTTATTACTATTGTCATAAAGGTATATTGTTTCTCCATCATTGCTTAATCCATTTCCAATGGAAGCATCATCAACGTACAGCCTTACAGCATCACTGCTCACATTGAAATTATTGTAAACCCTTGTGGCATCGTCTGTTATTATTGCATATCCAAATGCAGGAATTATAGTGCCTTCATTATTATATAATCCTCCTAGTATTGTGTCATTGTCATTATCATCCCCGATAATCCAGCCGCTTACATTAACATCATTATCTTCCTCGTTATAAAGTTCTACCCATTCGTTTAAGGTCTCATCTGCAATAGGATCTGCCATAATCTCATTTATTACAATAGCATTAGAAATCTGCATCAAAAATATAAAAACTCCTAAAAAAGATAAAAATTTCATTTTTGTTATGGTTTTTAACTGGTATATAAATATTTGCGACTTTACTATCCTGCAATGATAATAAAAGTTTAATAAGATGGGTCTTTAATTTTAGTCTAGGGGTGCACTAGTTGGGATTTTTAAAGTTCTTAAAGAGGGATAAGGCCGAGGAGATGAATTTTGGCTTAGAAGACGATTTAGATATACCCCCACCGCCGCCTGATTTGTCAAAAGAGGAGCTTGGCAGGGCAGGAAAAGAGTTTCCTGAATTTCCAGAGCTTCCAACAATTCCAGAAGCTGAAGAAAGCATGGCCCCATCTGATGAGTTTCCAATAAAGCAACCTAAGTATATTCCAAAAGAAAAGCCTTTACCGCCATTGGATTTTCCTGAAGAAGAGTTCGCTGGCAAAGGTTTTCCTGAAGAAAAACCGTTCCCAAATTTAAAAATTCCGAGAGAAGAAGAATTAGAATTTCCAAAACCAAGGCCAATGTCAAAACCGAGTTTCCAAGCCCCAAGACCGTTATTTCCAGCAAGAGGCAGGCTTTTTCCAAGGCCAATAGAAAATGACCTAGTTCTTAAACCGCAGATTGAAGCTCAAAGCCCTTATCAGGACATTGAAAAAGAAGATTCAAAAGACGATATTGGCATAATGAGGCACAAAAAGTCAAAAGGCCCAATATATGTTAGGATAGAGAAATTTCGCGATATATTAGCTAATACGAACACAATAAAAAATAATTTAAGGATATCTTCTCAATCAATTGAAAGGTTAGCAGAGATAGATGAAAATAGGGAGCGGGTATTTGTAAAGTGGCATGATGCCATGATGGATATGCAGAAAAAATTCATTTTCGTGGATAAATCCGTGTTTAAAAAATCAAGGTGAGCAAAAATGGTGAGAACTGGAGCCCCGGTTTTTGTTAAGATAGACGATTATAAGGATATACTGGATGTTCTTGACCTTATTAAGGGCAAGCTAGCGGAAGCAAAAAGGACTTTAGCGGACCTTAATGAGTTAAAAAATGATGAGGACGCTGAGTTAGAGCTTTGGAGCTCTACATTGAACGAGATTGAGAACAAGCTGAATGACATAGACAGAAGCTTGTTTGAGCCTGAAAGCACTTATTAAGAATGGAAAAGGAAAAAAATATCTTTTTTGTAGAGGTGCACGAGCCTGAGGAGGTAAGGAGAAATACTTTGGAGTCCCTCAAGGCAATACTTGAGAACCTGCAGAGGTTTGAGAAGTTCAAGGGCTTAAGGCATGACAAGATAGAACTTGTACACAGGCTTGACAAGACAATAAAGGAGATTAATAAGCTAATTCCCGATTTAAAGAGAGTCCTCCCTGATGCAAAAATAAGGGCAGCAAATGTCCAGCATAAGCGCATAGGAAGGAAAAAAACATCTGCCAAAAAAGAGCAGGAAGGGGTTGCAAAAGAAATGCCCATGTCCGAACTGCAGAAGCTTGAATCTGAGCTAAACGAGATAGAAGGAAAATTAAATAGTTTAAGATAAAAGGTCTATTAATCTCAAATCATTAAAATTAAATCTGGCTTCGCTGCGCTCAGCCGAATTCTAGTACTCAGCAAAAATTGCCCTAACACTAATTTTTGCCTCGCCCATCTATAACCTATTTTTTTAAAATTGATAGGCGATGCCGAGCGATATGGCAGGAAAGCGAGGCATCGCAATAAATTTGCCGAAGGCAGACTAATTTAAAATTTTATCCATCTTAAAATCAACATCTTTGATTAATTCTTAGTAATGTTTTTAAATTATGTGCCAGTTCTAAATGATTCTAAGCGGGGATGCCGGAGTGGCCAAACGGGATAGCATTTGGTAACATTAGGTACTAAACATCCAAACTCAAGTTATTTGAGTAATGAGGCTTATGCCGATGAAATGCTCATGGGCCATCTATTGGCTTAGTGCCTACGCAGGTTCGAATCCTGCTCCCCGCATTTATTATTTTTCTAAGGAACGTTTAGTTATATATTCTGAATTATTGGGGTGACCACAAATTAGCAAATTTTTATAAATGTGGGCACCAAAAGGTTATTAATAATAATCTAAAATTTATTCCAAAGCCAAAAAATGATAGAAATCTACGCCGTAGGGGGCTATAATGAAGTCGGGAAAAACTGCACCGCTGTTAACATTGATGGAGAGGTCATAATTATTGATCTTGGAATCCATCTAGAGAATTACATCAAGCTTACAGAAGACGAGGATTTGATAAAAATAAATGCAGAGAAGCTGATGAAAGTCGGTGCTGTTCCGGACATTTCTGTTCTAGACCAAATAAAAGATAAGGTTAAGGCCATTGTGATAAGCCACGCGCATCTCGACCATGTAGGAGCTGTGCCTTATATTGCCAATAAATTTGACGCTCCAGTTGTATGCGGGCCCTACACAGCAGAAATCGTAAAGAGTATCCTAAAGGAGGATAGGATTAAGCTTAAAAATGAGATAAAAACCGTAAATATTAATTCCGATTATAAGGTTTCTGATAATATAAAAATTGAGTTTATACATATAACTCATTCTATCCCACAATCAGCATTAGTTGCAATACATACAAAATACGGCGTAATTGTCTATGCCAATGACTTCAAGCTAGACCTGCACCCAACTCTCGGGAACAAGCCGAACTTCAAAAGAATGGATGAAATAAGCAAAGAAAACGTATTGGCATTGATAGTGGAATCAACTTATGCTTCTGACCAGAGAAAAATGCCATCTGAGCAGGTAGCAAAAGAGATGCTTCGTGACGTGTTGATTGGAACTGGCAACAAGGATAACCTGATAGTTATAACTACTTTTTCTTCTCATATCGCAAGGCTAAAAGCTATAATAGAATTCGGCAAAAAGCTCAACAGAAAAATACTGTTTTTAGGGAGATCACTGGCAAAGTATGTAAAGGCTGCTGAAAAAATCGGCATAGTAGACTTTTCAAAAGATATAGAACTGGTAAAATACAGCAGACAGATAGAAAGAAGGCTCAAGAAAGTGGACAAAGACAGGAAAAAGTATATGCTTGTGGTAACTGGGCATCAAGGAGAACAAAAATCAGTCTTGTACAAGATAGCAAAAAAGGAATTTAAATTCAACCTTTATCCGGAAGATAATGTTGTATTCTCGTGCAGAACAATACCTACCCCTACAAATATAGCTAATAGGGATGCTCTGGAAAACGAGCTCAAGCAGACAGGAGTTAGAATCTTTAAGGATATACACCAGTCAGGGCATGCAGCCAGAGAAGACTTAAGGGACTTTATCCATATTATAAAGCCGAAAAACATTATCCCTTCCCATGGAAATAAGGACATGAGAGAGGCTTTGGCAGGGCTAGCAGTGGAAATGGGCTATAAAACGGGAGAAAATGTTATTATGATGAGAGATGGCAGCAAAGTTTCTTTATAAAAACGGCGTTGCGTGGAAATTCAATAATCAATGATTCTTATCCCAGAATTCAAATTTCTTAAGAATGTTTTCTATACTGCCTAGATACCTAATTACTTTCTGTTTAACTCTCCCTTGTTTGTCATATCTGCCTTCAACAAGGTAA
>JACPJP010000005.1 GCA_016187495.1 Candidatus Woesearchaeota archaeon
AAAACCTATTTCTCCTACCGGTATCTCATATTCGTATGCTACTTCCAAAAGCAAAGTTCTCATGCCTTCCCTGTAAATTTCATCATCAAAGATGTTATGGCAGTATTTTGCCTTAAGAAAGTTTTTTATTGTTGTTCTGCACAGCTAACGCTATGCAAAACTACTATGGGTAGTGCGTGATTCTAACGCCTACCATTTAATTTTTTATTCTGGTGTAAGAAATAGTTTTTGCTATTGGTTGGCTTTACCCTCTGGTCAAAGACCAGAAGAACTGACGTTTAGAAGATTGTCACCCCATTACTTTAAAAAACTACTTAATCTTCATTTAAAACGAAAAAAGAAAAAAATTTAAATTGTAATAGGTTATATTAAAAATGAATATTAGTGGGTAGGAAAATGGCACATTGTCCAAAATGTCAGAACAGTTTAAATGAGAAATTGGAAACTTGGTCAAGAGGAGGATATGATTATAGCTTGACATATTTAAAGTGCCAAGTTTGCGGTTGGAATAATAAAGCACAGGAAATGAAAAATAGGGTATAAATAAAAATAAATAAAGACAATTTTTATTTAAGTATATTGATTGGAATTATTTCTGGATTAATTGTTTTATTGGGTCAGTTTGTTGGCGAGACAATTCAAAATACAGGATTAAAGATAGGTGTAACAATCATGTTACCTTTTATTTTATTTGTGGTTTTCATAAAAAAATTTGAAAAAAGAATAAAGAAGAAAATATAGATTACACCTCAGATTTTTTCAGTAATTTGGACATCTGCTCTACTTCGCAGAAATATCAAGATAGCTTAATCAATTCTTCAGTAGAATAAACTTGAATTGTATCTTGCTTTTCTTTCAAATCTTCATCGTTAGTCCATAAACAGCATCTCAGCTTTAAAGCAAGAGCCAAATAAGGAACATCTTTGGTATCTGGAGAAATTCTTTCTGCTTTTTCGATGAACGGGTCAATTTCTTCTTTTGGGATCAGTATAATATTTCGTTCAAATAAATCAAAAAGTTCGTTAAATCCTTCTTCTGTTCTTTTGGTTTTGCCTTTAAGATACTCTTTGTATTTCCTAAACTCCTCAAAGATAAATTCAGGTGCGTAAAGTGTATGTTTAAATAAAATTTCAGAAGTTCCACTTTCTTTTAGCAAAGCAGCAAAAAGAATGTTTGAATCTATTACTAAATCCATGCTTTAAGCCTTTTTGTATCTTTTTGCCAGATCTTTGTTTAATTCCCGTCCTAATCTTAACGCATCTCCCTCAGTCAGAGTGCTATTAGACTTGAATTTTTTCAAAAATTCCAAATCCTTTATCCTCTGCATAAATGCTTGTCTGGCTACTTCAGACCAATTCATCTCTGGAAATGTTTCCATTTTATGCTTCAGTTCAGATGGTACCGCCAAAGTCATAGTTGTCATGTTCTCTACCTCCAATTATGTGCAAATATGTACAATATGCTTAAATATATAAAACTTACGATTTTAACCCCAACTTAGTCCTAGGGACATCTAGTCTGCTTCACAGAAAACTATACAATTTGGTGGCAATCTAAAAAATTTTCGATGCTATTAGAAATATTTATATAAAAAGAGCTAATTATTTTTAATTGATGATGTAAATGGTTTAAATGCCAAAACAAAAAATAGCAATGATTGGTTTAGGGCCAATGGGACTTAATCTGGCTTTGAATATAAAGGATCATGGCTTTGATATTATCGGCTATAACCGGGGAGAAGAAAAAAGGGTTAAAGCAAGAAAAGAGGGCTTAAAGGTTGCTGATTCTTTAGATGAAGTTAGAGATTTTTTTGGGAATGAAAAGAGAATTTTCTGGATGATGGTTGAGGCAGACGCAATTGATGCTGTTTTAGAGCAGGCAGCTACATATTTACGCAAAGGGGATGTTATCATAGAAGGTGGAAATTCATATTTTAAAGACACGGAAAGGAGAGTAAGATGGGCTGAGGAAAAAGGCTTAACTTATATTGGCACAGGAGTAAGCGGTGGAGAGGCAGGAGCAAGATACGGGCCTTCTATAATGCCAGGTGGAACAAAAGAAGCATATCATGAGGTTGCTCCAATACTTGAAGCTATAGCAGCTAAAGCTCCGCAGGATAAGAAGCCGTGCGTATCTTACAATGGCCCAGGAGGAGCAGGGCATTTTGTAAAGATGGTGCATAATGGCATTGAGTATGGGATAATGGCAATGATTGGCGAAATTGTTTGGCTGCTTAAAGAATCATTGGACTTGGATTTTAAGGACATTGGAAAAGTAATGGAGAGATGGAATAAAAAGAACGATGTTCTATCATCTTATCTTATTGAGATAACTGCTGATGGGCTGCAGCAAAAAGATTCCAAAAGCAAAGGGTTTTTGGTTGAGCGCATTGCTGACCTTACAAGGATGAAGGGTACTGGCATGTGGACTGCTAACACGGCAAATGAATTATTAGTTCCGATACCTACAATTTATTCTGCAATTACATCAAGATTACAATCTGCGGAAAAAACATTAAGAATGGAGATAGGCAATAAAGTAAGCACTAAAAAAATAAAAACAGAAATTGGAATTAAAGATAAAGATAAGTTCATTGCGCAGGCGCATAATGCGCTGTATGCTGCTAATCTGTCTTCTTACTCGCAGGGACTGAACTTGATTAAAGCAGGCTCAGAAAAATGGGATTATGGGATTAATCTTTCAAACGTTGCTAAGGATTGGCGTGCAGGATGCATCATAAGGGCTCCGACATTGCTGTATGCCATTTCTGAAGCTTACAAAAACAAGAAAAAGCAACCGGAAAACCTGATTTTACATGCTCCTTTTATTAGGATATTGGGAAAAGGCTTAGAAGATTTAGCAGAGGTAACTTCAACAGCAAGAAAAGCAAGCGTCCCTGTACCTGTTCTGGACGCTGCATATAACTATTTAAAGCAGCTTTCCAGCAATGTTTTGGTCTCTGCGTCTGTAATGGCCCTGCAAAGGGATTATTTTGGCGCCCACCAGTACTTCAGGATTGACAAGAACGGGGCTTTGGTGATGAATAGCAAAAAGCAGATTAGGGAGTTCCATACGGAATGGATGAAGAAAGGCAGGCAGGAAGTTGAGGTTACAAAATGAAAACTATTGTTATGTCCCTTGGCGGCTCAGTTATAGTTCCGGATAAAATAGATGCCAATTTCTTGAAAGGCTTCAAAAAAATAATCAATAAGCATACTAAAGAAGGGTATAAATTTGCCATTATTTGCGGCGGAGGAAGATTAGCTAGGGATTATCAAGAAATGGCTTCTAAAATTTCCAAGCAGAGCAATGAATATTTAGACTGGCTGGGAATACATGCTACAAAAATGAATGCATGGTTCATGAAAGCTGTTTTTGGCAAAGATGCGGAAAAATTTATCGTTGATGATCCAAGAAAGAAAGTAAAATTTACCAGAAATATTTTAATTGCAGGAGGCTGGAAGCCAGGATGGTCAACTGACTATGACGCAGTATTACTGGCAAAGAACATTGGCGTTAAGACAATAATTAATATGAGCAACATTGACTATTTATATGATAAAGACCCTAAAAAGTATGGTAATGCAAAAAAAATTAAAAATATTTCGTGGAAAGAATATAGGGAAATTTCCGGAAACGAATGGAAAGCCGGCTTAAATGCGCCTTTTGATCCTATTGCTGCTAAAGAGGCTGAGAAGTCTAAATTAAAGGTTATAATCATTGGCAAGGATTTGAGGAATTTTGAAAGTTTACTACAAAACGAGAAATTTGAAGGGACGATAATAAAATAGTCCATTAAAACTATACAAAATAAAAAATCAATAAAAATAAGGATTTCTATTCATAAAAACGATATATATATATATATATACACCTATGTCAAAAAGTATAATTAGGGTGATAAAATGGCTATAACACCAAATGATGTCAGAATTGAGCAAAGATCATACCAAGAGGAAAGGAGAGAGCTTAAAGAGTTAGATAATGCAGCGGAATTGTTATATGGGGTATTGGAATCGGTATTGAAGGAATGTCCAATTGTAGGAAACAAAAAGATTTATGAGATTTTAGATGCGACAGGAAGTTGTCGTAAGTGGCAGACACAGTTAGATAAAGCCGCAAGAGAAATTAGAAATGCAAGGATGCACCATCAAAGGATAAGAGCACTTGCAAAAAGGCTGTGTAATGACCTAAAAGATATAAGGCAGCCAGAAAAGAAACAGCAAATAAGAGGTTTTTTGACAAAGATGGAGGCAGAAGTTTTGGAAAGGTGCAACAACCTTAAATTTGTAATTGATGAAGCTCTCGCAAAAACTAACCAAGCTTCGGGGTATTTAAGTGAAAATGAGAGTAGTATACGCGGTGCCGCTCATGATATCCAAATAGCCTACAACACGGTGGTGCGCGCCTATGATTTAATTAAAGAACTAAAGCACATTGAGGCTCAAGTAGAAGAAGCGACTAAAGCTTATGTTAATGCCTGATTTTTAGCTTTGATTAGATTCTTTACCCTTTGCTTTCTCTTGTACAACTCGTAATTCTTATCGCCTTTTAGAAAAAATTGAGGGCTCAAACGACTTGCATTTTTGTTGTATTATACAACTCAAAAGTTCTTTTCTATCTTTTCGGTTGTATCATACAAATTTAATATTGTACAACAGAAAAGCTTAAATACTTAATATTTGTTGTATCGTACAAATGGATGGAAAAGAACAAATTTTGAAGGAAAACTTTAGCGAGTATATGGAATTGGCTGAACATGCATTTAGGGCTAAAAAATACAACTCAGCAGTTACTCTTTTTTTCAAAGCTATCAGTGCAGCTACTGACCTTTTCGTCCTAAAGAGAGAAGGCTTTGTCCCTTCATCACACACCAATAGGTTTAGGATTGTGCAAGAAAAATATCCCGAAATTTATGATATTCTTGACAAAGATTTTCCATTTTATCAAGACAACTATACAAAAAAGATGAGTAAGGATGCCGTAGAGGTGCTTAGGGAAGATGCTCAAAGAGTTAAAAAACTATCTGAGGAATGAGAAAAAGGATAGAGCTATTTTTGATATTGTAGTATATGGCTCAGCGGTTAAGGGCAAAACTTCACCTCTTGATGTAGACATTGTTGTTATTTTTAGGGGAGGGACTTTAAAGGAAAGACTTGCGAAAATACAATCAATTAAAAAATACATAAAGCCGGGAAAAAATATAGATATTAAGGGAATATTATTGGAAGAATTATTCCAAGAGCAGTTTTTTGCCCGCTCAGGAATTTTTCTTGAAGGAATCAGTATTTTTGATGGAGTACCATTTTCTCATAAAATAAGTTTTGAGGGCTATGCTATT
Source organism: Candidatus Woesearchaeota archaeon (assembly GCA_016187495.1). Classification (GTDB taxonomy): domain Archaea; phylum Nanobdellota; class Nanobdellia; order Woesearchaeales; family GW2011-AR4; genus JACPJP01. The sequence continues at coordinate 5,342 of JACPJP010000005.1, forward strand.
TTTATTTATAACCTACAGAATAAGTCACATACTGAAAAGGTAAAATTCAATTATGTTTTAAGTGGTAGAAATGATTTGGGAATGGTAAAAAGACTAGAAGGAAAGCACATTGCACCCGGGGTTATTCAGATCCCAATAAAAAATTCCATGGAATTTGAAGAGGTCTTGAAAAGGCATAATATCAATTATTCTAAAAAGAACTTCCTTATTGAGCGTTAAAGTTATCTTCAGCGAATCTTTAATACTAGCTTTTAGTTTATTTGTTAGATATAATCGCTTATCTTGTGCTTTATCTCTTCGTGCCAGAGCCATAATAATAATATTATTGCGTCTATGCCTGCAAAGAGTGTAGCGCTTGTGCCTTTAAGCAGGTTTAAAGCATATTCTGCTGTTGAAAAGGGATAAAAAAACATTATTCCTCCTCCAGCATCGCTAGCAAAAAAATAATCCAAGAAAATATGGAGGAAAACTGCAAAAGATGTCACGAAAAAGTACATTGCCATTGTATGCTTCTTCTTGCGCCATAGAATAAAGCCCGGAATTAAGAAAATTAAGGCGAATAAGGGAGTGTGTGTTATGGTCCTATGCACCAGGTCAGCGCCAAAAAGATTAAGAATCCAGTTTAAAGGAATATCGATGTCAGGCAGCAAGCCTGCAAAGCCAGCAATAAAGATTGTATGCAATGTAAAATACTTCTTATGCTTAGCAAAGTAATCCCTATACAAATCAACTAAAATAATGTTGCTTAATACATGGGTTACTGCAAATGGCATGCAAGCAAAACGGATTTTGTCCATTAAGCCTAATCTTACGACGTTCACAACTATACTCGCGGACAAAAATTATTATACAATAGTTGTCCGCTCCTAATAAGCAAAAGACATATCTATTATGTTAATTTTGTGTCTTTTGCTATATTTGCGTTAGTTTTCTTTATAATACCATTAAATTCTTCTGGCATTGAAAATAAAAATAATAATAGGAAAAATTTCTCTCTGGCTACGCAAAGGAAATTTTTGTCATCTTTCACTTGTGCACAACTAAACCTGGATTATTTTTTGCAATCACTTTTTCTTATAGCAAAAAATCTTATTATTATTTATTTTTATTGAATTAATATTATTGTTATGGGGGTTGTAATAAAAGTTACCAATTTTAAAAGTGTTTGTGTAGCTTTAATGGGCTTTTCAATGGGGATTTCTTTCACCGTCTAAAAACAATTCTTGATAAAAGATGACTCTAACTTTCATTTTTATATAGACTCCTTTCTAGGATAAACTTATTTTGAAAGCTGCCTCAGTATGCTTTTAAGGGTTTTTTTGCCACTTCTGCTCAACTCTTTGTCTATTGACTTTAATTTCTTTTTTACCTTGTTTAATTGAGTTTTTGATGCAACGCCCATCTGGGAGCTTATTCTTGCAGCTTCCTGCTGCGCAAACTTGCTCACCCTTTTTCTCTCTGCATCAGCAGCTTTTCCTATTTTTTTCAGTATATCGCTGCTTTCTTTTAATGTAACTGCGTTCTTTCTTACCAAATCCTTGACAGTTTTCTCCACCTGCTTCTTTGTCAAGGTTGCTGCGCCCAATCCAAGCAAAAAGCTTTTTTTAACTATCTCCTTCATTTGCCTCACCTCATTATTTGATTAAGTTTTCTTCTCTCAAAATTGAAACGAATAAGATTATTGATAGGATAAATGCTGCCAAAAAGCTCATAAATGTTATTAGCGGAACATTCAAAATAAAAGGTTTTCCAAAACCTATAGTCAATGCCCCTACAATAAGCAAGGCTGCTATAAGCATGCTGTAAGCGACACGGTTTCCGGACCTGTCAATCTCCAATGAAAGCTTTTTTATGTCCGTATCTTCTATGTCAACTTTAATTGTGCCTTTCTCTATTTTTTTTAAGGCTCTTGTTGTCTGCTCAGGAAGCTGCTCTGCAAATCTTTTGAACTTGAGCATATTTTTCATAATCTGGTTGAACTGGTATACTGGACTGTACCTTTGGCTCACCAATTTCTCGATAAAAGGCTTAGAGTTTTCAACAATGTTGAATTTAGGGTCATACTCCAACGCAATTCCCTCTAGAGTTATTATAGTCTTGCCAAACAGCACAAATGGCATAGGTATTTTTATGCCATGGCTCAAAGCCAAATCCAGTATTTCCTCAAGTATCCTGCTTATCTTTACATTCGTTATATCGCTGCTTTGCAGAGGCTCCAACAAGTCGCTGATTTCGTATTTTAATTCTTCTCTGTTTTCTATCTCTATACCTCCAAGGTCTGCTAAAGTTGTTACTATTGTTTCCGGATTGTTGATTATAACGCCGTAAAACAAATCTATGGATTTTAATTTTAGCTCTTCATCAAAATGGCCAACTATGCCAAAATCAACAAAAGCTATTTTTTTGTCTTTTGTGATTAAAATATTTCCTGGATGCGGGTCTGCATGGAAAAATCCATGGACAAAAACCTGGGTAAGAATTGCATCAAATCCGTTGTTTAAAAGAGGCAATAAGTCTATTTTTTCTCTTTTTATTTCTTGGATATTATGCAGCTCAATGCCGTCAATGAATTCCATTGTCAATATCTTACTTGTGGTAAAATCAACATAAACTTCTGGTATCTTTACGGTTCCGCTTCCAGAGAAATTCTTTGCAAAGAGCTTTGCGTTCATGGCTTCTCTTTTGAAGTCCAGCTCTTTTTCTGTCCAATTTGAAAATTCCTCGATTATTTTCACTGGGAAAAATTTCCTTATTTTTGGAATGCGGCTTTCAAGCAGCTTTGCCACGTAAAACATTATCTCAATATCAGTTTCCATTATTTTCTTTACATCAGGCCTTTGTATCTTTACGGCTGCATTTTTACCGTCTTTAAGGACAGCTTTATGCACCTGGCTTATGGATGCTGATGCAATAGGCTTTTTTTCAAAAGAGGAGAATAGTCCATTTATGTCTTTTCCTAGCTCTTTCCTTATCTGCTGTTTTACAATCTCATAAGAAAATGCTGGCACAGAATCCTGCAGCTTCTCAAGCTCCTTGATGTAGCTTTTCGGAATTAAGTCAGGCCTTACGCTAAGCACTTGGCCGAATTTTATGAATGTTGGGCCTAATCTTTCAAGAGTGAGCCTAAGCCTTTTTTCAATTGAAAAGGCTTTTTTCTGCTCAATTCTTGCCTTTACGCGCTTTGTTAAAGGGATATTATGCCGCAGCCTTATTTTTTCTATAAGAAAATCAAATCCTTCCTCAAACAGGACTGTAAGAATCTCCCTTAGCCTATTAATGTCCCTTACCTCTTTTACTATCTTAAACATAAACTAGCCAATAGAAACGGAGTTTATATATTTTATTGAAATACGAATCCAACCATGGTTTTCTTGTCTGGAACTTTTCTTTCATAAGTTTCAACTAAGCTATAACCTTTGTCTGCCATATAATTTGTTAATTCTGTTCTTGGAACAAGTTTTGGATTTGCAATTTCTGCATATTTTCTCCAAGCTTCTGATAATTGCCTGCTTTTAGTGACAGCGTGTTGGCTAGGGTCTTGCTCTTGCTCAACAATGTACAATTTTGATGGATTTAAACTTACCAATGAGTCTATAGCTTTCTGCCATTCTACATGCTGCAAAACGAGAACTACCAATGCACCATCATAAGGTCCCGTCAATTTGGTTTCCTCGATATCATCCATTTGCATATGGTAATCAATTCCAGAAAATCTTTGCAGTCTTTTTCTAGCTTTGGCAAGAAATGAAGGATTAATGTCAGTTAAAACTAGTTTTATATCACTGCCTAAATCTGATGGCTGAACATAATCGAACAATTGAGCTGTGCCACATCCTGGAATTAATAGCCTTGAATTGGGCCTTAATGGGTGCTCTAAAAACATTTGTTTTGTTATGTCAGCATTTGCTTCCGCTTGTCCAATAGCAGCCATATGTGCATCTAATTCTTCAGCACTTATTATTTCCATCCATCCTTCTCTTTCTCCAGGATCCATATTTAGAGTTAAAAACGGAGTTTTATTTATAAACTTTTAAGCAAATTAAGAATTAATTGAAATCAAAGTCCTATTCCCCAATCCTTCAATAACAAAGCTTACTTTACCCGCAACAGGCTCTAAGCAATAAAAATAAGGCTCATTGATTTCAATTTCCAAATAGAACGGCTCAAAAATCTCATTCCCCCATACAAATGCGTTTTTCCTCACATTGCTTCTTATGCTGTCTATTATCAGAGGGTTAAAACCCTGAGGCAAGTTTTCAAATATATCCTCTTTTTTTTCTAAGTCAAACAGGCAAAGTTGTGTTTGAGGCGGTATTGAATAAGAAACTTTTTTTGATGATCCGAAATCAGTTTTCATTCCATCTATGTCTGAGATTATTTCATTTTTTAAGATTGCAAGCTCTGTCTGCTCGACTTTTTCCTTAGTTTTGATAATGGATTTATACCCAAAAATCAAGATTACTGCTATTATTATGGCTGAGAAGATATACACAAAAACCGTACCGCTTATTTGACTTCTTTTTTTTATCATCTTATTTGACTCCCTTCTTACTTAACTTCCTTATTCACCCATTTTTTGTAGCTTTCATTCGCTTCCGCATCAATTTTTAGTATGCATGGCATATCATAGCTGTGCAGCTTTAAGACTTCCTCTTTTATTTTTTCATAGTTTTTGCCCTTTGTCTTTGCGATCATGACAAATTCCTTTTCGTCCTGTATTTTTCCATCCCACATATACATGCTTCTTATAGGATGCATGTTTGAGCATGCAATCAGCCTTTTGTTTAGCAAATGCTTAGAAATTTTTACTGCTTCTTTTTCATCCTTGCAGGTTATGTATGTTAAGGTCATTTTTTCGACTGATTCATTCTTACAATTTTGTTATTTCGTATGTTTATATTTATTTCTATTTTGTTTTTTATAGTTATTTAACAGAAAACCTTAAATCCAAGTTTTATAATAATAACAAAAAAGAGGTGCATTTCATCAAAAACAAGGTAAAAGCTGCTTTGGCTAAAGCACAGGCTGCTTTGGAATTCTTGACGACCTATGGCTGGGCACTTGTAGTGGTTTTAATAGTTATCAGCACCTTGGCTTATTTTGGAGTTTTAAGCCCAGATATGTTTTTTCCAAATAAATGCTCTTTGCCAGGCGGTGTAACTTGCTTAGACCATGAGGTTGGTTCTTCCAGAATTACCTTGGTTTTGCAAAATAATTTTGGAGAAACAATAACAATCAATAATGTTATTGCTGCTGGAATAAGCACTGCTGCATGCTCTGATAATGAATCAATAATATTGCAGAATAAAGAGAAAGCGGTTTTTACGCTTTTGGGCTGCAATAACGGCCACATAGGGCAGAAATTTGATGGAGGCATAAATGTAACTTACACAAAGGAAAGTGGATTGCAACATTTAATGCAAGGAACACTACGCGAGAAAATATCGCTGTATGATCTGATATCTTCTCAAACTGTTTGCCAGAATGCAGAAGATAGCGGATTATGCGATGGCTTGGATATTGTATATGGTGCTGGGTATAAGGCTGCATGCTGCAGCGAGCATGGGTTGTGCTGCTCATAAACATAAGTTTTATATATTATTTAAGTGGGATATACTAAAAAAGAGGTTTAATAATGAAAAAAATGGTTTTAGTTCTAGTATTTTTGATTACATTAGTCTTTGGGTGTCAGCCACAAGTGCAATGGGATGAAACTAAACTCAAGAATGATGTGTTGCAAGCAGGAGAGGGATTGCCTGTAGAGGTAAGGTCATTGTCAGATATCCAGATTGCTGCTTGTGAAACTGCTGATGAGGCAGGGACTTGCGATACAAGGCTGGCTGAGATAGGAATTGTGCTAAAGGAAGAGTGCTGCGAGATTTTGAATAAATGCTGCCAATAAAGAGGTGTTCAAGATAAATAAGAGGATCATACTCATTTCAATAATGCTGATTGTATTTGTTTTGATGCTTTCTAACGTAGTCGATGCCACAGCCCAATGCGAAGTTGACAAGATAAAGCAGGCATTGAGAAAAATGCTTTATAGGTTTTATAGCAACCCAAATTCCGCGCCTTTTTCTATGATAGAAGTTAAGGATTTGCTTTTATTTTATTTAAGCATAGACCCAAATGAGGTTACTATTGACTGCTCTGTGCTGGGTTCCAAGTCCAATAAGGCAATCTTTGATATAATTGATGAAGGCAAAAATGTATCTGATAATATTCCAAAATGCACTGATGGCACGCAATACGGGCAATGCTCTGGAAACAGGCCGAAATACTGTTATGCTGGAGCTATTTATGAAAAATGCGAAACATGCGGATGCCCAAGCAACAGCTTTTGCGGAAAAAGCGGAAAATGCGAGAGTGCAACTCAAAACATAACTTGTTATAGCAACATAGACTGCGGAACAAATACGCTTGTAGGAGATTATTATTGCTCTTCCAACTCTGTTTACAGGAGCCTGCTAAACTACACTTGCATAAAGCCAGGAACAACTAATTCTAGCTGCGCTGCCGTTAACGGCTCTGTATGGATAACTTACTGCAATTCCAATCTAAACCAAATATGTGTCAATGGGCAAAATACATGCCAAACAAAAACTGCTGATTCAGCGCCCACTGTGGCTGTAAGTGCCAGCCCAACAACAATTGTTGCAGGGCAGACTTTTAATGTAACTGTTATAGGGACTGATGACACAGGACTGGTTGCAATATGGTGGTGGGCTGTCAATTCGACAGATACTGAATTAAACAAAGCGCATTGGTACAATTGTAATAGTGCAACTTATTGCAGCAATAGCTGGCTTGTAAGCACAAGCGCTTTAGGAACTATAAAATTAGAGGCAAATTCAAGGGACACTTCTTATCCTGTTGCAGGGGAACCGCATCAAGCTTCAGAAGGCGCTGGAATTGCTTATGATACTGTTACTGTTACAGGAGCACAAAAAGTTTCAAATGTTTCAGGAGGGCTTCCAGATCTAATAATTTCTGACTTTAAGTCTTATACAGGCACTACAAATACATATGTAACCATAAGCGCGACTATCAAGAATATTGGAAGTGGTGTGACTGTCGGGAACCTTTGCGACAGCCTGTACGTGGAAACCCTAAACGCAAGGGGCTTCTGCGGCGCGAAATTAAACCCTGGCGAGACAAGAACAGTACAATCAGATTATGCGCTGCCTGTGCCAGGCACTTATAAGGTAAGGGCAGATACCGACTATGGGTTATTAGTTGCAGAATCAGATGAAAACAATAATGTAGCATGGCAGACAATAACAGTAACAAGCCCGTATTCTGCTGATTATGTCAAGGCTAACACGGATTTGACAGTTATTGATATTGATGTGCAGCTTCCAACATCAACTTCTGGAAGCACAAATGTTTATGTTACTACAAAGAACTTAGGCAGTTTAGCAACCGGGCAATATTGGGTTTTAACAAAGGTCACCAATGTCGATACTGGCAAGATAACTAATGTACAAAGATTATCTCCTATTGTACAGCCAGGAGGAACCTATAGCACTCATCATGGTTCTGTCGGCATTATTGAATATGGCACTTATAAGGTTGAGGCATTTGTTGATTTGAGTTCCTCATCTTATATCTTTGAATCTAATGAAGATAATAATTATATGGTTAAGACGGTTGTTTATGGGAGTGGAGCTAATGAGACAACTACAACTGAGAGTGTAAGCCTTCATAATTTGACAGTTAAAGATGAAAATTTAATGGTAGAATATTCAAAAAATTTTGTAACATGCGTTCATCTTTTGACATCAAATTCTAAGATTACGCATACCCAGAATTATTATTGCAGTGAGGGAAATAATATTGCAGTAACCCAGCTGCTAAGCAATTTCAATGTAACTGTAGGGCAGAGCTACAAGCTGTGCCATGGGAATAATTATAATATTTGCAGTGGGCTGAAAACATTAGAAAACCAAACTGTCGCAACAATACCATGCATTGACTATGATAATGGGGACAATTTATTTGTTGCCAGTTATGCTGAAAAAGGCACCCAAAAGCAATATGACAAATGCGGCACTGCCGGGCAGAATTACGAGATTATTGAAGGCGTTTGCAGTAACGGTCAGTTAAGCGGCGTTCCTCATTCCTGCCCCAGCGGGACTGCATGCAAGGATATAAGGTATGAAACTGCGGTTAGCGCAAACGTATCTGCTTGTGTTAATGTTACGACAACAAATCAAACATCAGAACCAAGCATAAATAACAATACTTCCTTCAAGGTATTTAGGGTTTGGAGGGCATATCCGCATCAAAATGAAAGTATTACATATGACCTTTTTTTATCTGATCCAGATGGCATTTCTGGGATGACTATAAAGAAAGCGACAGGAGTTGCCTTTATTCATGGTTCGCCACCTTGTTTAAAAGAGGATACTACTGACAATGTATTTATTTATAATTCGAATGAGTTTCCATTAACTGCTTTTGTTAACGACTGCAAAGACTCTTCTGTTACATATCAAATAGACGCACAGATGCCGCCTTTGCTGACTGCTGCTCAAATAGCAGACCAAACTTCAAGCCCATGCACAGACCCTGACGATTCTTATGCAGACATGTATTTTAGAAAAAATACTTGCACAGACTCTATAGGGGCATACACCGATTATTGCTATTTCTCGGGTGTGCAAGAGTATTATTGTAAGGGAACATGGGATGGTACAAAATGGATTAATCGAGAATGCAATAGGTATTATAGCGACTGCCCAAATGGGTGTTCAAATGGAGCTTGCATTTGATGACATAATATTCAACCCCTTTATTCAAAAAATAATTAAACAAAGGTTTAAAAATTAACAATATTTCTTTGTTTTTATGCCAAAATTCATTTTTTCCAACATAATAGGAAGCTTTGTTTTCAATGAAAATTATAAGCCAGTGGATGGATTGTTGTTCAAGGACGTTGAGCAGTATAAAAACAAAAATGAGTATGAGGAAAAATTAAGGCAAAAACATAAAGAAGCCATAGAGCCAACAGACATGGATTTATACAATATTTTATTATTTTTTAAGGATAAAAAGTATTTTTCCCAGTTTCAAAATAAAAATTTAGAAATTACAAGGAATTCCATCAAAGAATCGGTAAATAAAGACCTTCTTATAATACAAACAATCAATAGCATTGACGAAATTAACAAAAATACTAATTTGCTTGTCAAGAGGCTTAGGGAATGGTACTCATTATACAATCCTGAGGTTTCCAATAGAGTAGCTGACCATGAAAGTTTTGTTTCTATAATAACAAGAAAATCCAAAAATCAGCTATTGAAGGAATTAAATGTAAATGAAAGCGATTCCTTAGGCGCTGAGCTGGAAGATAAGGACGTTTCTGCAATATTGCTATTGGCTGCGCAATTGAACAACCTATACAAGCTAAAAAAACACTATGAAGACTATTTAAAGCAATTAGAGAAGGAAACGTGCCCTAATTTTATGGAAGTTGCAGGAATTACAATAGCTGCAAAACTGATAAGCCATGCCGGAAGCTTGCGCAGATTAGTGGAGATGCCATCTTCCACAATACAGATTTTAGGCGCTGAGAAAGCGCTGTTTAGGCATATGAGAAACAAAAAAAGAAATCTTCCTCCTAAGCATGGCATTATACATGAGCACCAGCTCATACAGAAATCAAAGGAAGAAATGCACGGAAAGGCAGCAAGGGCTTTGGCTGATAAGTTGAGCATTGCAATTAAGATTGACTATTTTAAGGGGAAGTTTATTGGAGACAAATTGAAAAAAGAGCTTGTGGATAAGTTCAAAATAAGCTATGGGGAATAATCGTTTTTTTGGGATTAGTGCAAATGTTGTTTTGCTCGGTATTGCCAGCCTCCTTACTGATGTGAGCAGCGAAATGATAAACCCTATACTGCCTATGATGATAGCGTCTTTAGGTGGCACAGGAATAATTATTGGATTGGCAGGCGGCTTGAGAGAGAGCATACCAAGCATTTTAAATGCAATTTCCGGCTACTGGTCTGACAAAATTGGAAAAAGAAAAATGTTTGTTGTTGCGGGCTATGCATCTTCTTCGCTTTTCAAGCTTCTTTTGTCGTTATCAAAGTCGTGGTGGCAAATTCTGGCATTTGCCAGCCTGGAAAGGATAGGAAAAGGAATCAGAAACGCGCCAAGGGATGCGATAATATCGGAATCAATGCCTGAAAACCTCGGCAAAGCCTTCGGATTCCACAGGGCTATGGACACTGCAGGCGCAATATTAGGATCTACAGCTGTGCTGCTTTTGTTCTGGCTATTGGGATTAAGTTTTAATCAAATTATTTTAATTGCAGCAATAATCGCATTTTTATCTTTAATTCCACTTTATTTTGTAAGAGAAATCAAAGGAAGCATAAAGAAAGATTTTCCAAAGTGGAGCCTAAAAGTCCTTCCAAAGCCTCTTAAGCTATTCATAATTGTCGCGGCAATTTTTGCTTTCGCGAACTTCAGCTATATGTTTTTCATACTAAAGGCACAGGAGCAGTTTGAGAGCAAGGCTGCAGTGATTCTTCCAATCCTGCTTTATATTATGTTCAATATTTTTTATACCTCTTTTTCAATCCCATTCGGTGTTTTATCTGACAGGGTTGGCAGAAAGAATGTCATTTTAATCGGATATATCCTATTTGCATTTACCTCGCTTGGATTCGCAATTTTCGGCTCGCTGGCATCCCTTATTGTGCTATTTGCGTTATATGGAGTTTCTTATGCAGTAATAGACGGCAACCAAAGGGCTCTTGTTTCCGAGCTGTCTCCAAAAGAATTAAAGGCCACTGGCTTGGGGGTTTTCCATGCAACTATAGGTTTGATAGCACTGCCCGCAAGCCTCATAGCAGGATTTTTATGGGAGCTCTTTTTCCCTGCCGCAACGTTTGTTTATGGAAGCGTTATGGGCTTTGCTGCTGCTGCATTATTTTTTGCATTCGGGCATTATTTCAGGGCAGATAAGAAAATTTCAGGAGTATGAAATGATATCAAAATCAAAAATATTTGAGGTTTATGAGGACAAAGCAAGAAGGAAGCTATTCACACTAAACTTAGCTCCGGGAAAAAGGGTTTATGATGAGCAGCTGGTTAATCAGAATAATATTGAGTATAGGGAATGGGGCCCTTATGGAAGCAAACTCGCTGCTGCAATATTAAATGGCTGCAATAATATATTTTTAAGGAAAGATGATGTTGTATTATACCTTGGAAGCGCTTCCGGCACTACTGTTTCGCATGTTTCTGACATTGTAGGCAAAGATGGGTTTGTATTTGCTGTTGATATTGCGCCAAGAGTAATGAGGGACTTAATCTTTAATTGTGAGGAAAGGGAAAACGTTTCTCCAATACTGGCAGACGCAAACCGTATAAAAGAATTAATGGAAAGAGTAAGCGTTGTAGATGTAATTTACCAGGATATTGCACAAAAAGACCAAGTTGATATATTTTTAAGGAACATTAATGCATTTTTGAAGAAGGATGGATATGCTCTGCTTGCAATAAAGGCAAGAAGCATTGATGTGACAAAGCAGCCCAAGCAGATATTCAAGGAAGTGAGGGAAAGATTGGAAAAAGAGATGATAATTGTAGATTACAGAACTTTAGAGCCGTATCAAAAAGACCATTGCATGTTTATTTGCAAGAAAAAATAGGCATATTCATTCGATAATAAGAATTATAACCAGTTCCATTAATAAAAACCCAATAAGGTTAAAAACAGTAAAAATGTTCAATAAATATTAAAATTAATAATATTAAGATAAATAGAAACAATGTTAAGAATAAAATAATATACAAAATGCCGAAAATTAAAATTGTTCCGTCTATATTGTCTGCCAATCAGGATAAATTACAAGATGAAATTAATGAAGTAGAAGAGCATTCTGATTTACTGCAGGTTGATGTGATGGACAACAAGTTTGTTCCCAACATAACATCACAAGCAGAATTATTAAAAAAATTCTATACGAAAGTTCCATTAGACATTCATTTGATGGTAAAAGAGCCTAGTGAAGAGTACATTAAAACGTTTATCAATTCAAATAAAAAATTAAAAATAAACAATATAACCGTGCATTATGAGGCTTGCAGCAATCTTGAAAAAATACTGAGATTTATCAAAAAAAACAATATAATTCCTTGCATTGCAATAAATCCGAAAACACCGTTAGGTAAAATAAAAAAATTCCTTGATAAAGCTAGCATGGTATTAGTAATGACTGTTGAGCCTGGCTTTTCGGGGCAGAAATTCATAGAAGAGTGCATGGAAAAAGTTAAAGAGCTGAGGAGATTAAAGCCTAGATTGGATATAGAAGTTGATGGCGGCATTAATGACAAGACTGCGCCTATAGCAGTTAAGGCAGGAGCTAATGTTTTGGTTGTCAGCTCTTTCATATTCAAGGCTGAAGACAAAGTTGCTGCGATAAAGAGAGTATTGAAGAGTGTAAAATAAGATGTTGTGGGTTCTTTATGCTTTGCTGAGCGCTTTTAGTTTCTCTACCGCTGATGCTTTTACCAAAAAGGCTTCTGATGATTTGGATAACTATGTGCTTATACTATCAAGATTCTTTTATGGCGCGCCTTTTGTCCTGCTACTGCTTTTTTTTATGCCGATGCCAAAAATAGAAGCGGGATTTTGGCCTGCATTAATAGCGCTGCTTCCATTTGAAATTTTAGCATGGGTTTTGTACATTAAGGCAATAAAAAGCAACCAGATTTCGCTTGTTTTGCCTTTTTTATCATTTACTCCCGCGTTTTTAGTCATCATAAGCTTCCTTATGCTTGGAGAGATTCCAACCCTGATTGGCCTTTTCGGCATAGCCCTCGTAGTTGCAGGGGCTTATATACTAAACCTTAAAAAGTTTAATGGAAGTTTATTGGAGCCTATTAAATCGGTTTTTAGGGAGAAAGGCTCATTGTACATGCTTATTGTAGCTTTCTTGTTTAGCATAACATCCTCTTTAAGCAAAATTTTGGTTCAAAAATCTTCTCCATTGTTTTCAAGCGCGGCATATTTGGCGGCAATGGCATTGTCTTTTCTGGCAATATCTTTTTTTGCTTCGAGAAAAAATATTTGGCAGCTGAAGGCAAGCTTTAAGGGATTACTGCCTGTAGGGATTTTTTACGCTCTTATGGTCATATTCCATAATCTTGCTATAACCCTGACCATTGTGCCCTACATGATGTCAATAAAAAGGACCAGCTCGATTTTTTCAGTCTTGTACGGGCATTTTTGGTTTAAGGACGAGAATATAAGGATGAGGGGCTTTGGGGCTTTGGTAATGCTGCTTGGGGCCGTTCTGATAATTTTGTCTTAAAAATAGAATATTTAATAAATAATTGGCAACAATAAGGGAAAAATGGAAAAAAAAGAGATATCTATCATTTTCATTCTAGCAGTTTTAGTTACCGGAACCAGTTGGTTTTATGCCCCCGATTCCGTCTGTGGCTTTAGAGGTGATTGTAACCGAGGCATTAATCCCACCATATATCATGGTTTGCCATTAAGATTCATTGAGCGTTCTTTATATTCTCAATCCAAAATCAATATTTTAAATCTGCTTTTTGACTTAATTTTTTGGTTTCTTATTTTTATAGGTGGATCTATAGCTTTAAAGAAATTGAAAAGGTAAGATGAAAAAAATAATAGACCCATGGGGATCAGGATTAGTAGAGGATTATGAGAAAATAGTTAAAGATTTTGGGCTGGAGGCTTTTAATCTCAAATTATTTCCAGAGCCGAACAGGATAATGAGGCGCGGTGTAGTTTTTGCAGGCAGGGATATTGGAATTATCTCTGATGCCATCAGGAAGAAAAAAAAGTTCTATGTTTTAAGCGGGATAATGCCGACTAATGAAAAGATACACTTTGGCACAAAGATGGTTGTAGAAAACATAAAATATTTCCAGGAGCATGGAGCTGAAACTTACATTCTGGTTGCGGATTTAGAGGCGGCAAGCACAAGAGGAGTTTCATTGGAAAAAGCAAGAAAAATGGCTCTTGATTTTCATATTCCTGCTTATGTCGCTTTGGGCCTCGATATCCGGAAAACAAATTTTTACTTTCAATCAGAAAACAAGGAAGTAATGAACAATGTATATGAGTTTGCCAAGAAAATTACATTGAATGAGTTTGAGGCTATATACGGGAATGCTGATCCCGGAAGGATTATGGGCGCTATTACGCAGGTTGCAGACATTTTGTACCCGCAATTCAAGGAAAGGATGCCAGGCATAATTCCTGTTGGAGTTGACCAGGACCCGCATATAAGGCTTACACGAGATATTGTCAGGAGGATGAAAGAAAAGAATTTCTTTTTGCCTTCTTCAATTTACCATAAGTATACTCCATCTCTTGATGGAAGCCTGAAGATGTCCAAGTCAAAGCCGGAAAGCTGCATAGAGCTGCCAGAGGACATTAATTCTGTTAAAAAGAAGATTAACAGGGCCTTGAGCGGCGGAAGAGATACGTTAGAGGAGCACAGGAAGCTTGGAGCTGTTATTGAAAAGGACATGGTTTTTGAATTAATGAAGCAGCATTTAGTGGAAGATGATAAGGAATTGGATAAAATTTACAAAGCTTATAAGTCAGGCAAGATGACATCAGGGGAATTAAAGGAGATTGCCAACAAAAATATGGAGAAGTTTATGGATGATTTTAATAATGGCATTGAGAGGGCAAGAAAGCATTTGGGAAGCTTAAAATTCGTTAAGTTTAAATAGTTTAGCAAATAAGAAGAAAAGGTACAAAGATAAGTGCATTAATAAAAAACCCAATATAAAATAAACCCATTAAAAAATAATAAGAATAAACAAGCAATAATTAAACATTTAAAAATAAAGGGCGTATATTAAAATAAAAACAGTATAATACAAAATAAAAGATTAATATTAAAAAAGAGGATAGTAGAATGCTGCAAAATGTTGCTCCTTTGAAGGGCGGATTTATGATTACAAGCATGGTAGGCTTCCTGATTTCTTCTATTTATGTCTACGATGCAAGCCCGAGGTGGGGATTTACGTTTGCATTGTTTTTTGTGCTGATGTTTGTAGCTTCTTTAATATCCATGACTTACGGACCTGACGAAGCAATGATGCATATAGGGCAAAGAAGGCAGTTTGTTTCGGAAGTAAAAAAATGATTGTACTGAGTTCACTTTTCTGATATTATGAAGGAAGAAATAGAATCCATTAAAGAGAGAAACAAGAGGGTAGAGGCAGATAAAGCCTGGGAAACGAGCAAAACCAGAAGGGCAATAATTGCTTTGATGACATATCTTATTATAGTTATATTTCTTTATATTACAGATGTCGCAAATCCATGGCTGGTTGCATTGATCCCAACAATAGGATATATATTGTCTACTTTAACTTTACCATTCTTTAAAAAATTCTGGATAAATAAGATATATAAAAAATAATCACTTACCAAACATTCCATCAAAATTCTCCTTTGCCTTTAAAATAGTAATATTTAAATACTAGTATTACTTTAATACTTCTATGGCGACTGTAAAAACTATAAAGGATGTAGATGAGGATGCATGGCTAGAATTCAAGAGCATAGCTGTTAGGAATAAGATGACGATGGGCAAGCTATTCGTGGATATGGTCGAGGAATATAAGAAAAAAACAAAGGAGTTTTGGGATGATATACTTAAAGGTCCTGCTGTAATTTCCGATGCAGAGGCTAGGGCTATGGAAGAAACAATAAGCAGAATAAGAAAAGAGTATGGCTTCAGAGACAAAAAATGGCACTAGTTCTCGATACCTCAATCCTAGTAGACATTGAGAGAAAAAGAAATGAAACCGTAAAAAAGCTTGAGGAGATTTCGAAAAACCAC
This sequence comes from Candidatus Woesearchaeota archaeon, assembly GCA_016187495.1. Classification (GTDB taxonomy): domain Archaea; phylum Nanobdellota; class Nanobdellia; order Woesearchaeales; family GW2011-AR4; genus JACPJP01. The sequence goes on from JACPJP010000005.1 coordinate 21,199, forward strand.
TTTCTTCCGCCAAGAATAACGTTCATCAACTATTTCGAGTTTTATGAAGGCATCACAGAAAAAAACATTAAAAATAAGAGCATTTTGATGGTTTTTGTCAATAAGTTTATGTGTTTGAGGGCTTCAAGCAGAACTGCAGAAATACTTGCTAACTTAAAGCATAAGTATGGGAAAAAAGGAATTACATTTGGATTGGCCGATTTAATAATAGCTGCGCAAGTAATTGAAAACAATGCAACTTTAGTTACAAAGGACAATGTTTTTGAAAAGATAGAAGAAATAGATAAAATAATAATTTAATCACTTGTTAAGCATCCCATCAAACTTCTCCTTTGCCTTGCTTTCCTTCCAGTAAATTGAATGGCTTGCTCTTTTTTCAAACAATGAAATTGCAATGTGTATCAAATCTGTCTGGTAATCCTTAAGGCTTTTTTCCTGCATTATTTTTTTAGCGTCTTCAATGCAATCCTTAAATAATCTTATATTTTCCTCTCTTGATTTTTCCTCTACCTCTTTTTCTTCTGCATCTGTTAAAGTTACTTCTTCCCATTGAGGATAAGCGGAGGTTTTGCTTTGCTTCGGAAATGATTTTGAAAAGGACATAATTTGATAGGAAGCAAACAGCATTTATAAAAGTTTGTCTCGACAAGTCCAGCAATTATTAAAAATACAATGAAGAAAAAACAATGAAATCAAGAAGGCATTAACAATAACTCAAAACAAAGATAAAAAGAAAATAAAATTAGAAATAATAAAGTATTTAAACTTAAATAAAAATAATAAAATAATGGCTTTTGCTATAGGGGTTATTGATTATGAAATGCTTATCAAGCTTATAGTTGCAGCTATTGCAGGCGGCTTGATAGGGCTCGAGAGGGAAGCTTTGCATAAGCCAGCAGGCGTAAGGACGCATATGCTTGTTTCTTTAGGATCCGCATTGTTTGTTTTAGCGACACTTTCCATAATTCCTGACGAGGTTGGTAGGATCATAGCAGGAATTGCAACTGGAATCGGGTTTTTAGGAGCCGGGACAATTTTCAGGTCAAAGGATCATGTAGTAGGGCTTACCAGCGCAGCATCAATATGGGCAGTTGCCGCTATCGGCTTAACAGTTGGTGGTGGGCAGTATGTATTGGCAATTGCAGCTACAATATTAGTTATACTGATACTGCAGCTGAAAAGGTATGGGTTGTAGGGGCGTGTCTAAATATTCATTAAAAAATTGATATTAATAATAGTAAAATTTTCCTTCTTGCTAATCAAATGAAAAGTTTGTCTTCTCTCTTTTCTTTCACAATCGCAGTGGATAGTTTTTTGCTATTACGTTTTCTTAAAGCAAAAAACCCCATTATTATTATTCTTTATTTTTATTGAATAAATATTATTGTTATGAATGTGGTGATGAAAGTTATTCAACTTTAAAGCGTTTGTGTGTTTTTACTGGGCATTTCAATGGGCTTTCTTTCATTATCTAAAAATGTTTCCTAATAAAACGTAATGCTAACCTTCATTTTTTAGACCAGCCTTAGATAGCTAAAACTCGAATATCTTATTTTTCTTAATGACGATAGAAGGAGTTTCTCCACCATGCCAACTATACCTTGGCCTTATGCGCATTGGATAAATTTTTTCATTAATGTCGTCAAATATTAATGCGGCTCCCTTATCAGCAGGCAAGTAATTTAGCTGTGCATCAAGGCTTTCCCTCATATAACTTTGCATTAAGGATCCTAAAGCCTGTGTATCTATTTTTGCAGTTAGCCTGTGAGCAATTACAATGTCTGACTGGGTTATGACATCATTATTAATTTTTCCTGGCTGCTGGGATGCCAAAACCAAGCTAATTCCTGGCTGCCTCCCTTCCCTCAAAAGCGTTATTAACGGCTGGGTTGCTACTGTTTTGCCTTCATTGGGTATAAACTCATGACAATTATGCACCAAAAATCCATCCGCAATAAAATTATGAGCCTTATCAACAGAAAGATCGTAAACAACCTCTTCCTTCAATTTTGCTTTTTTAACAATTTTTAAAAATAAGTTGTTCCCTTTTACACGCTTCTTAGTCCATTCTTCAAATGAAGGGAAATTTTTAGGTACACCTGCTTTTCCTTTAGAATATATCCAGTAACGGACAATGTAATCCGGAACACCTAAAATTCTTCCTATACGTGTTTTTCCAAGACCTTTTTCTTTATAAAGTTTAATCGCTTTAATTCTAAGACTATTTCGTTCTTTGATTATATGCTTTCTGTATCTTAAATAGGCCAACCATTTTTCTCCTTCGATTTCTTTTTGTTCACAATATCTATACCCAATGTTCTTAAAATAATTTATCGTGTTATCTATGCTTTTTGCAATTGTTATTTGGATTTTTATTGTTTCATGACCATCTTTGCGTATATTTCCAGGGCGTTTTCTAATGTTGCTTATTTTTACTCCAACGTCCGCAAAAAGCTTTTTTAATTGTTTAGAAAAGCTCAAAGCATTTTTTTCTAAACCTTTAATCTTGTTAAAAGAAAGGCGTATTGGATTAAAATCACTGGGAACAACAATATTCCGTTTAGGAGTAGAACCATCAGCCCCCATCAATCCTGCTAAAAATTCACATTTTACTTCTTTTGGACCTTTTAGAATCCAAGATGGAATTTTTGATGGAATTAAGACTTTTGTTCCAACAGGCGCACCTAATTTCCTAAAGTATCTAAATGCCTTTGTGGCTGACGTAATGCTATAGCTTGTACCTTTAACATATGCTATGTTACCTTTAGACGATTGTATTTGGGATTTTGTTTTTTTAGAATGAATTAAACTACTTTTGAAACCCAAATGAGATAAATCATGCTTTATCTTTTCTAAGTCTGTATTATCCCCTTTTCCACTAAATCCTACTAAAGTGCCATTTGTTGAAAGCCATCCGTCACCAAAAATGGCTCCTAAAAGACGAGCTTCAACAAGTTTTTTATTAAGATTATAAGGCTTCAATAGGGGAATTGCAATATCCTGTGATTTTTGTGCTTCAAGGAAACTCTTACTGGAATAGATTTTATGATCTGGAGTGCAAGAGATGGACTGTCCAGTTTCAGTTATAAATGCCATAAGAATTCTCTTTGGGCGTTTGTAACATTTTGAAACAGGAAAATGTCCATATTTCTTTGTACGTTGATTATAACCTATTACTTTTATTTTCTTTCCTTTCCAAAAATCATCAACTATTTTGCCTATTTCTCTTAAACCATTTTCTGTATAAACTTTTGAAGAATAAGGCAAACATTCATCAATGAAAAGCCATATTAAAGGCTCTTTTTCCTCTTGCTCATCTTCATATTTTTTTATTAAGTGTGTTTCACTATAGATTGATTCGTATTCCTCTGCTTTCCTCACAATCATTCTCTGGGTAAACATTTTTTGCGCTACTAATCCTATGACTAAAGCCCTTAATCCCTGCGCACCCGGAATATGAGTGTAGCAGCTTACATCAAGTACGGTTATCTGCCCCGGAATTATTAGGTCTTCCATCAATGTACCATGCTTGCTGAATAAGCCCCAATGTTTTGCAGCCATAAACCTGTTTTCTGCCGCGTCTTTTACATCTTTTGCTGCCCTATCATCCTTTTGTATTGCCTCTATTATATCATCCATATCATAGTTTTCTTTGCTTTCCTTCAACTGCTCTATAACGCGCTCAATTAAAGATCCCATTGGTGTATTTAAGTCTATGTCAAAAACTTCTGACCACTCAAAAATGCTTAATTCAGATGTTTTTATTGCAAAAGGGAAATCTGTGGGGATATCTTCTTCCTTATACTTTTTATAATAGCCTACAGGAGTAAATATATTAACATTCATCGGCTTTGCTTCCAAATCCCATTCTTTCAATAGTTCCTTGTCTTGCTTGTTGAAATACTTCATTGTCCAGTATATGCCCATTGTGTCCAGCATTATTACCGCTAAATTTTTCCTTATTTCGCTTGGAAGATCCATCATGGATTCTGCAATAACACCCATACTATAAGACTTTCCGCTTCCACGTTTACCGACGACAAAAACTACATGTGATTTTGCAACATCCATATAAATGTTATTGGATAAAGAAGTAGTCTGTCCCATCTTGACATAATGCTTGCCTATGAAAATTGTGCCTTCTGTGCCGTATTTTTTCTGGTCTTCCTGATTTCTTCCTATGAGGATATTGTACATATTGTCTATTATTGAACGTTTAATATAAAAAGTTATGTATAAATAGCCAGATTGCAAGTCTCATCTTAAAACCTAATTAATATAGGATAATCAGAATAATTCATGTAGAAAGCCTTGCTTGTTGTTAGGCAGTTTTTCCACTTAAAGCTTATTTTAAAGCAATATTTATATAATCCGCAATAGGATGCTAGGAATTACAGTGGATAAGAAAATTATGATAATAACCTACATACTTTTTGTGATAGTATCAATAACGAGCATTAATTTGGCTTCGCAAAAATATTCCTCAGCAGCAAAACAAAAATACTTATTGGAAACATTGCGAAATCATGCCTTAGAAAAATCAGAAAAAGATGCATTAACGGCATTTCAAAACTATTCCTCAAGTGAGCTTGAGAAAGATGCATCAGAAACACCGCAAAAACAACCTTTAGCAACATTGCAGAACTCTTCCTTAGACGAATGCTTCGATGATGCTGACTGCAATGATAATGAATTCGCTACAAGGGACTTGTGTTCAGGCACGCCAAAAAAATGCTCTAATACCCCAATAACCGACTGCATTAATAATGACAATTATTGCCCAAGGGGATGCGCATACGAGACTGATAAGGACTGTCTTCCATTGCATAAATGTGATAGCAATGCTGACTGCAATGACAACAACCTTGCAACAGGAGATGAATGCGCTGGCTTTCCGAGGAAATGCACGAATACGGCCATAACAGAATGCATAAGCAATGACAATTACTGCCCTAAGACCTGCAACTCTGAGGATGATGCAGACTGCGTGTCATTTGACGCTCCTTATAAAGTACCTATAATAGTCTTAAAATACCTCCCAACAACGCCTGAAGGCTTTCTGGATTTGAGTGAGACGGGTGACTGGCAAAAACCTGATGTTGACGAATTGAGAGACTGGGTTTTAACTCTTACTAATTTGACCATATATTCATTGGAGGAAGGAAGCAAGTACCATGGATATAAAGATTCCAGCTCAATCAACTTTTTGGATTATGAAATTGCTTTTGAAAAGGAGTATTTAAGGCAGATTACAAGAGATGTGCAATACCCAGGCAATGTAAACCACATAAAAGAGCTAAATGACATAAACATATGCGACTGGGTGGAAAACAAAGGCGTTAAGGAAGTTTGGATATGGATGGTCCATAATTCCATGCTTGTTCCCATAGAATCAAATATGGCAGGCCCAAATGGGGATATAAGCAACAGCGCAAGGGTTGCTGACTTGCCTGAATGTAAAAAGACGTACACTGTTTATGATTATAATTATGGCAGGGGGCTTGGGGAATCGCTTGAAGACCATGGGCATCAGCTTGAGGCAATATTTAATTATATAGATTACGACCTTTTCTGGAACAAGTTTGTAGGCAACCCCGGATCTACATGTGGAAAGAACAGTTACTATAGATGCGGATGGAGCCACTCGCCTCCAAACGTCTACAATAAATGCCCTGTTGAGCAATACCTGTGGACAAGCGAGGAAGATGTTATTTCAGACTGCGAAGACTGGAATCCTGAAGGAACCGGTGAAAAAAAGATGATAAGCTGCAGGACATGGACGAAGGGAGGGGACTGCAATGCAGTCGACCATCTTGCCAACGGAAATCCAAGATTTAAGATATGGTGGATGCAGAACATGCCGGGTTACAATAACGGCCTAACTTATCAAGGAAAAAAGATGAGGAACTGGTGGGAGTTTGTAGCTGATTTTGACAAGGCGATTGCAAAGGGAAAGAATTTTGTTGAGGATTAAACCGATAGTTTTTATTGTCCCCGTACCTAAAATGTCTGATTTCTATCAATGCTGTAATCCAAACTACAAATATGGATATTTTAAAAGAGTCAGAAAAAATTTCTTAAAGACGTATAAATTCAAAATCCGATAAGAATATATTTAAGCATGTAAATATATTGCACTATTATGGAAGAAGGCTTAAAGAAAGTGGAGAAAGTTGTGCTGGTATCAGCATTAGTCTTAGTCCTTATAGGCATAGTTGAGATTTTTGTTGGATATCATACAAATAGCGTCGGGCTTATAGCTGACGGCACAGACTCAATCAGCGATTCTGTAGTTTCATTTATGGTGTGGTTTGGCTTCAGGATTTCAAGGAGGAAAGCGGACAAAAAATTTAACTTTGGGTATTACCGGGTGGAAACTTTAGTTTCCATGATAGTTGCAATGCTGATGATTGCTATGAGCATCTATATATTTTATAATGCGTACTTGAGGCTAAGGAGCCCTGTTGAGCTGCATTATCCGATTGCTGCAATCATAACACTTACTTTTGGAGGCTTAATATCATTATACCTTGCAATCATCAAGAACAGACTATCGGAGAAATATAATTTGCTTTCGCTCAAGGCAGATGCAAAAGTCTCGACTAAGGATTGGACAAGCTCATTTGTCATTCTGGCAGGTGTTTTGCTTTCTTACTTTGGCTTCAAGTGGGGGGACGCAATAGGGGCATTGATTGTAAGCTTCTATATCGTTTTTGTAGCAATTACAACAATAAGGCAGGCTTCTTTGGTTCTTGTAGACGGCTTCAACAATCCTGAATTAGTAAGGTATATATCCCTAATTATAGGAAAGCATCCTGCGGTAAAGCTGAAGGAGATGAAGCTGAGAATGACAGGGCCTTATATTACGGGAGAAGTTACCTTAAATGTTAACAGCGAACTGACAATAGGCAAAGTACACGCAATGAAAAATAAAATAAAAGAGGATATAATGAAAAGGGTGAGCGGAATCAAGGATTTAACGATTTTGGCTGAGCCTGAACTGCTGTAAACAATCCCCAATCAGAGATTGGGGGCATTTTGGAATTAGGCGGCATAGCTTAGCAAAGTCTGCTGTCCGTTTCTCTCCCCATACTTCTGCTTCTTTATGTACTTGACGGTATTCTCAAAATTTCTAGGGCTTCCAA
>JACPJP010000013.1 GCA_016187495.1 Candidatus Woesearchaeota archaeon
ATGTCCTTTGTAAAAATGATACTGCAAAAGAGCAGGAAAGCGAATTGACGTGGTGTGCATATAATTTTACCGTACTAGGCAGAGCTTACTATGAGTTGGGCATTGAGCCTAATGAATGGTAGATTTCTTACACACGACTGTTCAATGAATTTTATTTAGGAATTGGGCATGCAAATGCAATGAAAACGATTGGGGTTGTTGCGAAATTGAAGGGTAGCGTCAATTTTGTGAGCACCTACTAAAATACAATTGCGTTGACAGGGGGACATGCCCCCTACGGGGATGTCAACCTTTGCAAATCACATTAAGTGCGAACCGACGCTACCCAGAACGTAGTGAGGATTTCGCAACAACCCCCCCAAAAGACCAGTAAACTGATAAAAACAATGCCGAAAAAAACAAAAAATCAAAAATAAAAACCTTTTAATAACATGCTTAATTCCATTTATACCATGGCAGAATTTTCTTATGAGCTGAAAATACCTCAGGAAAGGGTTGCGGTTTTGATTGGAAAAAAGGGAGAGGTAAAGAAAAACATAGAGGAAGATACAAAAACAAAGATAAAAGTGGATTCTCTGGAAGGGGACATATTTGTTTACGGGAAAGATGCATTGGGGTTGTATACCGCAAGAGAGATAATAAGGGCAATAGGCCGCGGATTTAATCCGGAGATTGCAAAATTATTGTTAAAGCAGGATTATGTTTTTGAGTACATTGACCTGGCAGAATATACCGGAAAATCAAAAAATACTTTGCTAAGATTAAAAGGCCGTGTTATCGGAAAAGACGGGAAATCAAGGCAATTAATTGAGGAGCTTTCAGAAGCTTATGTTTCTGTTTACGGAAAAACTGTATGCATTATCGGAACTTCTGAATCGGCATTAATGGCTAAACGAGCTATTGAATATTTGCTGCAAGGCAGCACGCATGCAAGCGTCTACAAGTGGCTGGAAAACAAAAGAAGGGAGATGAAAAGGAAAAGGATTATGGAAATGGTTTAATTATGGGGGAAATTAAAATTAAGACTAAATCTGAAATTAAAGCAAAAAGTGTTTTTAGAAATTGGTCATTTTATCTTTTTGCAACTTCATTTATTTTAATGATATTTATGTTTATCTTAATTGGCATGTATGATGTAAAAGGATTAATAGATACACCCCATTATTATGTGATAGCAATTATCTTAGGTATATCCTATTTTGTAGTGGAATTTTGTTTTTCTTATTTATTGGTTTACACATATACGAAAAGTTCAGAAAAAATAAATGATTATTTTATCCTTTAGGTGACGCTAACTCAACATCCCACAAAACAGTAATAATTTAGTTTTATGAAGTGGATTGTTTAATCTTATGGTCAATTTTTATTCTGTGCCTTCGGCACGAAATTTACTGCTCGGCAAAATTTTTCCTGCCAATAAATTTTGCCTCGCCTATTTATAACACTATTTTTATTTTTAATCAATAGGCGAGGCGTCGCGATATGGCAGGAAAGCGACGCCTCGCACTAAAATTGCCAAAGGCATAATTATTTTTAACAAATTTGAAGGAATTAACTTTAGGATACTTACATAACTATACAAAACAATTAATTATAAATACAAGTTGCTTCTTGATTTTTAACAAAATGGCAGAAGAGGAATCTAAAAGAGAGGAAGTGCCGATAGCAATTGAGCTTGCAAAAAAGCAGAGAGAGATTTCTATAGCGAGTTTTTTCGAGAAGAACAGGCACTTGCTTGGATTTGATAATCCAAGAAAGTCTTTGTTAACTAGCATTAAGGAGGCTGTAGATAATAGTTTGGATGCATGCGAGGAAGCTAGCATACTGCCAGAGATAAACGTGGAAGTTGTTGAAATGACCGAGACCAAGTTCAGGGTTATTGTTGAGGATAATGGCCCTGGAATTGTCAAAAAGCAGATTCCTAATATTTTTGCAAAGCTGCTTTATGGCAGCAAATTTTTCAAGCTCTCGCAAAGCCGCGGGCAACAGGGCATAGGAATCAGCGCTTCTGTGCTTTATGCGCAGCTGACAACGGGAAAGCCCGCAAGAATAACCTCCAGGATTAGCAAGAAACATCCTTCGTACTATTATGAGCTGCATATTGACACGCAAAACAACAAGCCCGAAATAATAAAGGAAGAAGAAGTCGAATGGGGCAAAGAGCATGGAACAAGGATAGAATTGGATTTGGAAGGGAGCTACCAGAAAGGCGACCAAAGCATTGACCAGTATCTAAAGCAAACAGCAATAGTAAACCCCCACATAACAATAATTTACACAAACCCCAAAGCAGAGCAGATTATTTTTGCCCGAGCTTCAGAACAGATGCCAAGAAAGGTTGTTGAGATTAAGCCGCATCCTTATGGTATAGAGATAGGAGTTTTGCTTTCTATGCTCAAATTGACAGAAGCAAGAACTCTCCAAAGTTTTTTGATGAACGAATTTTCAAGAGTTGGCTCTGGGACAGCAAAGCAGATTTGCGAGAATGCTGCATTATTGCCCAACACAAAGCCAAAGGATATTTCAAGAGACATGGCAGAAAAATTAATTGAGGGAATTAAAAAAACAAAAATAATTGCCCCTTCCGTAGATTGCATCAGCCCCATTGGTCAAGAATTGCTGGAAAAGGGCATGAAAAAAGAGATTAATGCTGAGTTCTATACTGCTGTAACAAGGCCGCCAGAGGTTTATCGCGGAAATCCGTTTATTGTTGAAGCGGCAATTGCTTATGGCGGCCAGCAAAACCCCGAAGAAAGCATGAAACTTTTAAGGTATGCTAACCGAGTTCCACTGCTTTACCAGCAAGGGGCATGTGCAATAACAAGGTCTATAATTAACACTATGTGGAGAAATTATGGATTAAGCCAAAGCAAAGGAGCACTGCCGATAGGGCCTGTTAGTGTCGTTGTCCACATCGCTTCTGTTTGGGTTCCGTTTACTTCTGAAAGCAAGGAAGCAATTGCCCATTACCCCGAGATTATAAAAGAAATAAAATTAGCCTTGCAGGAATGCGGGAGAAAGCTTGCAAGCTATGTTGGGAAGAAAAGAAGGCTGCAATTTGAGGGCAAGAAAAGAGACTATATCAAAATGTTTATCCCTCATGTTGGGGAAGCTTTAAAGGAATTATTGAAGTTGACTGATAAAGACGAAAAAAATATTGAGGAACTGCTGGAAGAAATACTCGAGAAAAAAAGGGGAGAGATGGAAGAGATTGAAGCTAAAAATCTAGAGTATGATGAGGAGTTTGCGAAGATAGGCAAGGAAGTAGAGACGGAAGAAGGTGAAAACAATGAAGAAAAAGAGTAGCCAGGAAGAGGTTGTCAAAAAGATAGAATCCATCGCAAAAGACGATATCTATGAAAAGATAAAAAAGAGAAAGCTTCCGGAGCTGCAAATGCCTTTGAGGGCGTTAACCAATGTGAAATATGACCCAAAAGATGGCTTTTTTGAATTAGTTGGGAAGATGAAAGAGAGGACTTTAACAGCAAGTACAATAAAAACATTTGCCCAGACATTGAGGATGATGGCGCATGCAAAAAACATTGTTGAGAATGATGACATAACCACAAAAAGAGAGATGTATTACATTTCCAAAAACTGGGCAGAAGCCATGTTCAAGGAACAGCCTGAATCTGATACAGTCATGGATGACATGGAAGCCATGATGATGGTAAACAGGGAGCAGCTTGGATTTATTCCAGAGGAAAAAGGAGGCGAAGTTGCAGGAAAGCTTATTGTGGTGGACAAAGATACTGACACGGGAAAAGATTTACGGATAGACTGCACAAAGTTCGGCTCAGGTGCTTATTCTATTCCCATTTCCGTCGAGCACCTGAAATTCGAGACTGATGCAAAATTTATTTTGGCAATAGAAACAGCAGGTATGTTTCAAAGGCTTTTAAAGCATAATTACTGGAAAAAAGCAAATTGCATTCTGGTTTCGATGGGAGGAGTCCCTACAAGGGCCTGCAGAAGGTTCGTCAGAAGATTAAGTGATGAAAGGAAAATACCTGTTTATGTATTCACTGATGGAGATATGTATGGTTATGCTAATATATACAGAACTTTAAAAGTAGGTTCTGGCAATGCTGCCCATATTAATGAATATTTTTGCGTCCCGCAAGCTAAATTTTTAGGAGTCACACCGCAAGATATTATTGACTATAAGCTTCCTACGCATCCCTTGAAAGATGTTGATATTAAGCGAGGCAAAGACGCACTGAAGAATGATCCTTTCATCCAGCACCATAAGGAATGGCGCAATGCTTTGGAGCAGATGAACAAGATGAAAGTAAGGGCAGAGCAGCAAGCTTTGGCAAAATGGGGACTTAATTACGTCATTGAAAAGTACCTTCCGGACAAGCTAAAGAAGCCTAACACATGGTTACCATAAATTTTTTATATCCTATTAATATATCTTTCTTGCGATGGAAAATAATAAAGAAATTGAAGAAAAAAATGCGCCTAAAAATAATGATGACGGGGTTATTAAAAAGTCTGATGCGCCAGCATGCTGTGTTGGCTGTGTCAGATGGGAGAAATTCGGCAAAAGCTGCTATTATTATTGGGAAGGCAAGAAGCACTGCACAATGTGGATAGGAAGCTGGGATGATGCAATGCAGCAGCCTTTGTAGCAGGATATTTCTAAGAACAATTATCCTATAATTGAACTATAACATATTTAAAACTATGCAGATTACCGCATAATAATGAAATCAAAAAACATAGCGATTTCAGGATTAATTATGGTAGTTATAATTATTATAATATTGAATCTCGTTCTTATAAATAATCTCTTTTATAATAACGAGGGAAGCGAAAAAATAAAACCCATTGCAATAGAAGAAACCTATAATCTCCAGATAAATCCTGCTGATTTCGGTACAAGAGTCAACAATAGGTATCTTACATTCACTCCAGGTGCAACCTATATTTATGAAGGCAAGACCGAAGAAGGGACAGAAAGAACGGAAGTGTACGTGACTAACAATATAAAAAATGTCATGGGCGTTGATGTTATTGAGGTAAGGGATAGGGTATGGCTTAATGACGAATTGATAGAGGATACAAAAGACTGGTATGCGCAGGATAGATATGGCAATGTTTGGTACTTTGGCGAGGATTCAAAAGAGCTTGTCAATGGAAAAGTAGTCAGTATTGAGGGCTCTTGGGAAGCAGGAGTTGATGGTGCTAAACCAGGAATAATTATGAGGTCAGAGCCCAAAATAGGGGATGCTTATAGACAAGAGTATTATAAAGGGAAAGCAGAAGATATGGCAGAAGTAGTCGCTTTAGGCGTAAAGGTTAAAGTAAAATTTGGTTCATTTTCCGACTGCTTGCAAACAAGGGACTGGAATCCTTTGGAGCAAGGGTATGGCGAATACAAATATTATTGTCCCCAAGCTGGCAATTTAGTCTATGAGATTGGGATTGAGAATGGAGAAGGGGCACAATTAATTAGTATTGAGACAAAAAAATATAAATATTGAAACATAATTGTAGCCTTATTTTTTAACCATTGTCTAATATTAAAATTCTATTACCATTGTCCAATAACAAAAAGTTTAAATAGTAGTAGCTATTTCACAGGGCAAAGGTGGTTAATTTTATTAAATTTATGAGGTTAAGAAAAATGAAAGCAAGCGTTATGGTTGGGTTGTTTTTGATTCTATTAATTGTACCAGTTGTTCTGGCTGCTAATGAATTCGGCAGAGTTACACAAGGCAGCAAGCTTCTTATAACTGATGTGGATGTGAAAGTTGGAAGCAAGACTCATAAAAATCTAGATTTTGGGGATAAGATAAAAGAAGAAGCAAAGCCAGGCGATAATGTTCAATTCAAAATACAAGCGTTAAACAATTTTACTGATGCAGAAGATTTGGAAATAGAAGATATGCAGGTTACTGTTACAATTGAAGGCATTGATGATGATGATGATTTGGAAGAAGAAGGGGAGATTAAGGATTTAAAGGCTGAAAAGGATGATGATGTAACAATAGACTTTACAATTCCTTTAGAAGTTGATGAAGGAGACTATGATGTCCTTATTGAAGTAGAAGGAGAAGACGAGAATGGAACAACACATGCTGTTGAGTATGAGTTGGAATTAGAAGTGCAAAAGGAAGACAATGAGGTAAAGTTTTTGAGAAACACAGTAACACCTTCAGAAATCAAATGCGGAAGAACAGTCCAGCTTTCAACCTCTGTTATAAACACAGGCGCTGATGATGAAGATGATGTTACACTTGAAGTTACAAATGCAGAATTAGGAGTCAGCTTTAAGGAGACTTTTGATTTAAGCAATGAACCTTTTGACGAGGACAGCAAGTTCAGTAAAACATTTACAACGATAATACCGCAAGATGTTGCTCCTGGAATTTACACTTTGCAGTCTGTAGTTACCTTCAATGGAGGCAGTGATACAGAAACAGATGCTGCTGATTTGGTTGTGGCACAGTGCGAGGTTTTAGCTGAGGAAGAACCAGCTGAAGAGGAGGAAGAGGAGGAAGACACAGGCGTAGTTGTTGTGCAGCCTCCTGTAACGGATCAAACCGGCATGGTAACAGCAGGAACAGTAAGTGCTCCTACATTGCCAGCAACAGGGGAAAAATCATTGTTTGAGTCAAACGGATTTTTAGTTGCTTTGGTTGCAGGTGAAGTATTGCTTGTTGTCATAGCAATATTGCTTGTTACAGCAGTAATGAGGAAGAGAAGCCAGTAAATTGGCCTTTTTCTTTGATTTTTTATTATGTCTACCTTCGAGATATTTTGTTAAATAATTATGTCCTCACTATAAAGTAACAATAAATCAGAAACCTTTAAATATGAGTAATTCATTCTTAATGACAAAATGCTATTGCAAAAAGAAACATTGCAGGAACTAAGGGAAAGGTTCAAATTAAATATTTACGAGATAAAGATATGGATTTCTTTATTAAGCAGGGGTGTAGCTGCTGCATCTGAATTAGCCGAAATATCCGGAGTTCCAAGAAGCAGATGTTATGACGTTCTTGAGTCATTAGAGAAAAAAGGCTTTATTATAATGAAAATTGGCAAGCCCATAAAATATATTGCCGTCCAGCCTGATGCCGTTGTTGAGAGGGTTAAGAAAAGGCTGGAAGAGGAGGCAGAGCAGCAAATAGAAATGGTAGAGAAGCTTGCAGAAACTGATATTTTTGATGAGTTGGAGCTTTTGCACAAGACTGGAATTAAGAGAGTTAATGTGGAAGACATTACAAATTCCGTTGTCGGAAGGAATAATGTCAATAGGTTCATAAAGGACATGCTTTTAAGAGCTAAAAAATCAGTTACAGTAGTCACAAATGAAGAGGGCTTGAAAAACAAGGTTAAAGTCTTAAGGAAGGCAAAAGATACCTTAACAAGAAAAAAGGTCAAGGTAAGATTCTATACAAATATCCCTAATGCCAATGTTGATTTAGGAAATATAGAAATCCTCAGCACAAAGCACGATGCAAGGTTTGTAAATGTTGACAATGAGGAAATATTCTTTGTAATGGCTGCTAGCGATCCAGAGTACCATTCAGGAGTGTGGATAAAAAGCCCTTATTTTGTAAGCGCGATAAATGAGCTGTTTGAGAAAAGCTTAAATTAGATTTTCTTTTTAGTTAATCATAGGATGTTCTTATATTGATCAATAAAATTTAGAAGAGGCATTTTTTGGTGTTGTGGATACAGAGAAAAGAGGCTATATCACAAAAAAGAACAGTTTAATTTTTAATTTTCCGACACATCGGCGTATGAATTAAGCTCTATTTAGTTCTCTAAACTATGCATTACAGTATAGAAATAAATATTAAGTAGTTAGCTACATTGTAGCTAAAAGATGAAAACAAAAATTCAACTTTCTGGATATGAGATGCTTGAAAAGCAAGTCAATAAGAGTGGCAATAGCGGAAGAGTGTATGTTCCTATTGAATGGATTGGTAAAAAAGTAAAAATAATCCTAATAGAAAAATGATATTAAGAACAATATCAAAAGAGCTTAGCAAAAAATCAAAGAAGGAAATCATTGATGAGTATATAGAACTTTATCTTGAAAAAGAGAAGCTTGAGAAAGAACTCAAGAA
Source organism: Candidatus Woesearchaeota archaeon (assembly GCA_016187495.1). GTDB lineage: Archaea > Nanobdellota > Nanobdellia > Woesearchaeales > GW2011-AR4 > JACPJP01. The sequence goes on from JACPJP010000013.1 coordinate 8,088, forward strand.
ATACAAAAACCCACACACGCCTTCTTCCAAAAACAGTTTTGACAAGCCACAGGCACAAGGTCTAAGAGTAGGAAGAAAGGAAGGAAAGAAAAGCGGACATAAGGGCAAGACAAGAGCCAAAGATGCTCCAAATAATACAGTAGAGGTAACTACTGATTTTAATCCTAAAACTGGAAACAAAAACATAAAGCCGACAGGATATGTTGAGGAAGTTACAATTACTGATTTTGAGATTGTTAAAGTCGTTACTAAATACAACTGCCATGAATATCGGGATTTAAATACAGGAGAAATCTTTATAGCAAGACATAAAGATATGCCCAAAAGAGGTATTTTTGGAAAAAATGTTTTAGCATTAGCAAGTTACTTGCGTTTTGAAGGTCGTGTTGTGTTTGATAAGATAGCATCTATATTTGCTAATGTTTTTGATATTTCTATGACAACACCAACAGCAATGGATATTTGCACGAGAGTGGCTGAAAAAGCTAAGCCTCAGTATGAAATCTTAAAGAAAAAGGTTAGAGAAGAAAAAACAGTAAATGGCGATGAGACATCAGCTAACAGAAATGGATTACCAAGCTGGTTATGGGGCTTTTTCTCATTGACAATAGCATTATTTGTTTTTAATCAAAAAAGAGGCGGAGATATTATTGAGAGAATATTGGGAAAGAACTTCAAAGGCGTTCTTGGAAGCGATGGCTGGTCCACTTACAAAGTATTTTGCGAGGAATTTGGAATATTGCTTCAGCGCTGCTGGGCTCATGCCATTCGTGAAGTAAAGGAAGTTTGTATGAATAGCAAAAGAAAAGATAAGAGTTTAGAATTTGCATACAAATGGTTCTGTGATATTTTTGAGCAGGTAAAAGAAGCAAGAAAAATAAAAAGCCAGGAAATGAGAGAGCAGCTCTATGTGGAATTGATTGAAGAGCTGGACAGATGGATACAAGTCTATTCAACTTACAGAACATTGAGGAAAACTGTCAATATGATAAAGAATGGAAAAGAGTATTGGTTTACTTGCGTACTTTATCCGGAAATTGAACCAACAAATAATTTAGCAGAAAGAATGTTGAGATCGTGGATTGTGTTTAGGAAAATAATTGGCTGCTTGAGAACAGAGAAAGGAGAACAAACAACAGAAACAATGTTGAGCTTGTTTGGCACGTGGAAATTAAGAGGATTACACCCCCATATACAATTAAAATCTTTACTCGGAGCTTAATTCATAC
>JACPJP010000014.1 GCA_016187495.1 Candidatus Woesearchaeota archaeon
AGGAAGAGGACGTCTCAAAAGCCCTTGAAGCGTATCAATTAGCGGGCAATGAAACAATGTCCAGTTTCATAAAGGAAAATTTCAAAGAGTGAGACAAGATGGAACAGCAGGCATTAAACGGCATAGCTGGAAGCAACTTCGGCAACAGCTATTTGATAGAGAAAAAATTTGAAGTCATGCTGGACAATGCAAGCAAAAAGCTGATGGCAGAGGTTCTTAAAATAAAAGAATCATTAACCTCGCTTCAGGAAGATGTTAAGGAACTGAAAAGCAGCGGAGCTAAAGCGCCTGCACAAGTAAACGCACAGATAAATTATGCACATGCTGAAAGCAGGCGTTCTGCTAGCAGCGAGAGCGCGAGGCCAATGCATGATAACATTAATCCGAAAGATGTTGCAGTAGAAAAAATGTTCTACTTCGGGAATAAGAGGTAAAGCTTTATGGAAAAACCCGTTTTATACGCCTGTTCATTATGCAAGCTGGAATTTCCCTCTGCTAAAATGAGGTATGCACAAGACGGCAAAAAGCTAATATGCATTGAATGCTTCAATAAGGTATATAAGAAAAAGCAGCAGGAGCAAGTTGCTATCAAAGAGAAGCAGTCATATGAGTATTCTAAGCCCAATTCGACATCAGGAACTGTTTTGAATAAACCTCTTCTGGTAATATGCACACACTGTAAATATAAATTCCATTACAAGGCTAACTTCAAGCCATTCTGCCCTTACTGTGGAAAGAGTAGCCTGAGAAAATACGAGGAATTTACTGCGCAAAAAATACTCAACGATTCTGCCAAGGGGGATTTTTAGATATTTTTTAGTTTTGGTTTCATAAACTTTAAATTCACCAAATTCTTTACCTCAATTATGCATCTTCCCAGATATAACCCAAAAAACCACCCATTGTTTAATTGTGGCAACATAAACTGCCCCATCTGCACCAAGGCTTATTCTCAAATTAAGATGAAAAGCCTTATTGTAAAGGAAAATTTCTCGACAGAAGGTGTTGCACCCTTTATAGGAAGGTATGGCTATCCTTATATCAACATAGGAATCCTTGCTCCGCCGGAAGAAACAAAAGAAACATGGCTTTATGACGCGCCAAAATACTGGGCATATAAAAATTTTGAAATCCCAAAAATAGTTGAATTTAGGTCTTCATTAATAAATTCAAGAGAAAAAATAAGCATAAGGCAAAGAAATAACTTTTTAGAATTAAACCAGGAAATAAGCATGGCATCTAAGCCAACAGATATGGATATTAATCTAAAAGACAAGCCAAGATTCAGGGTAAATTATGATAATTTTATGGCTCCGACAGGGCCTTATGCGCAATTAAAAAAAGCAAAGCTGACGGAAAATCCTAAAATAGATGCAAAAGTCCAGAAAGTCCATTATGATAAGGGCTTAAAAGCAAACGAAGCGTTGATTTATCTATATGAAAATAATTTTGATGAGAACTTTCTGTCAAGGATTTTGAGTGTTGGAAATGTCGGCATTGGGAAAAACAGGAAATTAGTTCCAACAAGATGGTCAATTACTGCAACTGATGATGTGTTAGGAAAACATTTAATCAATGAAATAAAGAAATACAATGAAATAACCAATTATTCTGCTTTTTTTGGAAGCTATCTTGGGAATTATTATTTAATATTATGTTTTCCTGAAGTTTGGTCCTATGAGTTGTTTGAAATGCATGTTTCTAATGAAAACAATTTTATGACAGATTACGAATCTTACGATGGAAGAAAATATTATGCTCAAAATACTGCAGGTGGTTATTATACTGTAAGGCTTGCAATATTGGAAAAACTAAATGAAATAAAAAGGCAGGCTTCTGTTTTAGCGCTGAGGTTTATTACTGGGGATTATACCTTGCCATTGGGTGTATGGGTGACTAGAGAAAGTGCAAGAAGATCAATGGAAGCGAAACCAATAGAATTTTCCTCTAAAGAGTTGATGTTGGAATATGCAGGAAAACTTGCAAGGAGAAATTTTAATTTTGATTTAGGTAATATATTGGCGCAGAGTATTCTTTTGAGAAATGTCAAGGAACAATCAAAACTAGTCAAATTTCTATAAATTCTGACGGAAACATTTAAGCGATATTAAACATCATTGGATACTCTAATTTTGTCCGAAAAGTTTTTTGAAGCGAAATTACATCTAGCACAAAATGCAATTAAGTCAAGAGAATAAAGAGCAAGAAGAAAAAAATTAAGAAAGGATATGAACATGCATATTTGAAGCCATCTTTGGTGTTGTAAGGTACTCTCTTTGTTCAACATTCAAACTAGCAATTGGAACTTGCCCTAGCTGTTGCCAGTAAGAGTTTAATCTAGGTCCATTAGGTAGTGCTTTTAAAAAATGATATCCTTTCTTTTTAAGCCATGTCAACATGCTATTATAAAATTCTTCACCTAATCTTTTTAGATCTGGTCCTCTATTTCGCTGTATGTGTGTAAGATATATCACATCCTCTTTTGTTTCTGTGTATTGTATTAGATGAACTTCCAATAAAACCCTATCAATTGGGGATATTAGTCCATCTCTAATATAAGACATAGACCCGAGGTATATATCATCAAAATCAACAGGTGAATGCCCTCTTAATGGTAATTTAATCATACCTTGTTGTCTCTGCATATATTCGCTGTTTCTCTGTCGCAGTTCTTCGTATGCAACCCAATTTCTTCTAGCGTCTTTAGTTTCCCTTTGGACATATATAAATTTTAATTCCTCTGGCTTATTTATAATTAGAGCTACATCTAAACCTTCCATTCTTCTTGGAAAAATTTTAATTAATTCATCAACTTGTGCTTCTAAGTTGGGCATATCAATACACGATATTAACAAGTATTTAAACCTTTTGATTTTGTAGCTTCTTGACAGTAGTAAACTTTGTATAACGCCCTATTTTACCCCATAAAAAATATTTTCCAAAACATTTAAATATGAAACCATATATTAATATACTAAATAGTATACTAAGGACTGTAAAAAGAGGTTCAGTTAGCTATGGTTACAACCGCGGACCTAAAAAAATTCGGCTTTGAGGAAGAAGTTGCGGAGCAGACAAGAGGTATATTCATAAAAGCGGGATTTCCAAAACCCCTAAGGCGATACAGGCTGCATTACGAGGGCTACAATATTTCCATTGAGGAGCCGTATTTTTTCATTCTGCATTATTTAAGGTATTATTCTGGCTTTCCATACATAGACAAGATAACGGACATTTTTGCCGCTGCTGAAAATTCTGCTTTCTTCGGAGCCTCGCAGCAAAGGCTCGGATTGCAGCAGGACAAAGTTTCGCAATTCTTAGCTACGATAGGAAAGATGGTAAGGGAACTATTCCAGCTTGTAAGAGAGTTAAGGATTCTGGATGAAAGGCTAAGCTACTATTACGACAGCTTCACAGCCAGCAGAAGCGCGGAAAGCGCTGAAATTACTTTGAAAGGCATCTGGGTTGATTTAGTCGAGCAGGGCGCAAAAAATCCTGCGTCTGTTTATGGAATGGCAAGAGAAGTGCAATTTACAACTTTGCCAGATTTATTCTTCTCAACCCATCCTAAAAAACAGGAAGATGTTGACGAAGTTGTGGAAAGGGAAAGGGGGGCTTTCAACAGAAAAGTAAGGGAAGTTCTAAAAAGGAAATTAAGGACTTTTCTTGCGTGGAAAGAGCATACTTTTGAGGAAATAAAAACCAGGAGAAAATTCACATTAAAATTTTTGCGGCAGCATTATGAGGTAATTAAGATGTATACCTACTGGGTAAAGCCTTATCTAAGAAATATACAGAGGCTGCAACTGGACCAGAGTAAGACGGAAACTCCAGACCTACTAGTTGCTTTTGAAACCTCGATGATAGAAGTTGAGTTGCTGGCGAGAAAACCATCAAAAATAAAAATAGCAGGGATTGATAAAGAGATAAACCAGTGCCTGTTACTCCATTACTTATTCAGGACGAGGCCCGAAATGAATTACCAGCAGGAATACCAAAAAGGGCCGTTGCATCTGGGAAGGGTAGAAATTGATTTTAGGGTGTATGCATGGACGGAAGATGAAGTTGAGAATTATAAAAAAATGAGGGAACAGGAAGACTTTCAGCTTTTGGGGCTGATAGATGGCTCAGTAAAAGCTGCGATAGAAGCTTTGGGAGATGAACTAATGAGATACCTCGAGGAAGCAGGCGAGGAATTTGGGCCGAAAAAACAAGAGGTAGAAAAAAAATCTTCATCATTAATAAGCCCATACACTTCAATTTTCAAGGGCTTTAGTGAATTATTTGGGATAGCGAAAAAAGCTAAAAAAGCTCCTATGCCGAAAAAGCCAAGCAAGGACGATGCATTTAAGCTGATACTGGCGAGAAGGCAGGCTGCGGCTACAGCTAAAAGCGATACATGGGCAGTCTACCATCATTTCAAAAAGCACCACAGCATGCTTAATTGGTAATCATAATTATATAATGATGCAATGGGATAACCGTGCAATTAAGTTCACAACTAAGTTTATAATTATTAGTTTATGATTAAATTTATTCACAATTCAATGTTTAACATAACAATAAAAATTGATAATAATAGGATTTTTTGCTTTAAGAAAGCGTAATAGCAAAAAATAATCCGATTCGGTTGCATACAAAAAATGAGAGGACAAAATTTTCCTTCGCAAAGCAAGAGAGAAAATTTTCCTATTATTAATATTAATTTCAGTGAAATAAATAATATGTTGTGAAATAAACAAATGAGAATGCAAATAGTTGTGAACATAAGATAAAAAACGTCCTAATGAAAAATAAGTGACTAAAAATGAATTTTGGAGATTTAAACTATACGCACCATCCGATGGTTGATTACTTTAATGCGATGGAGCCGCAAGCTTATGGGATACAGCCAGCTAACCAGCCGGAAGTAAATTTGGGCGTGCAGGATATTGGAATGTCTGTTCCGATGGGCATTTCCGCAGCAAATGTCGCTGGGATATATTCTAAGATAAGAATGGGCGCAGGAAAACTAGAGATACAGTTTCCTGGCTATAGGATGGGCAACAGGAATGCACAGACTCCCGAAATGCTGGGAGAAGACCAACGACAAGCGTTAAGGGAAATGCAGCTTGCTAATGAAGTAAGGTTCAACACGCACGCAAGCTTTGGACTAATGGGCATGATGGGCAGGGATGAAAGAGGAAACTTTTCAACCTCAGGCGCATACCAGGATTTGTTTGAGCTTAAGCGCGCAATTGATTTTCAGGCTGATATGGGCGGAGGAAGTGTTGTCATGCATTCCGGAGAATTTGAAAGGCCGATGACAGACATGCACCTTGATGATGAAACCCACCAACTGAATTTAGCAAGGGACGCGTCTGGAAGGCTATTGATACGGCAGGCCCATACCCAGGAATTTGACGCAAAATTTGAGTTATTGGACAACAGGACAAGCCAAAAAATGGAGACCGTGCAAAAAGACAGGCTGATTTCCTATCCGGACTGGCGAAGGGCAGACAAGGATTATCAAGGATTGGATGTTGATGGAAATCCTGCTTTAATAAGAAGCGGGGATTATATAGATTATCAGGGCAGAAGAGTTTTGAATCCATACGATCCTCTGAAAGGCAGAGTTCCGGAATATGACAAGGACACCGGAAGATTTTCTGTCAAATTAAAGCATTTTGATTATTTCAAGAAGGAAGCGCAAGAGCGCAATGAATGGTTTAAGCAACAAAATGGCAGAGAGCCGAATTATTTTGAGAAAGTTTATCCTGAGGAGATGTTTTTGCGCGCGACTCTGGAAATGCAGGAAGCTCACTCAAGAGGATGGGCATTACAGTATGGACTGGAAACGCAAAACTGGATTGATGCCCTTAACAAAATAGACGAAGCTGAAAAATTTTATGAAAGCTTGGACGAGCAAATACCTCCTGAAGAAAGGTGGAAGATTATGAGGCAGGAAATAGGAATCACCGGGAGATTAGGTCAAGCAGTTGTAAGCCTAATACCACCGGAAACTAAACATCCGTTGCAAATACTGCAAGAAGCAAGGACCGAAGCAAAAAAATCCCTGGAATTCGCTAGGCAAGCTTCTGCAGGGCAGGAGCAGCAGGCTATTGACACCGCTGAGACAAAAGTCCATTTGATAACACCAATGAAAAGGTTGGAAGAAAGGGGGGCAAGGATGTATGCAGAAGCAGGAGTACATGCCTTGCGCAAGACAAAAGACCCAAACAATCCAGTGGTAGTAGCGATAGAAAACTTGTTTCCAGAAAGATTTGGCGGACATTTAGAGGAGCTAAAATGGATAATAAGGAAATCAAGGGAAGAGATGGTGGAATTGCTTACAGAGCCTAGAATAAGGTGGGGCGTCAGCAGAATGCCAACAGAAATGACGGAAGAAAAGCTAAAAGAAGTTTTAACTCCTGGTGCAAAAGGAATGCTGCAGGAAAATCCCTACTATATGAGCATCAGCAAAGAAGAAGCGGAAAAAATTGCTGCTAGGCATATTAAAGCCACTTTAGACACGGGCCATCTTAATATGTGGAGGAAATTCTGGCAGGATGATCCTAAATTAACCAGGGAACAGAATGATGCCCATTTTAAAGATTGGTACCTTAAGCAAGTAGAGAGTTTGGCAAAAGATGGCATGATTGGGAATGTGCATTTGGCAGACAATCTTGGATACCAAGATGAGCATTTAAGCCCTGGGCAGGGAAACGCGCCAATAAAGGAAGTAGTAAGCATTATCAAAAAGCATGGCTATGACCGCGCTATAACTGTTGAGCCTGGAGCAGACGCTACAACTGATTTAAGCGACTTCCATGGCTTGATGAAGACTTGGCGATTATTTGGGACAAGCGTCTATGGAATGGGAATGGGCAGCCCCCAGATACCCCAAAGATGGGGCGATGTGCAGTATTCTTATTTCGGCCAGAATAAGCCGCCATACTTCATTTTCGGGCCATATGCGCCAAGCAATGATTGGACATTATGGTCAACAGTTCCTATGGAGTAATAATTTTTATTAATGTATACTAATGTAATTTGTTGAAAATAATTCAAGGTTGGTGTGTATTTGTATTCCTTAATTCCAATATCCTAAATAAGGACTAGATTATAGAATAAAATACTTGTTTAGAAGTCTCCAAAACTTGCTTAGATTTTTCTCTAAGCTCATGACTTTCCTTTACTTTTATTGCAATTTGTTCTTGAATCTTTTTATCTGGAATAGGTATAAGGACATTGCCTAAATCCTCATTAGATACAGCAGGAATAGCTGCTCCTGTCCTACATTGTAACATTTGTTCTAAGAAGAAATCAGATTTAAGATACATTAACAAATAAAATGGATTAATATTAAGTGGTCTCAATACTCTTAAACCATTAGTAACAATACAACCATTAAAATCAGAAGTAACATATGCTGTGGCGTGTGATGGTGTTCCTGTTGAAATTCCCGATACTGCTGTGATAATATCTCCTTCTTTTACCCCATATGAAGCTCTACTAGGCAACTCATGAACTTTCATTTCGTAAAAAGAATTTAATTCGCTTGTTTTTGGATTTATATTTCCTATCTCTACATATCTAACATCTTGATCTTTATTTTTTAATAAAGCGGATTTTTGTGAAATAATCTTAACCACGCTTCTAAGAGGTACTGCTCCTGTTCTTTTAAGTTTCGTCCTTAATTCATTAAATCTAGGTCGGTAATACTCTGGATCCCATCTCTCAATTAAATCTGAATAGCGTTTTATAAAACCTATTTCAGAATCTTTAAATTTTATATCATTTTTAAATTTAGAATATAAATCACAAACTAGAGATACATCTTCATCTAGAATAAGATTACCATTACTATCGGTTAAATAATCCCCATTTTCATCTTTCTTATGAATTGGCGTTCCATTCTTATTTCCCTCGTATCCTATATTTTCTATGATTGAGAAAAATATTTTGTAATTGTTTTGTTTCTCTTTATTTAATGTTTTAGGGTCTAGTTTCTGTAAGAATAAAACTACCGCTTTAATGCCCGTTCCATGAGGAATAAATGTCTTTTGTGGTAAAGAAACAACTGCTAAAATCTTAGCTCTCTCGGATAAATATTGTCTAATATATTCTAAACTTTTGTTCTCCAAATCTCCTGTCGGTAGAACTATAGCCATTCTTCCATTAGTTTTTAATAATCCTAAGCATCTTTCGATAAATAAAATGTCTGGAACTTGTCCATCAAGAATATAATTGGTCTTAATCCATTTTCCATTAAAAATCCACTTATGCCCTAACTCATACCTTTTAAGATAACTTTTATTAGTAATCCTGCCTTGAGAGCCAAATGGGGGATTTGTTAACACTAAATCAAAATACTCTTTTTTTATATGCTCATTATTATTCTCTTTTGCAATTTTATCTAAAATATCAATATCTTCCAAAGAATCGGCAGTAAATATTCCAGTGTAACCATCCTCTTCTAATATCATCCTCATCTTAGCAACTTTTGAAAGTGTTGGATTAATCTCAATACCAATTAAATTCTTAATTGCATAGTTTTTCTCTAAATTTGTTTTTCTTTCAATATCCTTAATATTAGAAAATTCTTTTTTCCATACGTGTTTCATGGTTTCTACTAAAAAACCAGCAGTTCCACATGCGGGATCTAGAACTTTTTCCTTACTTTGAGGATCTAAAATTTTAACAGATAACCCTACTATTGGGTCAGGAGTAAAAAATTGACCCCTACTCCCTCGCTGATGGGCATAAATAAATTTTTGAAATGCTGCTCCTTTAACGTCTCTTTTAGACTTGCTCAAATTAAAATTTTGAAGTTGCCCTACAACAAAGGCAAGAGTAGATTTTTTAAGATTTATGGAATCATTTTGACTAAAAACATCTTTGAAATCATTTTTTGTATCATCAAAAAGTTTTTGCAATCTTTTATTAAAAGCACTCTCCTTACCAGACATTACTTGGAAATATTCTTCTTCAGATATTCCAAATTTTACATATCCCCCCTCCTTATTTTTTTCGTCTTGTATTTTTATGAATAATAAGTTCAATACCTCATTAAATGCTTCTTGTGATGATAGTCCATCATTAGCGTATATATGATTGTGGATTATTGAAAAAGTTTTGCTTAACTCAAATGGTTCTTTAAGTTCTGTCCTCTTTGGAAGTTCTAATGATTTCCCTTTTTTAGGTATATTGAACACCTCCCTTATTAATTTCTGATTTCTTCTTAAGAAAAAAAAGTCATTACCATTAGACCAAATACCAAATTCTAAATTTGGAAAATTAGAAAAAAGAATTTTTAATTTACCTACTGCTTCTTCTTTATCAGAACTAATTATTGAAGCTATCCAACAACTAGAGTTTATATGGGGAGCACTATCGGTAAAAACTGCAAGGTCAATAAAAGTATTTCCTAAAATAAAATTAGCCTCAATATCTTTTGCATCATAACCATACTCTTTTATTACTTTCTGGACTAAATAATTTTCCTCTGTGGGTTTGTCGAACTTAACTAACGATTGTTGCATATTAACCTCTTTTACATTTTAATGTTACATCTAATTTAACATAGATATGTAAGAAATAGCAACTATTTAAACATTTGTAATATCTATCTAGTAGTTTCTAATTCTTCCTCTGCCTCTTTTTCTAATTCCTGAGCCCTATAGTCTATTTGCATACCTTTCTCGTTAACAGCATCTTCTTTTTTTAAAGTATGAAATGCCTCCTCAAAAGTGTTATACCAAACCTCATCTACAAGTTTATAATCAGCGCCCTTTTCTTTTGGGAAGATGAATCCGATAATATAATTTTGTTGTAAATGATTTCGATCACTACTAGATGGCTCTAATTCTTTAGGATTAGCAAAAATAAATTCGTGATTTCCAGTTCTTAAATATAAGTCAATTGCCATAATATTAAATTCGTCATTTCTTGGAGTCGCTTGCGTTCTGTCTCCAACCTCAGAAGTTCCAGAAACAAAGTGAGTTTCTAAGACTCTAATTGCAGTCAACAGGTAGTTTAACCTTTCTTTGATTAATTCATCAATCTTCTCGGTATTAAAATTTTTCAAAGCATGCATAGTTTTGGATTTTGCAGTTTCCTTTTTACTTGGCTTCGCAATGTATTTTTTAACCTCATCATAAGTGTAAAGATTATCTTTATAATCGGTATAAAATTTAGGCAAATTACTTCTTATCCATTCTTCAATTTGATATTCAACCAAAGTTTTGCTATTTTTTAGCCATGTTATTTTATCCTTATGTTTGATTAGAAATCCTTTAAGCTGTTCAAAGTTGTATAATCTATGCCATTTTTCACTGTTTGATTTTACTCCTTTAGATTCCAATACAAACCACTCTTTATTCGTCTTTTTTCTAAAGTAGAAATCGCCATGATGATTTGGATGTTTTTTACCTTCCCACTTCTCTTTAATCCTTAATAGTTCATAATTATCCTTTTCTAGATTTTCCTTTAGGAGTAACTCAGTTATTGCTCCACCAATATACCCTTGGGCATTGGGACTCAATCTGATAGCTGCAAAAAATGTTTCAATCTTTACATTAAACAGCCTATTAATAATATCTTTTATTCTTTCTAGTAAACCTGTCATTTTGTTTGTAATTACTCAACATATTTAATAAATATTCCTATTTTAAAACGGAACCCCCTTAACGAATGAAACTACTAAACACCAAAATGTCCCCATGAATGTAGTTCTTGATTGCTCCCTTTGTTCGCTTGAATGAATACGAGTCACTAAAATACTTTGCGATCGCAATTTTCCCGAACTTCGTAGCTGGAAAAGAACTTAATAGCAATTAACTTACACGAATGATGTGAAGAGCTCTAACGCTGTGAGAGAGTCATTGCGCCCAAATTTAATAAAATTTAAAAACAATTGAATTAATTTGTAACATTTACTGTAAAAGAGGTGGGATTTTGGAAGCTGGGCAAAAATTAATAGAGTCGTATCAGCTCAGGGTCAATGATGTCGTTGTAGGAGTAACTATTTTTTCTGATGATAAAGAGCCTGTGCCTATATACAACATATCCATAACGAACATAAGCGAAACCACCAAGATAATTCTTGAGAAAATAAGACAGGAATTTATAAGCCAGCAAACCCAGTACATTGAAACAGAAGGGCAGCCTGAAATTGCTGTTATTCAGAGCGATTTCAAGAGGAGCATATTAGTTCTATTGCAGAAATATTTTCCTACAGCAAATAAGAAAACTATAGATATGCTGATTAATTACATCCTGCAGCAAAACATCGGGCTAGGGCACATTGAAATACTCCTAAAAGACAGGAATCTTGAGGAGATTGTGATTAACAATGCGAATGAGCCTATATGGGTATACCACAGGAAGCACGGATGGCTAAAAACTAACATAATTATGCCGAATGAAGCTAGGATAAGGTATTATTCCACAGTCATTGGAAGGGATATAGGCAAGGAAATAACAGTTTTAAATCCATTAATGGATGCCCACCTGAAGACGGGCGATAGGGTAAATGCGACATTAAAGCCGATATCATCAAAAGGCAACACAATAACAATAAGGAAGTTTGCAGCGCGGCCATGGACTATAACTGACTTTCTTAAGGAGAATACTATCTCTTATGAAGCCGCTGCATTATTATGGGCAGCAGTCCAGAACGAGCTTTCTATAGTGATTGCAGGAGGCACAGCATCAGGAAAAACTTCAATGCTGAATGTTGCAGCTAACTTTTTTCCCCCGAACCAAAGAATAATCTCTTTGGAAGATACGAGAGAGCTTCTGCTTCCAGATATTTTGCATTGGGTTCCTCTTGAAACAAGGCTTCCTAATCCGGAGGGCAAGGGTGGCATAACGATGCTTGACCTCGTTGTAAACTCATTAAGGATGAGGCCTGACCGAATCTTAGTAGGAGAAATAAGGCGAAGGGCAGAAGCAGAGGTTTTGTTTGAGGCAATGCATACAGGGCATAGCGTTTACGGAACGCTGCACGCAAATAATGTGAGGGAAACAATAAATAGGCTGACACAGCCGCCAATAGGACTGCCAAAACAGATACTTTCTGCATTATCCTTAATAGTTGTCCAGAACATAAACCGGAGAGATGGCAGAAGAAGGACGCTGCAGATAGGGGAAATAATGCATGATGGAGATGCAAAGACGCTGATGCAGCTTAATGCAGCTAAAGATACTCTTGAGAAAATCAACGAGCCTACCGCAATCTATGAGACATTAAACTTATACACTGGCCTTTCAAAGGAAGAGATTGAAAAAGATATAGAAGAAAAAGTCGATATCCTAAAATGGATGGTCTCAAGCAACATCAACGACATAAACCAGATAGGGCTTATTATGTCAAAATACTACAGGAAGCTGCCATTCAGGAATGTTGCCAAATGACAAAAAGAGTATTCATATTGCAGCTGGTGCAAAGGATAAGCTCGTTCTTTCCATCGCTTAAGAAGGAAATTAAAATAGCGCATCTAAGAACAAGCCCGCAGCAGTTTATTTACGATAACATTAAATTTTCTTTGCCTTTCTCGCTCGGCCTTACTGTTCTTATCTTTTTCATAGTGGACAAGGCTCATCTCCCTCTTATAATATTGCCCATATCATTCATATTTTTATTCATTTTTGTATTCTATTTCGGCTTCATGAAGCTAAGGGCCAGGATAATTAAGAGGCAGAAGGAAATAGACAGAGAGGTCTTATTTGCAGGCCAGTACCTGCTCATAAAGCTTTATTCCGGAAGGCCATTGTTGAATGCGTTGATTGAGACAAGCAAGAGCTATGGCGTAGCATCAAAATATATCAGTGAGATAGTGAATGATATAAATACGGGCAACTCATTAGAAATGGCGCTGGAAAACGCGATGACTTACAGCCCATCAGAAAGGTTTAGGAAAATACTATTCCACATAAACAACGCATTGAGGCTTGGCATAGATGTAACAAAGCCTTTAAGCGCCGTCCTCGAAGAGATTATGTGGGAAGAGCAGCTTGAGATACAAAAGTACGGCAAAAAGCTCAACACAATCATTATTTTTTATATGCTTACCGCAATAGTAATACCTTCCATTGGTATGACTATATTTATCACCATATCGAGCTTCATCAACTTTACCTTGAGCCTTAACCACTTTCTTGTCGTGCTGGGTTTTATTGCACTTATTCAGATGTTTTTCATCTCTGTGTTCAAAAGCGCACGGCCATATGTAAATTTATGATTAGGTTTCAAAATGAGACTTAGAATAATATTTTTAGAGGAGTTTGGGAAAGCCTTTGTGCCAAAAAGGGCAATACCTAACTTAAGGATGTTTCTGCTGAAAGCAGGCATCACTAAAGTTCCGTATAATTTTTTTGGTGCCTTGTTTTACCTTACGGCTATGGTAACAGGGATTGTTTACGTCGTCTATATTTACCCTTTTTTGCAGCGATACTCTCAGCTTGTTCTTCTTGCAGCTTCCACAATGTCATGGTTCATGCTGCAGATTTCACTTGCATTTTTCTTCATAATGCTTGTTTACTTTTATGTGGACCTGCAGATATACCTAAGAACTAAAAAAATGGAAGAGATGCTGCCTGATTTTTTGCAGGTAGTGTCTTCAAACCTCAAAGGAGGACTGTCCTTTGAAAATGCATTAATGGGCGCTATAAAGCCGAGATTCAGCATTTTAGGTAATGAAATGGCAGAAGTCTCTAAAAAGGTCATGACAGGCCACGATGTAGGGGTTGCTTTGTCCGAGCTTGGAGAAAAATATAATTCGCCTATGCTTCGCCGTTCTATCGACCTTATGATAAGCGAGCTTGAGAGCGGAGGCAAGATATCCGACCTTATTGACAACCTAGTCAAGAACATCAAGGAAACAAAAGCCTTGAAGGAGGAGATATCTGCATCTGCAATTTCCTACATAATTTTCATAGCAGCCATAGTAATAGTGATTTCCCCCTTGCTTTTTGCCCTGTCCTTTCACCTTTTGAGTATAATATTGAATTTTGTGGGCAAATTAGCTGGCACTGCATCAGCTAATTTGCCTTTCAGCGTTTCACCAGTAAAAGTTGACCCAATTAATTTTAGGTACTTTTCAATGGCTGCTATAGTTATAACCTCATTCTTCTCTTCCCTCATAGTATCCATCGTGGAAAAAGGCAGCATAAAAAGCGGCTTAAAGTATATACCCATCTTTTTAATAGGCTCATTGGTCTTGTATTGGGTATTCATGAATGTGCTGGGGTTTGTTTTCTCAGGTGTTGCAGTTTAAAGAAAAAATCTTACCTACTAATTAATAAAAAGATTAATAAGGACATTAATCATCCTATCTTAATTTATGGTAGACAAAGAGACCAGAATAAGAGAAAGGATAAATACGGGAATTGCCTTTTTAGTTTTAATTGTTATGATTATTGGCCTATTCTCAAATAATAAAAATAAATGTAAATTTCCTATTTTAAATATGCTACCTTCGTCATCAAAAAATGCTTTAAGAAATTCTCTTTTGATTCCATTAGAAGAGTTTAATAATACATTCTTAATTTTTCAATCCTTTGAGAAATATGAAGAAGTGTATTTCAATACTTCATATTTTATGTTGTAATCATCATTGCTTATAAAGGCACATCCGTCACCTATCAAATGAGTAATTATTCTGGCTTTCTCTTTTGTTAACTTCTGGAAACCATACTTTAATTTTTTAATTCTCATGAAATTTTGATTATTTTGGAGAATAAAAAACTAATGGTTTTAGAAGTAAAAAAGGACCATGATTGCTCATGGCCCCCTTAATCCCCGCGGCCGGATTTGAACCAGCAACCTAAACCGGATTTCTCTTTCGGTGTTGGCTGGCCCTCTATCATTCCTCGCTTATAGCTTATAGTCATAGAGCGCATCTTTGGCTCATATAAAACGAACAGCCGAACGCTCTGCGGTTGAGCTACGCGGGGTACATAAAGAAATGCAACCTTTATTTAAAAACCTTACTACAAATAAAAATCCAGTCCTGCTTTCCATCTATTATCTTAGTGATATCAAAATTATTTTTTATTTCCCGTTCAATCGACTCAAAATTCTTTGCTTTTTTCAGAATGCTGAAAGCAAAATCCTTCTTTCCAACTCTCTTTATTTCTTTTATTCCTTGTTTAATATTATAGAAGTTATGAATAGAGGTAACAGAAATAACTTTGTCAAAAATATTGCTTTTAAACGGAATATTTTCTGCCGTTGCCTGAACTTTATTTACTGCTTTTTTATTGTTAATTGTTATTGAAGTCTTATTAGTTTTTTGTTGCAACAATTCCATTGAAGGGTCTATCCCAATGACTCTGCAATTAAAGCCTGAGCAGGTACCGCAGCCGACATCCAGCAGCAAGTCATCATTTTTTATGCTTAAATTAGTTTTAATAATATCATGCTTTACCTTCTGCTCTTCCCCGTAAAGCTCATCGTAGCCTTTTGATATCATCTTATAAAAATCCATATTTTATTGTAATAGGCATTGTTATATAAAATTTGTTCTTGAGCCATTCCGAAAGAAATAAATAAGGGTTGTAAAATACCCAGATGTAATGTTAAATAGACTAATTTTGCCAATTACCCTATTTTTGCTGGTAATAATCTATGGCTGCACAAACCAGCGGACTGTAGGGTTTGATGAAGGTGTAAAAAAAATCAATGAGTTTGATAAGCAGTTTGGTGCAACTATGAAAACTCCTCCGAATTCTACTGAAGGAGTTGATGGACTTCTTGCGCAACTTGTTGGATTCAGAGCCGCAAACATGGATGTAGATAAATCTCTTGCAACTTTTCTTGATTTCAGGATAAAAAATCTTGAGGCGGAAAGGCTGCACATAGAAGGATGGCAGTGGGGCAAGGGCAGCACAACCGATTACGGCTTTGGCTGCAATAAAGGCTCTGAAAGAGTTATTAATTCCTCACGCATAAGAAATGCATCTGCGCAAAAAGGCTACGAGGCTGTAGAGGCACTGCAATCATTTATAGGCAACTATCCTAAGGAAGCAGAAAGCCTGAATTTGACTCAAAAAGATGCGCTGTTCCTTAATGCAGCGTATCTACAGATTGAGGAAAAAGCAAACAGGGACTATAGAATAATTATCAGCCTTTGCAAGGAACAGGTAGAATCGCTTAGAAAGGAAGGTGTAATATGAGCCTAAAAAGCCCAGATAGCATGGAAGAATGCCTTTATTTCACAAATAGGTCTATTGGTGAAGGCTATGCAAAAGCTTGGGCCTACAGGAAAGAATGCCCTAAATGTAAAAAAGGGCGCTTAGGAAAGCCAATTAAGAAAAATGGAAAAGTTGACAAAAAAGCTGATTATTATGAATGCAAGGAATGCAAATACCAGGAAAGCAATGGGCAGGTTGAAAGTAGTGTAAAGCTAGAAGTTCAGTATAAATGCCCTCATTGCAGCTATGAGGGAGAAACAACAACAGAGTACGAAAGGAAAGTGTTTGAAGGCGTTCCTTCTTATGTTTTTGAGTGCGGTAAGTGCGGAAAGGAAATTGGCTTGACGAAGAAGATGAAGGGCAGCAAGAAGAAAGGGGAAGAGATTTAATACTAGGGCTTAATTCTTTCTACTCCGTTTACCCTATCAAAATGTTTATCTAGTGATACAATCTTTTTTATTCCATTGTTTTTCATGCAAGACACAACAAGGCTGTCGTCAAAGTCTAATCTATTTTTCTCCATGACTTCAGCTGCATAGTACATATCATCAAAAGAAGGTCTAAAAATTCTTAAATTATTATAAAAATTGAAGAAAATAATTGCGTTTCTGATAAACTTAGTTTCCTTAAGATCACTATGCAATATTAAAATGCAACTATATATCAAAAAGTCTGTTGTTACAGCTTGTTTTTTATTCTCGCGCATTGACCTTAAAATTTCTTTGCAGTCTTCCGCTTTTGAATCATCCAAAAAAATCTCTAAAAATATATTGGCATCTATGAATACTTCTTCGTCCATAAACTTGTCGCCTCATGCTGCAATTGAACTGAAGTCTTTTTACCTTTTAGATGGCTTAATACGCCCTCGACTAATTTAAAAGGATCTTCAACTTGGGGAACTTTATTTGATTGTTGCTTAACCCAGCTGCTTAAAGCCTCTTTTGATGCTTTCTGCAACGAGCCTTTTGCATAGCCATATTTTTTCATCGCTGTTTCCCTAAACTTTTGTTCCAATTCCTTCTCAAATTCAAATTTTAGTACCATACGTACTTATGTACTTATGTAATATTTAAATGTTTTGTTTCTAAATTTTTAATTAATGGATAACTAGCCCAATAAAAACAACATTTTTAAACACTCATATTTTCTGCTTCTAACGGTGGTAAAATTCAACGAAAAGAAAATAATTGTAACTTCAGCACTCCCGTACGCGAACGGACCGATCCACTATTAATTGGCGAAGATGTAATCTATATTTGCGCTGACGATACGCATGGAACGCCAATAGAGGTAAAATCCAGGGATTTAGGCATAAAACCTGAAGAATTAATAGCAAAGTTCTCTAAAGAGCACCAGGAAGATTTCAATAGTTTCCATATACGTTTTGACAGCTATTACTCAACCAATAGCAAGGAAAACAAATACTTCTCTGACCTGATATTTGAGAAATTAAGGAATAAAAAGCTTATTTACACAAAAGAAATTGAGGTTACTTATTGCGAGCATTGCAAAAGGACGCTGCCTGACAGGTATGTAAAAGGAAAATGCCCAAAATGCAAAGCCCCAGACCAGTATGGGGATGTATGCGAGGCCTGCAACGCGGCTTATGACACTATTGATTTGGTAGAGCCATATTGCGTAATATGCAAAAACAGGCCCGTAAGGAAGAAATCTGAGCATTACTTCTTTAAATTAAGCAAGCTTTCAAATTTCCTTGAAAATTATATCAAGGAAAACAAGAATTTCCAGCCCGAAATAAAAAATTTTGTTTTAAATTGGATTAAAGATGGCTTAGAGGACTGGAACATATCGAGGGATGGGCCCTACTTCGGATTTAAAATTCCTGGAGAAGAGAACAAGTACTATTATGTATGGCTTGATGCCCCTATAGGCTACATATCAAGCCTTGCCAATTACCTTAACAAAGATATAAAAAAAGCGGAAAAAGCATGGAATGAAAGCACGATAATACATTTCATTGGAAAGGATATAACCTATTTCCATTTCCTTTTCTGGCCTGCAATGCTGCACGCTTCCGGATTTAATCTTCCTGAAAGCATATTTGTCCATGGCTTTTTAACTGTAAACAATGAAAAGATGTCAAAGTCAAGGGGAACTTTCTTTACAGCAAAAGATTTCCTTAAAAGGTATGATGCAGAGCAGTTAAGGTATTACTATGCAAATGTCCTATCCAAGAAAATTGCGGACATAGACTTAAATTTCAAGGAATTTGAAGAGCGCATTAATAATGACTTAGTCGGAAATCTTGGAAATTTCTGCTACAGGATAATAAGCTTCATAAATAAAAATTTCAATGGGGAAATACAAGCAATAGACAACAATAAAGCGATAGTTGATGACATTGGCAATAAAATCAAGAAAATTGAAAAGTATTACGACGAGCTAAACTTTAATTCAGTAATTCATGAAATACTGCAGATTTCCGATATAGGCAACAAATATTTCCAGAATAATGAGCCATGGGCATTGGTTAAAAAAGACAAAGAAAAAGCTCAAAGAATTTGCGGATTGTGCGTCAACATTGCAAAAAACATAAGTATAGTGATACAGCCAGTTTTGCCAAAATTCTCCGAGGAATTGCAAAAGCAGCTGAATTTAAAGAATTTAAAGTGGGAAGACATTAATTTTGATTTAAGGAATCACAAAATAGGAAAAGAGAAGTTATTGGTAAAAAAGATTGAAGTTGGTGAAACACCAAATTTAGGCATTAATCCAGCTAAAAAAATAGAGTATGGCATTGATCCAGGAATTAAAGGTTTAGGAATTAACATTTGCCTTGCACAAATAAACGGGATTAAAGTTAAGAATAAGCACGAAGGGTTAGAGAAGATAAAGAAGAAGGTTGCAGAGAAAATAAAAAGTTTAAGCCAAGAGGAAATAAATAATCATTCAATTATTAGCGGCTATAAAGAATTGTATAATCATATTGGAGTGGACTTACAGCCTTCTGTGGCACATCTTATCAATTTGATAAAAGAAAAAGGAAGGTTACCGACAATAAATACTGCTGTTGACAGCTACAACGTTGTTTCCGCTGATAAATTCCTTACAGCAGGCTGCCATGATATTGACAAAATAAAAGGTGAAGTAAGGTTTAAAATAACTGCAGGCAATGAAAAATTTGCGCCGTTAAATGGTGAAAATTTAGAAAAAGTGAATAAAGACGAATTCGCATTTATTGATGAGGAAGAAATACTTTGCAGATTAGATGCGAAACAAAGCCAAAAGTCTAAAGTTGATGAAAAAACACAAAATGTTTTATTGTACTTCCAGGGAAATAGGAATGTTAAATACGAATATCTAAGAACCGCTTTAGAAGAAGCATGTAAAAATATAATAACTTTTTGCGGTGGAAGTTATGAAATACTAAAAGAGAAGGCAAAAGGTAGATTATTTCCATTAAACCTCAAAGTCGCAATGATTATTGAAGTTGAGGATCATCCCAATGCTGAAAAACTTTATGTTTTGCAGATTAATTTGGGAAAAGAAAAAAGGCAGCTTGTTGCAGGGCTGAAAGAGCATTACTCAAAAGACGAACTGAAAAATAAAAAAATAATTGTCATAACAAACCTAAAATACGCAAAACTAAGGGGCGTAGAAAGCCAGGGAATGCTTTTGGCTGCCGAAGATGAAAAAGGCACTATAGGAGTCTTAACAGTTAAAGATGCAGAGCCTGGCGATGCAGTGAAATGCGGCAACTTGGAAAATTCCAACGAGCAGATAACCTTTGAAAACTTTCAGAAACTGGAAATAACAGCCAAAAGCGGTAAAATAATACGCGATAATGCAGAGCTTAAATCTGGCAATAACTCAGTTTACGCTGAAAAGGTCAAAGAAGGAAAGGTAAGATAAAAAATAAAAAGTTTATTCTTTTTTCATATAAATTGTCCTTGTAGGGAACGGTATGCCTATGCCAGATTTCTTTAATGCATTGTAAATCTCTTCTGTTGCCAAAGACTTAGTTTCAAATTTTATATCAAAATTCTCAACCCAAAACAAAGCCTTGAACTTAAGCGCAAAATCTCCCATCTCTATCATAAGGACTTTTGGTTCTGGGTCTTTCATAAACCCCGGAAGATTCTTTATTGTTTCTAATACCACTTTCCTGACCTTGTTGGCATCAGAGCCGTATTCCACTCCAAAATCTATGACGACCCTTACAGAAGGTTCCGGCTGCACAAAATTGAGTATCCTGGAATCTGCCAGCTTGCCATTAGGCATGGTAATAAGCTCCCCATCCCATGTCTTGATTTTTGTGCTCCTTAAGCCAACATCCATAACAGTCCCCATAGTATCATTATCAATCCTTATTTTATCCCCTACCTTTAGGCTTTTATCCAAAATAATTGACATTCCCCCAAATATATTCCCAAGGGTATTTTGAAGCGCAAAAGCTATTGCAACTCCAGCAACCCCTAAACTTGCCATCAATGGGCCTACTTGAATGCCCCATATAGGGAGTATAAAGAGCAACCCCACAATTGATATGAAGATTCTCGAAAAGCGATGCGCTATAGGGAGCAGCTGCTCATCAACAGAGGATTTTGTTCTTTCTGCAACCCGCTTGCCCCACCCATCTATAATAATATCAAGAACCATTATTACTATATAAATAACTAGAATGGTAATTAAGGATGATATTCCATGCTCAATCAAATCAAGAATGCTTTGCTTTATTCCAAGCGGGAATAATGCAAGCCTAAAGCCGATAAGTAGCAATATTAATGATATTGGCTTATTGGTTCTCTTTACAATAAGGTCGTCAATATCTGTCTTAGTTCTTCCGGTTATCCTCAAAATCACCTTTTGGGATAAAAAAACTGCAAATTGGGACAGAATGTAAAACATTACCAAGAGGCTTAAAGAATAAATGTATTTATTCTGCTGGAGTATGATTATATATTGCTCAAATGCCATTTTTAACTAAAAAACCCAACAAGTTCAAGTTTTTAAATTTTACTATTAAATTTTATTAATTTGGATTTGACAAAAAGTTTGAAAGAAAAGGATAATAAATTTACCTAGAAGCATCAGCCTGCCTTTCAACTTCTAATTTCTTAGCAATGGCATTTGAGGTGTTAAATAATTTATAGGCGCTGATAATTTCGTCAGCCAAACAGGCTTCTATCGACTTTTTGGAGTTAAATGACTTGTGGTATGCTCCCTGAGTCATATTCCTCAAAGCTAGGTCTACCCTTCTTTGCGGAGCGCACTCAACTGACTTGGGGTAGCGAGCTCCACCGTATTCTATAGTTATTATTTCCTCTCTCTGAGAGGCGTTTTCCAAAGCCTTGACAAAAACCTTTATCGGATTTTCCTTTGTTTGTTTTTCAATTAAGCTAAAAACGTTTTCCACAATTGAAAATGCCTTATTTGCCTTTCCCGTTGCATGGTAGCTTGTCTTAAAATGCTTCTTGCTCTTATGGCCTGGAATCATAATCTTATTGATAAGCCTTTCAACTATGAAAATCTTGCTTTTGTGGAACCTGTTTCGGGCATATCTTGCTCCGGTTTTTGGCACGATTCTTGGCTGCAAAGAAATATAACTTTTCAGGCCAGGATCATCTACCTTAATTCCTTCTGTATTCCATCTGTTAAATGCTAGAATCTGTGACATTTTATTTTCTTGCTTTTTCTATTCTTCCTTTCAGCAAAGCATCCAGGCTTTGATCATTGATTTTGATAACCTGCCATCTTACTCCTGGAATGTCTCCTTTTGACTTGCCCATTGCGCCCCCTATGCATTCTACCGTTACAGTGTCGTGCTCGTCAATAAGCTTTGTAGCTCCGTCCCCCGGGCAGAAAGCAGTAACCTGCCTTGCATTTTTAATCAGCTGTATCCTTACACACTTTCTCATCGCGCTGTTAGGCTGCTTAGCTTCCAGCTGCACTTTCTCAAGGACAATGCCGTTAGCTTGTGATGCCCCTTCCAGAGGATCTGACTTTTCTTTTAGATGTTTCATTCTCCTGACAAACCATTTGTTCTTCCATCTGCTTTCATGCCTTCTCTGCTTTAGCTTGTTGCCAGCGTTTAATCCACGACTTTTCTTCGCCATATACAACCGGAAAATATGCTTGTTTTTAAATGTTATGCATTGGTCAAAGCATAAGTTTTATTAATAACAAAAAGATACACCGCCTTGCCTACCATTAGTTTAGTGCGGGGTTGTTTTTGACAAACCCAAGAGTTGATGTATGTTTAAAAAACTAAACAAAGTAAGAGAAAAAATTAGCGGGATAGATAAAGAGTTATTTGGCAGAACCATTAGTGGTTGGCTTGATAGGATAAGCTTTTTGCATATACTAATTATATGGATCACGACAATTGTGATATTCGGCCTTGTTTACCATTTTTTGGATAGCTCAGAAAACCGCCTCTTGTATGTTTTAAAGAATAATGCTGTAGACGATCTGACTGATTCAATATATTTTAGTTTTGTTACAGCCACAACTACCGGATTTGGTGATATAATCCCTTTT
>JACPJP010000010.1 GCA_016187495.1 Candidatus Woesearchaeota archaeon
TTTTTCAAGCCCTTCTTCCGTAACTTCTCCGCTAAAGCCATTTACACTTGAAAACTTGTTTTTTAATTCAAAATCGTAATTTAAGTCAAGATTTTCCAAAACCTCTTCCTGCTGCTCAGCTATCATCATTTTTTCTTTTTTTGAATTGTCCATTTTATTCAGCTGGGAAGCAGAGTATTGCTTAGTTAGCGCATTGGGGTCATCCTCTAAAACAACAATAATAGAAACCTCATCCTTTTCTTTTAATAATTCTTCAACTTCCTTGTCAACTTTTTTGTCATTGCTTTCGTTTTTAATGTGATTTGCGGAAAAAGCGATTCCAACAGCTAGCAGAAAGAACAATAATGCTGCAACTAAAACACCTTTTTTCATCCAACCACCCGAACTGAGAACCTCTTTTTTGGATATATAGTGGCGGAACTAAATAATTGAGCAATAACTATTCCGCCGCTATGTTAGAGAACACAAACGTTACCGTAGGTAACCTTGAACTCTGTTCATTGTATTTCGATCAGTTATTTGTGTTCTCCGCTATATTTGACTGTTATTTTGTTTCAATTCTTTTTAAATCTCTATCCCATTTTTAGTTGCTTCCCTGACTGCAGTAAACTGCTTCTTCAGCCTGTTGAATTCCTTGGGGGTATAGCATAGGAAGTCCACAGGGTAGTCTAAATCCCAATAATCATACAATTTTCTTGCCCTCTTGAATGATTTTCTTTTTTCGAATTTCGAAGAGACCACTATCAGGTCTATATCGCTCCATTTATGGGGCTTTCCTTTGGCGTAGGACCCAAAAAAAAGCATTTTATTTATAGGGACTTGCTTGCTTGCGCTTTCCCGGAAAATCTTCAGCTTTTTTATCAGATCCTTTTTTGTATCCATTCCAGAACCTCTTTGGTTTTTTCGAGGATTTCATCAGCGTCATCTTTGGAAAACTTCTCAGAAGGAATTACATCTGAAGGGTATCTTGTTTCTGCGTAAGCCGAAGTCAGGTCCTTGCAAATATTTTCAAAATTTTCCGGTAGATTCAGCCTTTTCATGAAAAACGTCAAATCGTGAATATAAGGAAATTCCTTTTTCTTTTCTTTCAGCCACAGCGCCTTCAGGGCTTTCTCCAGGCATTGCTGGCAAAATTGAACAGCCGCATAATACTTTTTATTGTCAAGATTGACATTAGCTGTGTCAAAATCTTCCTTAGCCTGCCTGAACCATTTAGACATTTCTTCTTTCATAATTCCAATGAAGGCAAAAATCCTTTAAATACTTTATTAATTCCTGTTGTTTTATTATTTGGATATTTGTTTTGCTGTTTATAATACTAATCTTGCTCTTCCGATGTTACACCCTATGTTGAAATGCTCACGCTCTCTTTTAGTTTGGCTTTCGCAAATAATGAATTCCCAATTCCTTTTCCAATATAAAAAGAGTTCTCATTAAATATTTTTCCCAAAGACTCAAAAAATCCTTTTTTGGTTTCATAGCTTGTGAAATCAGCCTCTTCTCCTATTTTTTCCTCGACATAGGTAATAACCTCTTCTCTTCCACCAAGCTCGTCAACTAATCCAAGCTCTTTTGCCTCTGCACCAATAAAAAATTGCCCTGTTGCTATTTTTTCCACATCCCTTCTCTTTAAATTCCTGTTTTTGGCTACTTCCTCAACGAAGTAATCATGTATGGAATCAAGGCTTTTCTGAAACAAAATTCTTTCTTCCTGAGTCATTTCCTTGAAAGGGCTTCCCATATCCTTCAAGTTTCCAGAGACTAACCTTTCATAAGTTACATTATGATCAGAAATAAAGCCGGAAAATCCAAGATAGCTCGCAATTACGCCAATAGAGCCTGTAATAGACATCCTATTTGCTATTACATGGTCAGAAGCCGATGCAATCCAGTAAGCTCCGGATGTGCCTATTTCCCTTATCCACGCAACAGTTGTTTTGTTCGTCTTCTTTATTTCATTAGCAATCTCTTCAGAAGCAACAGCGCTTCCACCAGGGCTGTTTATCTTGAAAACTATAGCCTTTATCTCATTATTCCTATCAGCCTTTTTTATCAATTCTATTATATCATCAGAGGACGTTACATCCTCAAAAAGGAAATCAACATCTTCATCAGCTAAAATTGTTCCAGTGATGTCAATAACAGCAACATTTCCATCCAAGCCGTCAAAATCGTCTTCTATAAACATGGAAATAATTATGGATAAGATGAAGCTTAACACTGCAAGCCCAAGAATAATTTTTATTGCCTGCCACCACTTGTTTTTCTGGGGTTTCATTTTCAAATTTGCGGTTTCAATGATTTATAATTTTTATCTTATGGCTCACAACTACTTTGCATTGTTTTTTGCTTTAGCATGAAAAGATAGCAAAAAACTTTATAACATTTTTTATTGAACTGACCTTATTTTTATTAATTATTTAATGGATTAGTTTTATTCTATTTTCCAACCTTTTTTAAACTTTATATTCTTCAACAACCTTTGTCCTGCTTAATATTTCCGACAATCTTTGGTTATCTTTGGTGAAAAGCATAACTATTGGGTCGATAATCCACAATAAAACAAATGGAAACAAAGGCATCAAAAACATGCTCCTTATAAAAAGCTGCCAGTATTTTAAATCTTTCCCTTCTTCCTTAACATATAATCTAAAAAGCATCTTTCCTGGAGTCTGCCTTAACTTTTTTTCGAAAATCACAAAATACAGGATTGTGACAATGGAAGCTGACATTATTATAATCCTAATTGATGTGCTATTTGCATTGCTGCTTAAGAACCTAAATGCTTCTGAAAAAGAATCAGACGGCACAATCTTTCGGTATACGGTGTCAAAAGGGAACAATATTATTAAATTTACAGTCAAAATGTCAATGGCAAATGCAGCAGCCCTTTTTAGTACTGAAGCTTGAGCAAAGATTATTTTTTTATTTGCAGGGTTCATAAACTGCATGAATCTTACTTTGATATTTATTTGTTTTGATTTTGCATATTTATTTAGCATTATTAGGTTAATTCATTTTTTTAAAAGTATAGAGTAAAAAGCTTTAGAAAACTAAAGAACGGTAAGCGAAAGATTTAAATACTTACAATAAATGTAATAAACAAAAAAGAGGAGATGTATGCTAACAAATCAAAGCCATAGAATTTTCATAGCATTGGCAGCTATACTAATGCTTTTTTTAGGGATATTAATCGGCAATTATATGGTTGAAAACCTCGGCGGAGAAGCAATTGACCCGATAAAAATAGGATTGCTTTTTACAGCCATCATTCTCATATTGCTTATAGGCCGGATAGGTGCAACTTTGGCGCAGAGATAAGCTGCAACAAAAACACAATGATTGTGAGCAATGTTGCTGATAATACACTTACTATGAGGCTAACAAATAATTTTGGAGTTGGTGTTTATGTTACAAGCGCAGAAGTCACAACAGATGTAACAACTGCAGGAGAATGTACAGCAGAAATCGAACAAGGCGCTGATGATGCAATAAGCGCATTTCCATGGGAATCAGATTCAACCATAACATTTAGAGCAGATTGCGATAGTGGGGACTTATTGGTTGATAAGGAGAAAATCAAATTTAATGTAGAAATGGAGTATTATCCTGTATCTGCAGGAGATGATTACACAAAAATAATTTTTGGAGAGGTCTTTACAACGGTACAATAAAAAAAATTAAAAACATGAGGGAATTCAAAAATAATATCTCTGTTAACAAAATTGCATTTCAAACTTTATAATTGAAAAATAAAACTGTTCAAAATGTTTTTATATTAGGTATTTAATTGATTGCTATTTTAAGAGGATAAAAAGGAAAAGGAAGAAAAAGCTAAGGAAAAACAAAAAAGAGGAGATGTATGCTAACAAATCAAAGTCATAGAATTTTTATAGCATTGGCAGCTATACTAATGCTTTTTTTAGGGATATTAATCGGCAATTATATGGTTGAAAACCTCGGCGGAGAAGCAATTGACCCGATAAAAATAGGATTGCTTTTTACAGCCATCATTCTCATATTGCTTATAGGCTAAAAAGAGCGTAAAAAAATGAATATTAGATCGCAAGCAGCATTGGAATTCTTAACTACGTATGCGTGGGCTTTCCTGGTAATAATAATCATGGTAGGCGCATTAGCCTATTTTGGCGTTTTAAACCCTTCAAAATTGCTTCCGGATAGGTGCAACTTTGGCCCTGAAATTGGCTGCAACAAGGATCTTTTGGTTGTGGATAATGTTAATGCGGGTGTTGATCCTCCTGTTGCAGGTGGAGATACTGATAATGTACTTACAATAAGGCTGGAAAATAATGCTGGAGCTCCAATTAGTGTAACTAAGGTTAGTGGGACCACTGAGGTAACTGGTCTCGGTAAGTGTTATGCATTTTTGACTAATGCAGCTGGATCAGAGACTGCTCCAAGTACTGCAACACCAACTCCATGGGGTAATGATGAAACAAGGACTTTAGTAGTTGAATGTGTTGCAGGTTCGGTTTTAACTCCAACAGAAAAAATTAAATTTAACATATACATTGAATATTATCCATCACTAGCAACCAATACATTCAAAAAGACCGTCTTTGGAGAAGTATTCACAACGATACAATGAAAAGGTTTAAATATTACCAAGTTAAAGAAGATAAAAACAGTTAAAAAGAGGAAAACAAAATGCATAAAACACAAAGAAATCAAAAATTTCTTGTGTCCCGAAAATTCTATGGATTTTCGAGGAAATCACAAGCAGCATTGGAATTCTTAACTACGTATGCGTGGGCTTTCTTGGTAATAATAATCATGGTAGGCGCATTAGCATATTTTGGCGTTTTGAGCCCTTCAAAATTGCTTCCAGACAGGTGCAATTTTGGCCCTGAAATTGGCTGTGATAAGAATACTATGGTTGTGAATAATCTGATTACACCAGCTAATGCACTTACAATGAGATTGAATAATAATGTTGGTGCACCAATTACTGTAACTCAAGCAACAACGACAACTGATGTAACCGCTGCAGGAGCTTGTACAGCTAAGATGCAAAAAGACGGCGGATCAGAGGTAGACCCGGAGCCTGGTGCTACTCCGGTCACATTAGCTTGGGATTCAGACGAAACAATCACATTTATTGCAGAGTGCAGTGCAGGAGATAAGTTAGTTGAAAAAGAAAAAATCAAATTTAACATTGAAATCAACTATTACCCGACAGCGTCTGGTTCAACCTATGTAAAAACAGCATTTGGAGAAGTCTTTACAACGATACAATAAATAAAACTTTATTTTAGAATTCTTTTTTGCCTTTTTCCGTTGTTGAGCAGTTATACACTGCCAATGAACAAAAGTGTGCATTAGTAATGAAAACATTTATAAATACAAAATATATAGGCACTGTAAAATGATTTTAAGGGAAACCCTAAGAAGCATTGTAAAATCCCAAATGTCTGATTTGTCACAGCTAGATGAAGGCATAAAAAGAGACAAGCTTGCTGAAATAGAGCTAAATAAATCATTTGCAACTGTGATATCTGGCGTAAGGAGATGCGGAAAAAGCACATTGCTCAGGCAACTTATGAAAAGAGTCCAAGGCTTTTATTACTTCAATTTCGAGGATCCAAGGGCAATGGGCTTTGAAGCTAGTGATCTCCAAAAGCTCAATGATGTATTTGCGGAAGAATACGGCAATCTTAATCATTATTTTTTTGATGAGGTGCAAAATGCGCAGAAATGGGAATTGTTTGCAAGAGCATTGCTTGATAGAGGCAAATATGTAGTAATTACCGGCTCCAATGCATCGTTACTGAGCAGGGAATTGGGAACAAGGCTTACAGGCAGGCATATAACTTATGAGCTGTTCCCCTTCTCCTTTGGGGAATTCCTAGAACTAAAAAATAAAAAAGCAGCAAAAAGCCACTTTCAGGAGTATTTCGCAAAAGGCGGCTTTCCCGAATACTTGAAATATGGAAAAGCGGAAATACTCCATGAACTGCTGAATGACATACTTGCAAGAGACATTGCAGTAAGGCACAATATACGGAGCACAAGAACACTGAGGGAAATGGCATTATACCTGATTGCGAATGTCGGGAAGGAATTCTCCTATAACTCCCTCAAAAGAACATTTTCATTAGGCTCGACAAATACAGCTATAGACTTTGTTTCCTACTTTGAAGACAGCTACCTGCTCTTTACTGTCGCTAAGTTTGACTATTCTCTAAAAAAACAGTCGATTAATCCAAAAAAAATTTACTCGATAGACAATGGGCTTTCTTATGCCAATTCATCCTCCTTTTCAGAGGATAAGGGGAAAATGCTTGAAAACATGGCTTTTTTGAATTTAAGAAAAAATTTTAAGGGAATTTTTTATTTTAAGGGAAAAAATGAATGCGATTTTTTGATAAAGGAGGGGACGAAAATAAAACAGGCCTTGCAGGTCTGTTACGAGCTTAATGAAGATAACAAATCTAGGGAAATAAACGGGCTGTTAGAAGCAATGGAAAAGTTTAATTTGAAGCAAGGTTTAATAATTACTCTTGATCAGGATGATGAGTTTGAGATGAAGGGGAGAAAAATAGCAGTAAAGCCAGCTTGGAAGTGGCTTAAATAACTTTGTGCAGAGCAATATAAAAAGAGGCGTAATATGCGAAAATCACAAGCATCATTGGAATTCCTAACAACATATGCATGGGCTTTTCTGGGGATAATGGTAACCATTGGCGCTCTATACTATTTCGGGATTTTTAATTTCTCAAAATTCTCGCCGCAGGAATGCATTTTCCCGTCACAATTCGAATGCGTCGCTTTCAGTTTTGTTGGCGGTGTAACTGATCAAATCAGATTTAGGCTAGTTAATAATGCCGGGGAAACAGTCAATGTTAAAGGCTATACTATAGGCAATGGCATGCCAACGCCGTTGAGCTGCAGCAATCGCAATCCCTCAACATTTAACGGCTGGCTGTCCGGAGAAGAAAGGGATTTTACCTTTACTGGCTGTTCAGATGGCGGTTTTATTGACAATGAAAGGACAGAGGCGGAGATAAGCATAACATATTGCGCTCCTGCAACAACTGGCTGCATTGCAGGCTCTGCCGTTGATCATACTCTAAGCGGAAAAATAAAGGCGGTGGTAAGCTAACATGTACAAGAAAGCGCAACCGGCATTGGAGTACCTTATGATAATAGCTTTAGTTCTGGGAATAATCGTGCCTACTACTTACTTTTTATTTAGAACTACTTCAGAATCCAATGTCAAAATTCTTTATTCGCAGATAAATCGGATAGGCAATAACATTATAGACACTGCAGAAACGGTTTTTTTCTCGGGAGAGGACTCAAAGATAGTATTGGAAGTTAACATGCCTAAAGGCATTACTAGCGCTAAAATTTTAGCTAACCGCGAGCTTGTATTTGAAGTTGTTTCAGAGCTTGGCACGACAGAAGCGGTTTTCTTTTCCTCTACGACAATTCCTATAATATCTGACGATTCAGCAGTAGGGTGTGTTAATAATGGCAATTGCGACCTGTCAGACCTTACCGGAGAAGGATTGAAAAGGATAAGCATAGAAACAATTGACTACAGCGGCACACTTAAAGTGCGCATAATGGAAGCAAGCTAGTACAATTAAATTCACAATTAGGCTTATAATTAAAAAAATTAAAATAAATAATAATAAGATTTTTTGCTATAAAAAAGTGATTGCAAAAAATAATCTTATGTAGTTGTGCACAAACTAAAGATGACAAAAATTTCAATAGCGAAGCAAGAAAGAAATTTTTCCTATTATTAACAATTTTTTCATTGAAATAAATAATAAGATGTGAAATAGACAAATGAGAATGCAAATAATTGTGCAGATAAGATAAAACCAAAGTCTATTGTAGACAAAATTTATTAAAATGCCCAAAAAATCCCAGTTTTCAATAGAATTTGCTGTTTTGATAGCATTTATGTTTCTGGTATTTGTTGCTTTTACAGGAGTTATCACATCAAAAGTTGTTGAGTCCAAGGAGAACGAAAGGTTAAAGATTGCGGAAGATATAGCCACATTGGCAAAAAACGAGATAGACCTTGCTGGGGTCACTTTAGACGGTTACGCAAGGAATTTCGAGCTTCCAGTCAGGGTAAGAGGCAATAGCTATACGGTGCAAATTATTGACAATAGGGAGCTTGTTGTCCGCTATCTTGATAAGGAGCATGTATCATTTTTGCAGGAAAGCATTTGCGGGGACATATACATTCCGAATAATGAAATTGACAAAAAAAATGGCGTTGTGTGCGCAAACTCAAATTTAAACCAATTGCAATGCCAGAATGCGCAAAGTTTAAGTATTTGCAATGATATAGACAATCAATTTTTGCCTGGGACCAAGTGCTGCTGTTGCAGAAGGTATGGGCTTTGCTGCTGACTATGTAAAATGGCAATAAAAAAGAGGTTAATTGGCATAATTTTGATATTCTTTATAGCGATGCTGCTTTCCTCAAATGCAGCTTTTTCAATATGCCCAAAGCCGGATTATGCGCCTAACGAGCTTAGGTCTCATATAAGGACAATAATATTTAATTTTCTGTCTGATCAAGCGTCAAGCCCGCATAGCCTTGATGAAATCCGTGACCTGCTTGAGTTTTACAGAGATGAGAGAGGCAATACTTTAGTTTCGGATTGTGATGTTATGGGCACAAGAACGGATATGCCTATATCAGACATACTTGCAAAAAGTATTGCTTTTGTAAGAGAATGCAATGATGGGTTTGATAACGATAAAGATGGAAGAATTGATTTAAGCGATGCAGGCTGCACGGATTTGTCTGATGAGGATGAGACCAATTGCGGTGATAGCGTTTGCGAAGAAGCGTTAGAGAGCTGCTCAACTTGCAGTTTTGATTGCTGTGGGTTTGTCCCCTCACCACCTCTTTTATTAATAAAAAACGCTGGAATAGATGTTGCATCATTTGATCAGGACGGATTTCTGGTTATAAAAGGCGCACTTCAGCAGAATGTCATTCCTGTTCAGACATCTGATGACGAATTTGTTATTAAGGATAACAGTGGGAATGCCATTGCTGTAATCAATTTAGTGACAGGCAATATGGCAATAAAAGGGAGTTTATTTCAAAACCAAGGGTTGCTTGCGCCTGCGTCAAGCAGCGATTTTGTAGTTAAGGACGCAAGCGGCAATGTTTTGGACTATATAGACAGCTCAGGCAACTTATACCTTAGAAAATCAATCGTGCATGGTACCCCATCACTAACTGTAACCCAAACCATTCAGCTACTGCAAGGTCAGAATCTTATTGGACTTACAGTGAACAAAGGTTCTAGGTATCTGGCAGAAAATTTCCTTAACGATTTGAATGAGAATTTTATAGCCTATAATGCTGAATCAGGCACTCCACCTGCAAATCCGGTTACACAAATCGCAAAATTGAACCCTTCTAATAATAAATACGTAACGCATACGCTAGGCTCGCCTGAAAATAACTTCCCAATAGCCCTGGGAGCAGGATATTTTATAACTAGCACTAGGCCAGGAACAAGCACGATAAATGGAGAAACTGCATCATTGTCCTCCATTCGAGTATCTACTGGTTACAGTCTGATCTCATTCCCCCAGCAACCATCCGGAGTGACAACAGCCGACGATTTGCTGCAGTCAATGCAATCACAAGGAGTTGATGTCAGGGAGATAGATCAATTGATTGGCGGGCTTTGGAAGCCTCATATTATTATCAGTCGCTCCCTCAACAATTTCCAGATTCGAGCAGGAGAAGGTTATTTAGTTGAAAACAAGGGGGGTAGAAAAACATATACATTCATCAGCTAGGGTGTAACCCATACCGAAGCGGTGTTAAACTACGGTCATCATAACTGCAAAATAGAAATCCTTAAATATGGCTCAATATGTTAATATGCTATAATTTGCAAAAGAGGTAAAATGAATCACAATTTAATCTTAATATTTAATTTGAGCGCGCTATTATTTGTTTTCTTTGCATTTGCCGCATACGCTGGAGACGTTTCTATTGAAACTGGCAATATATTGACAGAAAAAGATAATGAATTGTTTCTGAGCTTGAAAAATACTGAAGCTGAAGGTCATGAGTACAGGCTGGTTTCAGGTGGTTATTTAGGCAACATTGGTGTAGGCAATTTTGCAGTGTATGATGCAACAGCAGAGTCGGCAAGGCTGACAATAGACACTAACGGCAAAGTCATCATCGGGACGAGGGATACGCCTGGGTCCTTGGACTTATGGGGGGGACAGATTGTAACTAGCGGATTATCCCTGATTAAATATGTGAATCGGATCCCGGTAAGTTTCTCACGGATAATACAAGTAGGGTCAGACAGTTCTAACGCAGAAATGCGAATAATACAGAGTAATAGGATAACTATGACTCTAAAAAGCGATGGCAACGTCGGCATTGGGACGACGAGACCAACATCTAAATTAAGTATTACAGGTGCTACTACTGGAGGGCTTACTTTACTTGATTTAAACTCAACAGACGATACAGATTCTGCAATTTCGTTTAAAACTGAAGATTATAAGTGGAACATAGGAAGAACTGACGGAGGAAATTTCTTTTTTTGGGACGGTAGCGGGACAGCAGGTACGAGGATGGTAATCCAAAATGGAACAGGCAGAGTCGGCATCGGAACAACGTTGCCGGCAGGGAAATTAGATGTTTATTCCGGAGCACTCTTTATTAGTGGAGCAAGAACTTATACCCCTTTAAATGTTCCATCTATCCATACTGATTCAACCGATACTGCTTTGTTTGTTCCTACTTCAACTGGGGGTAATTTAGATTTGCGATTATATATAGACGATGATGCTAGCGATATGTTCTCTATTTGGGGTAATTCCTGTCGAACTGGTGGAACTGGCGGAGGATGTCAAAATCTTGCTAAATCTTTGGAAATCGCTAGGTTTGTGGGCGGCGGGACAGTAGCTTTAGGACTTAACGG
>JACPJP010000011.1 GCA_016187495.1 Candidatus Woesearchaeota archaeon
AAAAAAGAAAAAATGATGATAGCTGAGCAGCAGGAAGAGGTTTTGGAAAATCTTGACTTAAATTACGATTTTGAATTAAAAAACAAGTTTTCAAGTGTAAATGGCTTTAGCGGAGAAGTTACGGAAGAAGGGCTTGAAAAACTGAAAAATGACCCAAATGTCAAAAGAGTTTACCCTAATAGGCCTGTAAAAGCCTTCCTGTCTGACAGTAAAAACATTGTGAATGCGACAAATGCGTGGAGATTAATCTACAATTCAAGCAATTTGACTGGAAAAGGAGAAACAGTATGCATTATTGATACGGGGGTTGATTATACACATTCTGACTTGGGAAATTGTGCTAGCACATCAAATATTAATGGCAGGTCATGCGCAAAAGTTATTGGGGGATATGATTTTGTAAATAATGATGAAAACCCGATAGATGACAATGGCCATGGAACGCATGTTGCAGGAATTGTTGCTTCAACTAATGTAACTTATAGGGGTATTGCGCCTGATGCTAATATTGTTGCAATTAAGGTGCTCGATTCTGGAGGCAATGGGAATACCGCCGATCTAATTAGCGGCATTGATTGGTGCTGTGATACAAGCGATAACCCTCTGCTAGTAAACTCAATACATAATGCAATAAATAGCAATATATCGGTTATTGTTGCAGCTGGGAATGATGACAATTCACCATTAGGAGTTAGCAGCCCAGCATGCATATCTAATGTCACAGTTGTCGGCTCAACAACAAAAAGCAATTCAATTTCGTCATTTTCAGATTTATGGGGTCTGCCAATGCTACTTGCTCCAGGTTCTAGTATAACTTCGTTACAAGCAAATGGAGCAGATACGACAGGTTGTAGTGTTGTTGATTCCAATATGATGACATGTTCTGGAACATCAATGGCAACTCCAATGGTGGCAGGAGCTTTCGCCCTGATACACCAGTACTTCAAGCTGACAGAAAACAAAGTCATAATGCCGAATGAGACGCAAAGATACCTCAACAATACAGGAAAGCAAATTACTGACACAGGAGGCAGCGGATTGACATTTTCAAGAATTAATATTTTCGAGGCAATAAAATCTTTGGACAAGTTAAGCCCAAATATCACAATAACAAATGCAAATAACAGCATAAGAACAAATATTACATTCATTGTAAATACAATATCTAATGAAGTCCTCTCAAATGCGACATTAGAGATAAATAATACAAACTACACGATGTCGGGCTCCGGATTAAGCTGGAGTGCCAACATAAGCAGCATAAAGAATGGGACTTATACATACAAGGCTTACGGAAACGACAGCTTTGGAAACAATAATATTTCTAATACTTTCACTATAAACATAGATTTAATAGCTCCATACTGGTCAAATAATATTACAAATGCAAGTAATGTAAACGACTTAAAAAAAGATGATTCAATCCAATTCAATGTTACATGGGATGATACAACAGATTTATCAAGTTTTATTTTTAGCTGGAATGACACTGGCTTATGGCAAAATGTTACAAATGGAAGCTTAAGCGGAAAAGTCCAGATTGTCTCCATAAACAAAACAGTAACAGCTACAAGAGGAAATGCTGTTGGATACAAATTTTATGCAAACGACTCTACAAATAATTTTAATGAAACAGACACATGGATTTTTTCAGTCGCTAATGCTATCCCATCAGTTTTAAATATAACAATAAATTCATCTGACGAGATTAATAGGACAAATGCGACATTGTTGGGCATTTTTTCCTATTCTGATATTGATAATGATGCTCTTTCTGGAAACGAAACCAAATGGTACAATAATACAGAAGAAGTATTGGAATTAATAAATTATACAGCAATAACCTCAAACTATACAAAGAAAAACCAGAACTGGACTCTTTCCATAAGAGTTTATGACGGCTTTAACTGGAGCGAGTGGGCAAACAGCACAAAAATTATAATAAGAAATACAAAGCCCGAAATTAACATAAGCATTGACAGCATAACCATAAACGAGACTCAAAAAGTAAACATAACAACAAACGCATCCGACATAGACAATGAAGCATTGACATTCACAATTAATGACTCAGCAAGATTTAGCTTAAATGGGATTTATTTTATCTGGAACACAAATTTGACTGATTCTGGAAATTATAATTTGAATATAACAGTAAATGACACAGAGGGCATAGACTCAAAAATTATAACAGTTACTGTTTTAGACGCCCGCGACCTTGACAATGACGGAAATCCTGATTTTAATGATACTGATGACGACAATGACAATATCAATGATGACAATGACTTCCTTCTTGGAAATGCCTCAAGCATTAATTCCACTCCAGATTTAAACCTTAATCTAACTATTAATGGAACTACAAATTTGTCAAAATTATTCAACGGAACTTTCCCTATAAGGATAACTACAAATATTTCCAATAATCTAACAAATTCCACATTAAATCTTGTTGAGTTTGAATTTACATTTAACTCGTCAAATAACTTGGATATTGGCAGCATTACAACAAACTACACTTTCAGCGGCTTCAGCGGATTATCTTTGAGGGGGTTTACAAGGCCCTCCAGCAATTTTACCAAGAATTTTACCATAGATAAAGTAAACACAACTGCAAAAGCAGTATGCATAAAAGACGCAGATGCAAGCTTCGAGAACATAAGCGGTTCTTGCAATGGCAATAATGAATTTTTGGTTAATTGCAATAATGTAACCAGCAATGGATATACCTGTTTTGATACAGGAACAAGATACAAGATTACCGGATTAAATCACTCTGCCCTGAAAGAGCTTTGCGTTGATAATGACGGAGATGGTTATGGTGATGGCTGCAACTTAGGCAGCGATAATTGCGATAGCAACCCAAGCCAGCATACTTCATCAGGGTGTAATCCATCTGATTCTGACTCCTCAGGCGGTGGGGGCGGAGACTCTGGAGGCGGTGGTGGAGGTGGTGGAGCATTTTATATATGCAACATGGACTGGAGCTGCACATCATGGTCAGCATGCGAAAACAGCTGGCAGACTAGGGAATGCTCATTCATCAAAGTTTCCCAGCATACTACCAACGAATCATGCGCAACTATAGATAATGTCCCTCAAAGGGCTAAAAAATGCAAAGCTATTGTACAAGAAAACGAAACTATAGAAAAAGCCGAGGATATTCTTAATAAAACTGCTAATGGTAAATCTAGTGGCAAATCTGGTATAGGCATAACTGGAGCTGCTATAAAAGATATAGAAAAAGGAACAAGAAATTTATTTGTCGGTGTAATAATCATTGCCTTAATTGTTGCTGTTGGAATATCAATCTATATTGTTGCTTTTGGGACAAAAGAGCAAAAAGATAAAATCAAAGGGCTGCTAAACAGAAAAAAGCCTGAATGAATTTGAATTAAGCAACCATAACTTCATTGTCAAAAAACCTCTTGACAACATTGTTTATAAAATTTATATTGTGCCGGTCTCTCCCTATGAGCATGCCTTTTGATTTTACATCATTGCAGTAAATATTGACTATGCCATTTTCTTCCTTAATCTCTTTTGCCTTGATTGGATAAATAAGGTTCTGGACAAATTGTGCAAGATTATTATTGAATTCCACAAGCCTTATTTTCTTTTTCACAAGATTCTCAATTCTTTTTACGTTTGAGCCTTGCTTCCCGATGGCCTTGCCCATGTCATTCTCATTGACTATAAAAAGTATCTGCTCGTTGACAATGCAATCTTTTACTTTTGCTGCTGTAAGAGACTCAAAGATTGAAATGTACTGCATTACATCTGCACTATACCTTATCCTTGCCACTTACTCACCTTTAAGGATGGAAAGAACAGAAACAGAAAAAGGCTTTTTGCAAATAACGCCAAGCTCGTCATTAGGGTACCTTACCCTGATTGTTTCAGCCTTGCTGAGATCAGCATAATAATTGATGTCATTAACAACGCGCTCAGCGCAATTTGAGCTCAAGAGCACCTTGTCAACTTTTCCTAGCTTAAGGCTTTTGATGGTTCTTTCGGTACCTATTATAATATTCTTAGCCTTGATAAGCTTCTTAATTTCAGTTGAGCTAAACGATTTTTTCATCGCCATTTTTTTAGTTTTTACCGTTCTTTGGCTTCATGATTAAATCTGTCATTCCCGTACCTATAGGCACAACCTGGTTAAGCATGACGTTCTCAACAACAGAGTTGAGGTTGTCTATCTCCCCTATAAGGGCCGCATTTATGATGTGTTTTATAGGGGTTTCAAAACTTGCACGGGCCAACGCAGATGCTTTCTCGCTTACAACGCCATACCTTGTGATGCCCTTTACTGCGCCAGAAACACACATTGTGTCTGCAACCAGCATTATATGCCTTATATCAACATTAAAGCCCTGGTTCTCTATCACCTTAAAAACTTCATTAATTATAGATTGCCTGGCAGCCTCTATGCCTAAAATTTCCCGGATTTCATCAACATTATTGGTTGTTGTTCGGTAATGGTCTACACCTTCAAGCTGCAAAACATCTGCAAGATTGGAGCCTGAAGTCATTATTAGGTATTCTTCCCCGCGTTTTACAGGCAATACCTGGCTTATGCCTTTTACGCCCTTGATATGGACATCTTTTATTTTTTCCTTGGCCCTGTATACTTCGTTAACGGACTCTTCCTTGCTTTTCATCCTCAGCAATATGGAATCCTTGTTATCCTTGGCATTAAACCCTTTTACCTGCTTGCCAATGCTGCTTATTACATACGAGTTATTTATGTTGAGGCTTTTCATTTTTTCCTTGTCCAGCTTAACCTCTATTTCAGAGTCAATCAAGCTAATAGAGAATTCCAAAGCTATGTCGCTTAATTTTGTCTCTTTAAGCGCAAGTGCGAATTCCCTTATGTCCTTGCCTTTTGAATATGGCTGCTTAAGGTAGATTTCCATCGAAGGAGTTTGCAGCTCTTTTCTTCCATCGAGTATCTCAATAATTCTTGGCAGGCCTAAAGTAACGTTCATCTCCATAACCCCTGCGAAGTGGAATGTGTTTAACGTCATTTGGGTTCCTGGCTCTCCAATAGACTCGGCAGATATTAACCCCACTGATTCCCCTGCTTGTACGCGCGCATTATTGTATTCATCTACTGCAGTATCAAGTATCTTCTTAAGCTTGGACTCATTGACTTTGCCTTTTTTCTCAAGATAATCTCTCAGATCGTCAAGCATCTTTTTTGGAAGCTTGTCCGCATATTCACCCATTATCTTTTCCATTTTTATCTAGCAAAAAATCCTCATATTATTTTTTTATTTTTATTGTGTTGATATTATTGTTGTGAATCTCAAATTAATTTTAATTTTTTATGAACTTGGCTGTGTTTCATATTGTACTTCCCAATGGTTTTTATCCAACTGATTTTACTATTCTCTTCACATTAATAAGTCCCTTTTCTGATTTTGAAACATCTATCCCATCCTCGCCATAATCAAACTGGATTATCCTGTTAGAGGAGTCTCTAACGCTGCCATCATACTCAACTTTTAGGTCCTGCATAGCATTCGCCAATCTTCTGTACAAATAGCCCGATTTTGGAGTCCTCAATGCAGTATCCATTAATGAGTCTCTTCCAGTCATAGATCCAAAGTAAAATTCCGTCGGTGTAAGCCCTGTCTTAAATCCATTGCTTATAAAACCGCGAGCTTCAGAGCTTAAATCCATCCTTTTATAGGAAGATAATGTCCTTTCAGCAAAGCCCTTTTCTATCCTTTTGCCGCGCATAGCCTGCTGGCCAACGCAAGCTGCCATTTGCGCCAGGTTAAGTAAATTGCCTCTAGCGCCTGATTTTGCCATTATCATTGTATGCGAACCCTGATCCGCAAAATCCTCCACAATTTTTCCTGTTTCGTTCCTTGCTTTGTTCAGCACTTCCAAAATCCTTAGTTCGAGGCTTTCCTGCAGCGTCTTCCCAGGGAACGCATCAAGCTTGTTATCTTTAAACTCGCTGATCAAATGGTCTACCTCCTTCCTTGCGTTGTCTAAGGTTTCCTTTATTTTCAACCTTGCATTTTCAGGAAGGTCTGTATCTGAAATTACGGAAGAAAACCCATTCCTCAAGAGGACCTCTATGCCAAGCCTAAAAATCTTTCCAAGAAGGTCTATTGTAAAAGCCTTGCCGTATCTCTTGTGCATGTTTCTTAGCAATAATCCTGAGCCTTCGCCTAAATTGGCCCTGTCCATATATCCCTCTACAAGCTTTCCATCTTTAATAGTGACTTCCTCGTTTTCTCTTGTTTTTCCTGTAAAGTTAAAATCGTCCGGAATCAAAGCGGAAAACACTTCTTTGCCATCAACTTTTTCTTTTCTTGGAAGCTTTGAAAAATTATCTATGCCAACCGCTGCAAGCAGGTCAATTGCCTCGTTCTTGCTCAACTCCATGTTTTTTGTAAGAAGATAGTTTCCTGAAATAGCATCTTGCACGCAGCCAATAATGCTCAAGCCATACCTTACAGAAATAAGCTGTGTCTGGACTTCCATTAAAATCTCGGCTTCTGCACGCGCCTCTTCTGTTTGGGGTATATGCAGGTTCATTTCATCACCGTCAAAATCGGCATTATAAGGGTGGCAGACAGCGGGGTTTAGCCTTAATGTCTTTCCTGGAAGAACTTTAACGCGATGACACATCATTGACATCCTATGCAGGCTTGGCTGCCTGTTAAAAACAGCAATATCTCCATCCATAAGGTGCCTTTCAACGGTGTACCCGGGCTGTATTTCCTCCAATGAGGCTTCTTTGGTCTCATCAGTAATTTTCTTCTTCTTGCCATCAGGCCTTATTATATAGTTAGCCCCTGGGTATTTTTTCGGACCCATCTCTACAAATTTTTTTAGGTATTCCCTATTCCATGCAGTGACTCTTTCAGGCACTGTAAGCTTCATTGCTATTATATTAGGGACGCCAACTTCGTTAAGCTCAAGCATAGGATCCGGGCTTATAACTGTCCTTGCGCAGAAATTTGTCCTTTTGCCTGCAAGATTGTGCCTTATCCTGCCTTCCTTGCTCTTTATCCTTTCTGTTAACGTCTTTAATGGCTGTCCTGATCTATGCCTAGCTGGAGGAAGCTGCGCAATCTCATTGTCAAAGTAAGTTGTTACATGATACTGGAGTAAATCCCACAAATCCTCTACAATAATTTCCGGAGCGCCAGCATTTATGTTCTCGAACAATCTTTGGTTTATCCTTACTATGTCTCCAAGCTTGTGCGTAAGATCATCTTCGCTTCTTTCGCCGCTTTCAAGGGTAATACTAGGCCTCATTGTAACTGGAGGTATGGGCAATAAAGTCAAAACCATCCATTCCGGCCTTACATGCGGAGCATGCAATCCGAAAAGCAAGGTGTCCTCATCCGGAATTTTTTCCAGCCTTGTCCTTATCTCTATTGGGCTTATTCTTTTTTCTTCCTCTATGAATGTTGTAGGCTTTTCTAAGGTAATTTTTTTCTGCCTTGCTTTGCAGTTCGGGCATTTGTTTATTGTCTTAAGGTTTGTTATTACATCCTTAATTTTATCCCTTCTGGCTTCGATGCCCCTTTCCTTTTCAACCTCATCTAAAATTTCCTTATACCTGCTTAGCTTGTTTTTAGGGATCAAAATCCTTCCGCAATCCCTGCACGTTGCTTTCAGCAATGTCATGATTATGTTCACGAACTTGATATGTATGATGGGCCTTGCCAGCTCTATATAGCCAAAATGCCCTATGCATTCCTTTAGCTTGCTTCCGCAGGTTTTGCACCTTAATCCAGGATCGATGACTCCAAGCCTTATGTCCATTAAGCCCCCATCAACAGGATAGCCTTCCTTGTCATAAAGCTCTGGCGTCACTATCTTAGCTGACGCCATGTCCTTTATCAGCTTCGGGCTCAAAATAGAGAAGGAAATAGACTTAACCTGCTTTGATATATGAGATTCCTGAGGCTCTATCTCTTCTTTTTTCGGTGCAATAGGACTAGCTTCTGCCGCTGCTGACTCTAATGCCTCTTCAGGAGTTTGCTCTGCTAATCCTTCTGCCAATAGTTCCGCTTCTTCTGACGGCTTTTCAGCTGCTTCAGCAATTCCTTCTTCTTCCTTTTTTTCTGCTTTTGCTTCTTTTTCAACAATCTTTTCTTTTGCCATTTTTTATTGAGCTAGTACTTATCCTCCAAATGAAGCCTTTGGTATATTCCCAAAGACTTGAACTCGTCCAAAATCAGCTTGAATGCGTAGCTTATCTCAACATCGCTTATCTCCACATTTTCCCCGCAGACAGTGCAGTAGCTTTTTCCCTTATACTCGTCCCTTATAGCTATTAAGCCGCAGTTTTCACATACTGGAACTACGGTCTTATCTGAGTCGAACCTTTCCTTAAGCAGCAATGATGCTCCATGCGCTACAAAAGTATCCTTTTCCATTTCCCCAAGCCTTAATCCCCCTTCCTTTGCACGGCCTTCTGTCGGTTGCCTTGTAAGCAGCTGTATAGGTCCTCTTGCTCTTGAATGTATCTTGTTGGCAACAAGATGTTTTAATTTGAGGTAGTACATGTTGCCTACAAATATCTTGGCAGGCATAATTTCTCCAGTTACGCCATTATAGAAAGTTTCTACTCCATTTTCCCTGAAGCCTAATAACTTTAACTCTTCTCTCAATTTTTCCTCGGGCTCTGCATCAAAAGTAGTCCCATTCACATACCTTCCGCTTAATGCTCCAACCTTTCCAGCAAGGATTTCTATTAAATGGCTTATTGTCATTCTTGACGGTATTCCATGGGGGGAAAAGATTAAATCCGGTTTTATTCCAGATGCAGAGAATGGCATATCTGATTCCGGCACAATCAGCCCCACAACCCCCTTTTGGCCATGCCTGCTTGTGAATTTGTCTCCTATTTCAGGCACTCTTTCGTCTCTTAGCCTTACCTGAACCAGCCTATTTCCCTCCTCATTTTCTGTAAGCAAAACAAAATCAACAATTCCTTGCTCGCCATGCTTCATTGCAACAGAGCTTTCTCTTCTTGTCCCTGCAGCTAAATTGTACTCTTCCAATGAGCTCAAGAATCGAGGAGGGGATGTCTTTCCTATAACCACATCGCCTTCAGCAACCTGCGCTTCGGGATATATTATCCCGTCCTGTTCCAGGAAGCGGTAATCATGCTCGCTTTTATAGCCTTTAACATCCTTATCCGGAATGCTTATCTGGTCAATTAAGCCGCCAGAATAGCGTAATTCTTCAGAAACGCTTGGCCTGTAATATGTGCTTCTTCCAAATCCTCTTTCAATTGAAGCCTTATTGAGTATTATTGCGTCTTCCATATTGTATCCTTTATAGCTCATGACAGCTACAACTATGTTCTGGCCTGCAGGATGCTTCTCATAATTGCTGATGTCATGCATAATGGACTTCACTATTGGCGCCTGAGGATAATGCAGCAGATTAACATCCATGTCCATTCTTACAGAATAATTTGAGGCATAAAGCCCTAAAGCCTGCTTCTGGTTCTTTGATCCTGCATTCACTCTTGTAGATTGGTTATAGTTTGAATATGGAACAAGAGAGGTAGTAAGGCCAAACATTGCTAAGGGTGTGATTTCAAGGTGTGTATGTTCTGATGTGATATCCTTTTCAAAAAATGCAACCAACACATTTTCTTCCTCGCTTGCATCTAAATACTCTATAATCCCCTGTTTCACCAAATCCGACCATGAGATTTCATTCTTTTCCAGCTGCTTGAGATATTTTTCAGTCAGCAAAGGCTGTCCGTCTTTGACAACTATTAATGGCCTTCGTGCGCGTCCCCTTGAAGATTCTATCAAAACCTCGTTAGATTCCTGATTGTGGTAAATATTTAAATTAGAGGTTATGTTTCCTGCCCTGCGATCTTCCCTTATTTTTGCTACAAAAGCTGGCGCATCATCCACTGTTCCTACAAATTTGCTGTTCAAGTATACTTCTACCATTCTATTTTTGCCTTAATTTTCTTATCTTATTGTCTTTAAGCCAAAGCTCTTGCATT
Organism: Candidatus Woesearchaeota archaeon; assembly: GCA_016187495.1. Taxonomy (GTDB): domain Archaea; phylum Nanobdellota; class Nanobdellia; order Woesearchaeales; family GW2011-AR4; genus JACPJP01. The sequence continues at coordinate 10,010 of JACPJP010000011.1, forward strand.
GCTTTATTATTTCGTTCTCCTCAGATTCTTTTGATATTGTGCATAACAATGAAAGGTTTTTTCTTAAGCCGATATTTGTTCCTTCCGGCGTTTCGATGGGGCATAGCCTTCCAAGATGCGTTGAGTGCAATTCGCGAGCTTCAAAATTTTCCTGGCTGGCGCTTAATGGGCTGACAACGCGCTGAAGATGAGAAAGCATCTCTAGGTAATTCAGCCTCTGAATTCTTTGGCTTATCCCTTTTCTTCCGCTAACCCATGTGCCTGTTGCCATGGAAGAGTAAATTCTTTGGGTAAGGAGCTTGTCCCTTATGAGATTCTTGATTGTAGGGAACTTCCCGCGCTTCACCATCCTCTGGAAATTGTATAATAAGTCCCCAATAAGAACCTTTAAGTTGAGCCTTAACAAATCTCCAAGAAGGTCTCCAGCTAATTTTAGCTTTTTGTTCATGTAATGGTCCTTGTCATCTACTGGAAGCTCTTCCCTTGAAACTCTTAAAAATTTCTTCAACATCTTGCACAAGTTGTAAGCTTTGAAAATCCTGTCTTCCTTCTTTATTCCCAAATGGGGAAGCAGGTACTTGTCAAGAATTTCCTGCATCCTCTCTGTCCTTACCTCTTTTGATTGCGTAATTCCTATTTTCTTTGCTATGTAATCCAAAGCCTCTTCTTCTGTCTTTATGCTTGCAAACTCTATCAAGTTGATAATAACTTCATCAAACTGCCTATCTTCTGAAACAAGCCTTGTGATTTCCTCATCCTTAAGAAGGCCTAAGGCTTTTATTACTACAATGGCAGGTATTCTCCTTACACGCGTAAAAGTCAGGTAGAAAATCCCATCCTTGAGCTTATCTAATGTATGGGGGATTTTAAACGAGCCATATTCAGAAAACATCTTCCCAACATACTCCGATGCACCTGACGAAGGCTTCTCAACAAGGAATTTATTGGATGCTAGATCTTCTATGGTTATAAGCACCTTTTCAGTTCCATTAATTATGAAATACCCACCCGGTTCATTGGGGTCTTCACCTTTCTCCACTAATTCTTCCTTGCTCAAGCCGTGCAGATGGCACCATCTGCTCTTCAGCATTATCGGTATATTGCCTATCTGTGTGGTAAAGCTTTCCCTTTGGACGCCGTTAATATGCGCGCTGACTTCTATAAATGTTGGAGCAGAATATGTAAGCTTTCTCAATCTCGCTTCTACCGGGAATATATCCCTTTTGCTTCCATCCGCTTCTGTAATTTCAGGCTTTACTGCCCATATCTTATCCAGCCTTATCTTGAAATCATCAATGTTATGCGGAATGATTGTAGGCACTATTTCGTGGTTTTCCTCCAAAATATTATTCAGCTCTTTCTCCATGAAATTGTTAAAGGACTCTATGTCCGAGTCTACAAAGCTCTGCTCATCAAAATATTTCCGGATTAAGGTCTTGCCGTATTTATACATCTACAACCACCCTGTAAAAGATTGCTTCACCTGCAGTTTCGCTTGCCCTGGCTATTTTTATCACGTCTCCTGGCTTTGCGCCTAATGAGGAGATAGCTGCATCTGTCTTAAGAATTCTTGGCAGCTCTTTTACAGAAACGTTATACTTCTCCAGCAGCTTTTGTTTCTGGGCATCGCTTAGCTTTTGGTGCTTCGGTATCAGTATATGCTTGTCTGTTTTGAACTTCTTCTTCATTCTTTTGCTAAAACCCTTCCGTTGATTAAAAAATAAATGGGCCGGACGAGATTCGAACTCGCGACCACATCATTGCTTTCAAATTTTTGAAAGTTCGAAAACTTCTGGTTTTCGTTAAAAGTGATGTGCTCTTCCCCGCTTCATGCTTGAAGTACCAGGCTGAGCTACCGGCCCGCGTTTTTAAAAAAACGCCCTGGCCGGGACTTTCACCAACATTGTTACATATGATTGCAAATAAAGTAACCAGTTGCTTTGAACCCGGGTCGAAGCCGTGACAGGGCTTCATGATAGTTGCTGCAACGCTTTATTGCTTAAAACGCTGTGCCAGGCTACACTACCAGGGCATTTTGTTTATATAGCATAGATAACCCTTCCATGACTAAAACAAGCTTAAAAGGATAGTGTTTGGTCTAAAGAAGGATTATTTTGCATTTATTAAAAGATAATTTGCTTATTTATAAATTTTACGGAATTTTGCTAAGATTGCATAGAATTATACCTCTTTAAAACTCCTTTACAAGAATTACTCAACTGCTTCCGTAAAGGTAGTATTTAATATTTTCGCTAGTGGAGTAAATAAGTAGAGTAAATATTTAGCCCATTACTCAAAAATAAGAATAGTTATTCTGTATACAATAAAAATTTATTAATGGTAATTCTGCGGTTCTTTTTCTTTCAGAAAACTAGATGGAAAAAGAACAACTGCTAGTTTACTTACTTCCATAGGTTCTATCTTTTTCGAGCAATAATGGTCTCTTCTATTGATTTTGCGTCATGAAATTTTTTGCATTCAGAAAGATATATAAACACACTTATAGTTACAGAAATAAATGAGCAAGAAGAAAGAGCAACTGGCAGAGCAGGAGAAGCTGCAGCAGGAGATTTCTAGAATAAAATTGCCACGAGGCAACCAAACACTGGGTGTTCTCGAGCAAAGGCTTGGGGCATCAAGGATGCGTGTTCGCTGCTTAGACGGCAAGACAAGAATATGTAGAATACCTGGAAGATTAAAAAGAAAATTATGGGTAAGGGAAAATGACATTCTTATTGTAGAGCCATGGGAGTTTTCAGGAGAAGGTAAAGGAGATATACTCTATAAGTATACCCCAACCCAAATTGTTTTCTTAAAAAATAAAGGATACTTGAAAAAGTTAGATGATTTGGATGAGTTCTGAAATTTGCAATAATTTAGCTTTCTGAAGTAAATGTTTTATTCAGAAAATTTGCTTTCGCATATTTTCAGTATTTACTGCTCGGTGAAAATTTTACTGCCAATAAATTTTCTCCTCGCCTATTGATTGCAATACTAATGAATCAATCTAAATAAAATATTTCCAATACAATTAACTAAAATTTTCTTTTACCACTCTAGAATAGAAATATTTAAATATGAGCTGCGTTTAGTAACTGAACAAGATGGGTGGAAACAAGTTTATTGTTTTTGTAATGTATATAGCATTATTGGTTGCATTTCTCGGATTAATATCCATGATTTTTGACCTCCATAGGTTTGCTTTTTACCTTGAATTCCTAATTCTGCTTGTATTATTTCTTATCGGAATTATTGCAGCTATAGGCATAAGCCACAACATGAGATGGGCTTGGATATTGCTTGCATTATTTTTTGGATTTGTATTTTTGAACATGATTTTCATAAAAGCGATAACAACTGCTAATATAAACTATTTTATGCATTTGATTGTCGTAGCAGTTGCAGGATTCTTTATTTCATTATTCAGCATTGAAAAAGAAAAAGTTGAAGCGGCTGAAGAGGAAACAGTGACAAAAATATTTACCCCGGGAAAGTATATAGCAAGCAAAACCGGAACAAAGTTCCACAGCCCGAAATGTGACTGGGGTAAAAAGGTAAAGAAAATCAATGCCGTTTGGTTTAATACAAAGGAGGAAGCAAAGGAAGCCGGATACAAGGCTGACGATTGCATTAGATAATTTATTCGGTGCTAGACGGTACTAACTACCTATTTGTAAAAATTTATTTTTTTCTCCCAACAATAATTTTATGCGCATTTTTAGCTTTTTCCTTGACGTGCTTAAGCAGAACGCGTGCCCATACAAATTCTGTTGCCAAAATTGCCAGCCCAAGAGGAATAATGATTATTGCAGGACCTGGAATAAAAACTAGGATAATGCCAAATAGCAAAACACTGCCTCCAATAACGAGGACAATAAGCTTTTTAGTATGCCTCAATACATTATTTATCATTTTTTCCACAAATAAATTATCAACCCAATGACCCCAATAGTCACAAAGCTGTCTGCAAAATTAAATATGGGCCATATCTGGAAGTCCAGAAAATCTATTACATGCCCATAAGCCAAGCGATCGATTAAGTTTCCAATTGTGCCGCCTAAAACAAAACCTGCAAGAATTTGCAGCAAAGTTTCATTATTTTTTATTTTATCAAAATTATATAATATTATACCAATGACAGCAACGGAAATAAAAATTAGTATTAATGCCTGGCTTTTTAAGATTCCGAATCCAGCTCCGGTATTCTGGATATAGGTCAAATGAAATATGTTATTTATCAATGGAGTGCTTTGGTCTAATTGAAAATTTGTTTTTATTAAGAATTTCGCAATCTGATCAATTAAAATTACAGCCAGTGCTGTTGAAAAAACAACAACATATTTTTTTCCCATATTTCAGAAATTAGATGGCAGGTATATAAATATTATTAAAAAATGGGCTGTTAAGTCTGTTGGATATAAAAATATAAAAAAATTATTTTTTGAACGCACCTACAACCACACCACATCCCCTACAACATACTAAAATATAATCCCCATAAATTCCCATTTTAATTTTTTCCATAAATGATGTTCCTTCGCACTTTGGACAAATAGCGGTTACCATTTTTCACCTCAATCTTCCCAATCTTCTTTTTGTATAATCAATTTATTATTTTTAAGGTCAGCGTTTAATTCTTGCTTTGATTTCCAACCTAATTTCTCAATAATTTTAGAAGGAATGACAATCCAGAATTTTTCGTATTTTGTGCCTTTGTATTCCCTGCTAATCTGACTTTGAAGCCTCATAGAGCTTTAGATACCTAACTTGTATATAAGCTTTTCGATACCGAAAACTATATTTTAGGTATCTATATTTTTAGATACCGAAATATTTATATAGTAGTTTAGATACCTAAATAGTATATGGAAAAGATAACATGTCGATATTGCAAAAGTGAAAATACTGTTAAGAGAGGATTAAGCCAAACCCAAAATAGAGGCAAACAGCAAAGGCACTTATGCAAAGATTGTAAGAAGACATTTATTTTAGATAATGGCTTTTGGAAGAAAAAGAACAGCGAAGCCAAGATTACAGCAACTATAGACCTTTACTTTTCTAATCTCTCAAGCAGGAAAGTAAGAAACCACTTTAGAAGGCATTGGGAGCATAATGCCTCTCATGTTACCGTTTTGAATTGGTGCAGGGAATATACTTTGAAAGTCAGCAAATTCATAGATACCCTAAAGCCACAATTAAGCGGTCAGCTTTATGCAGACGAAACAGAAATCCCAAGAGGATGCAACACAAAAAGAAAGGGCGGGGATAAATTTTGGTGTGCGGTAGATTGGGGAACGAGATATATTAACGCTACGCTTTACAGCCCTAATCCTCAAAATATGGAAGATGCAGTAAGCTTTATGGCAAAAATTAAGCAGTCAAATGATAAGCCAAAATACATTCAGACAGATGCCTTAACTTTTTACCCAAGAGCATTTACAAAAGTATTTTATAATAACATTCGGAAAAAAGATGAAAGAGTAAAGCATCTTGTAAATAATGTTTCAAAAACAGGAAAACATAATGTAAGAATAGAAACAGTTTTCTCTAAAATAAAGGACAGGGTAGATGATTTTAGAGGGATTAAAGCATTATGGTCAGCACCAATATTAATGCAGGGAATAATATTACAGCATAACTATATCGAGGCTCATACTACGACTGGAAAGATTCCTGCGGAATTGGCAGGGATAAAATTAGATGTTGAGAAAAATAGGTGGTTAGGGCTTATACTTTTATCCCAATCTGCTCAACTTCCTTAACATCTTCTTCATTTTCTTTTTTTGCTTTCTTCATCTCAATACTAAACTGCTTCAGTTGGGAAACATATAACCTAAAGAATATATAAATTGCCAATCCAACAAAAAATAAGATTCCAAGTAAAAAAATTAAGAAAATATCTCCCTTATTTTCTTGAACATCAAGACCAAAATATCCCAAAAAATATGTTAAAAGAGGAAGACTAAAGAGTGCTAAAGACATCATCATCAAAATTGGCAAAAATGCTGGTTTGTAGAAAACCCTATCAACTTCATCCCCCCTTTTCCTAAGTTCCTTTAAGAATCTGTCTTTTTCTTTAATGCTAAATTCGGCATTTAGATGCTTTTGAATTTCATTTTTATAATTATCTTGTTTCTCCTTTACTTCCTCCTCCCTTCTTTTTAAAATCTCATCTAAAAGCGGAACTGTTAAAGTATAGAGAGCGACTACTAAACCTAAACCAATCATAGAACCCTCAATAATGAGAATATCTAATTGTTCGATTAGATAAGCCATTAGAAAAACCTCCTAAATATTATTGGGAAAATAGACAATAGAAGAATAATAACAGATATTATCAATAACACCAAGCTAAAGATTACATTACCTTGTCGAAATTCAATAAGTGAGAAAATAAAATAAACTATAGATAAAAACACAAATATAAATTGGAATATGGTTATTATATACCTATTCATCATTAACTTATCTATCTCATCTTTATTTAAACCTTTCTCACTTTTCAAGAAATATCACCCCCTCGGTTGTCCGCTTCCGAAAGGGTTTCAATTCACTAAAATTACCAGAAAATTCCCCATCCCATATCCAAAAGACTTTACAGCTCATTAAAAAAGTGATGCTACCGAAAAGTCAAAAATTGGTCAATTGTCACCGATTATTTTCAAATATTACCACTAATTTTCTAATAGTTATAAAAAATTTAGAAATCTCCTTATTTACTTTTTCTTATTACTAGTCTTAATCGGGCAACTCTTCTATCTATTTCAGCAAACTCATCTTCGAAAAATTGTTGCTCTCTCTTTATAGCTTCTAAATCTGATACATCTTCAAACGCAATTTGTTCAATCTCTCTACAATATGCCCTGAGACCATTAGCAAAATCCCTATTCGTCTTTTCCAACGCTCTTCCATATATTGAACTGATTCTTCTAGAAATAGCAACAATCATCTTTAATTTTTCTATCTCATGCTCTAAACCCTTATCTTTTAATGCTCTAAACATAGTATTCTCTTTTATTGCCAGTAACTACTATTTAAATATTTGCTTGTCGTGTATGAATTAAGCTCCGAGTAAAGATTTTAATTGTATATGGTGGTGTAATCCTCTTAATTTCCACGTGCCAAACAAGCTCAACATTGTTTCTGTTGTTTTTCATTCTCTTGTTCCAGAAGCTCAATTCGAGCTTCTAATTCTCTAACTAATTTTCTCCAGCCTGACATTCATAATCTTAAGAAAGAGCGAGTATTTGCTTTTTTCGGTCGTTAGCAGATACCTTAAAAGTTTCTCAAACTTTAGATTTTTCCTTCAGGATGCTGCACTAATTAATCCTCACGGGAGAAACAAACAGTCGTTAATAATACCTTCTCCTTCTGCTACTCTCCTCATCGCCTCTTGCAATTGCTTCAAGATTTGCAAGGCGCTGGTTTAAGCTTTCGATAGAAGCCCTTAAAGCATCGAGCTTGCTTGATATTATCTCCAAATTTTTTGATTCCATTTCCTGCTGCGGGTTATAGCCCGGCTGTGGATATGGCTGCGAAAAAGAGGGTTGTTGGGGAAAGGATCGTTGCTGGGAAAAGCCTTGCGGCTGTGGATATTGCTGGCCGTAAGAGCCATAGCCCCTTCCACCTACATCAGAGCCTAAATCTGTCCCAGGTGCTGCGTTCTGCCCGGGAAAACCGACATGGCCAAAGTCATCGCCAAAAGCTAAATTGCCTTTTTCTCCTAACCCTGCATCTGCAAACTCGTCTTTCTTCTTCCAGAACATCACTTTGTCAAGAATGCCCATAATATGCCCTCTTTTTGAATTTTATTTGTCCTACTTATATAAATACTTTATTGTTCGCTTCTTCCACAAAACCCTTTGCCGTTTCCTTGGTTTTTGTGAACAATGTGCTTGCCACATTTTCAAACAAATTTACAGGGATTAGTTTAACCGTCTTGAACAACGCTGTTTCGGGATAAATTATTATATTGCCATCCTTGAACTGTGAAAAGAAAAATAGCGGGTTTTTATTTGCAATTATCTCTTCCGAAAGCAAAGCTGCGAACAATGTTGCTTTTTCACTGCTGCTTCCGGATAATAGCTTGTTTTTGATTTCTTCCTGAGACATTTTTTGGTCAAGAACCTCGATTTCATTATCTAAACTTTCTAGAATATTTACATCTAAAATCATCAGCTTGTAATTGTCCCCTAAAATCTCTTCATAATTTTTATTTTTCAGCTCGTATGAGATTTCATTCAATTGCTGATTGCTAACAGTTTCAAAATCATTGCCTCTCAAAATTATTCCAGTCATAACATCGCTGCCGTCAACAAGCAGGACTTCTTTAGATGACGATCCAAAATTCTCCCTTAAGTCCATAAAATCCTGGTAAATAAAGTAAGCATTTGCAGCCATCAGCAAAAGGATTATTATGCCGGCATAGAACATAAGCTTAAACAGCTTCTTGAATATTCCCCATAAGAAAACTATTATTAGCACAACAATTATTATTGTTATGATATTCTCTATTGGCATTTTTTATTATATTGTTTTTATTTGATTGTATTTAATGTTGTATTATTTAATTATTATTGTTTTAAGTGTGTCGTATTGTGATAATTGCACATACTATTTATTGGGCATTGATTGCACAATGGCTTCTTTTTGCATATATTTTTTCCCAGTTCAACCCATAAAGCATGGTATTCGTTGAACAATTTTTCATCATTATTTAGTTCTTTCATGAAGATTTGCTGCAATTCATCATATCCCAACTCTCTTTTAATATTAAAAACCCTGGAATAAATTCTTTTAGTATATGCGTCTATTACAAAAATCGGCTTTTTTGCTGCGTAGAGAATTATCGAATCAGCAGTTTCAGGTCCGATGCCGTTGATTGATAACAATTCATTTCTTAATTTTTTTATACTATTACTAAACATTTTTTTGATATATCCATTATAATTGTTCTTTAAAAACAAACAGAAATTCTTTAGCTTTTTAGATTTCTGGTTGTGGTAGCCAGAACTTTTTATTATTTCTGCAAGCGCTTTATTATCAATTTTTATTATTTTATTTATGTCTATTAATTGATTCTTATTTAACTGTGCTATTGCTTTCTCAACATTCTTCCAGTTGGTATTTTGGGTTAGTATAGCGCCAAAGCAAATTTCCAGCTTTTGTTTTTTAGTTAATTTTATGTTTTTATGATACTTTGGCGTAACATCACCATCTAATGTTACAGGCCACCAGTTTTGAGGGCCGAAGTAGGAATGGAGCTTTGTGGAGATTTGCTTAATCATGAATCAATAAGCAATAAAGAGTAAGTTTATCTAATTTATGAAAATCGTGGTCAAAGTAGATTATTTATTGATTTTCACAGCAGCGTATCAAAGAAGTAAAACAACCTTAGTTGAGGATTTTCGTCGGTTGGCCCATAAAAATGGTCATTGAGGTCTATTATCCCTTTTTTTATCGGGATATGCAATGGCATTCAACAAATATGCCCCTACATCGCCTGGTTCCATTTTATCAAGATCGGATATTTTCTGAAGCAGAATTCCAGAGCCTTCCATGTAGCCTGTAAATAAATTTAGTGGTTTATTTCTTCCTAATCTCTTTTAGAATGTTACAATGCACTTAACCTTGCTGATGTTCCGCTAAGTATTCCTGGATCATTTCATCCAACTCTTTCTGTCGTTCCTTAGAGTCAAGTAAAGTAGATTTATCGACATAAAAATCTGCGCCGCTTCCTTCAATCCACAATTCTGAATAACGAATATTACCACTATCTGACATTCCCCCAATTACAGCAAGTCTTCCATAATCTTCCTGCCTCATTTGCCTGCAAACATCGTAGCCAGCTTGACCGGGCATTTGTGTGTCCATCAGGACTACATGAGGTTGATAATCTTTTGCTAAAGCTAACGCTTCCAGACCATCTGCAGCTGTTTTAATTGTTGAATAACCAAGCCGTGACAAAACTTGCTCAAGCAGTTCCATATGATCTGGATTATCATCAACCAATAAAACCCGTATGATTGCTTTATCTATGCTCATTTTATTTGTTATATCTTATTGTATATTTGTCATACGGGGGGGTTAGCGCTCTTATAAACCTTTTTATTTTATCACTACTAAACAAGTCATTAGAATTATTCAAGCAAAGATTTAATGATGCTTAAAGCAATTTCCTTTTTTTTCGGAAAGGCTGCCACGCTTATCATGATATGGAAGCAATTCCCTGAATCAGTAAGAATCAATTTATCATTTTCAGTGTATTCGCGCTTGTCAAACCTTAAAAAGAAATCGAGATCATCATCTAATCTTGATTCTAATTGCGCAAGAATTAAATTTTTTTGGTCCTTGCCTATGTTTTTTGCGAGATTTTCCAAAAACTTGCTCGTGTGCTTCTCTTTTTCCAATGAGACCTCAAAGATTGCAATATTTTTTTCCCCAAAACCTGCTGCATTGCTTTTCATCAGCCCTATTTTCTCGTCTTTCAGGCTAAACGGGAATAATTGCAAAAACTTATCAAGAATTAGCTTCTCATCTTCGTTATGCTTCTCGTAAGAAAAAACCTTGATTTTTATTTGATGGGCAAGTTTCATTATTTGGCATTAAAATCTTATTTTTATCCTATGCTCACAACTATTTGCACTTTCATTAGTTTATTTTAACTATATTATTCATTTCACTGAAATTGATATTAATAATAGGAAAAATTTCCATCTGTCTACTTTAATGAAATTTTCGTCCTATGCTGTTTGTGCACAACTACTTTGGATTATCCACGCAGTGGATACCGAACTTCGTTCGAGTATTTTTTGCTTTCGCATGAAAAGATAGCAAAAAATCTTATTATTGATTTTTATTATTTTTTATTGTGTTGATATTATTGTTGTGAATCTCAAATGCATTATTTCTAATTTTTAAACTTGGTTGTGAAATATATTGCACTATTTTATCTTCTCCAATGCGCTTATAACATTCAAAACCTGCATCCTTGTATATGACTGAAGGTTAACGTCATCAGCAACTTCTTCCAGCTCGTTAAGGGCCTTGCTGACTTTAATGGTTATTTCAGAATTCTTCCTGAGGATCCCGATGGCTTTCTCAATTTTCATCTTTACATTCTTTGGGGCAGCAGCATCTTCCTTTAATTCTTTTAGTGCAGACTCTATGCTTTCAATAGCTTCCTGCCCCATTTTATTCGTGGCCCATCTCCTTGAGAACTTCTGATTGCAATTTAGAGGCTTTTTCCCTTAAATGGCCTTCCTGCTTTTCCATATTTTTTATTCTTAACTCAATAACTTCTTTTTTTGACGCCAAATCATTTTCTAAGTCGGATTTCTTTGACAGGACCATTATGTTGCCAATAATCCTATATGCTTCATTCACATTTTCCAGCTCTTTCAGAGCTGATTCAATTTCCACCTGCTGTAGCTGGAATTGCTGCTTTTGCATCAATAAGCTTTGCATGCTCTGCTCAAGCATCTGCAATTGATTTATTTTCTTCTCTGTCTCCTTAGAAACTTCTGCCATTTTTTGTCTAGCTTTCTCTTTTATCTAGCCTTAACCTTTGTTGTCACGCTTCTAGGCTTAAACAGCATCTTGCTGCCGCAGTAAGGGCACCTTATTTTTTTCCTTAAATAATCCTGGGCTACTTTCTTATTGCATTGAAAGCATTTGTATTCTACCATATTTATGCAACCTCTTTTTGTTCTATTTGCTCTACAGCTTCATCTTCTTCCATGGCTTCTCCTGCTATGGCTTCTTTTTCTTCAGAGCCTTCTTTCTCGAAGGCTATTGCCTTTGAAACAGAATAAGCCTTGCCAGTAAATTTTGCATTGCACCTTTTGCAGTTCCATATTCCTGCTGATACTCTCTTTACCTTAATTGCATTGCAATAAGGGCACTTGTGCTTCTTTCTCTGCTCCTTTTCTATTTTAGCAAACTTATGCTTCGGCTTTGAGCCGTATCTTGCGCCAAAGCGCTTTGCAGTGCCTAATTTTTCTATTCTTTCCATTTTATTGATTTTAAAATGGGGCTGCCCGGACTTTCACAGCCCCAGTATCATTCTGAAAAAAGGGCATTTTGAACCGAGGTCGTCTGGTCTTTAGACGCGATGATTTATATCGCACACCCAAACCAGAAAGGCTAGCCAAGTTACCCCACAGCGTCATGTCCCTTATAAGGAACCCATGCTGGAACAGCCCCATATATAAAACTTTTTACTAAACAGGATTAGTTGCTTGTTTTTAAATCTATCGTTCGAAGTGTTTTAATTCTTGGCTGTTTAGAATAAAAAAGTAGCTTGTGGTGGAAAAAGACAAAACATATAAAACACATTTGCATTCTTTTCGCATACAACATTCCCAAAGTTTTAATAATATAACATTCCAGCAACTAAAAATGGATATTGAATATAAAGCGCTGGAAAAACTTAAGAGGTTCTCAAAGACAATGCCTCATTTTGAGGATGGAAGGATTGATTATCATAATGCTAAGAAGGCTTTTGTCATAATATGTTTCACAAAATTCAATGATGAAATCTTATTGTTAAAGAGAAGTGATAAGGTATGGACTTATAAAAACAAATGGAATGTTGTTGCCGGCTACTTAGATGAGATAAAGCCAATAAAACAAAAAGCATTGGAAGAGTTAAATGAGGAAACCAGAATAACCAAAGATAAAGTTTCCAGCATACAAATAGCAGAGCCTTTTGAGTTCCATGATGAGAAAATTAAAACAACTTTTGTAGTGCATCCCATTTTAATAGAGTTAAAGGAAAGGCCAGAAATTAAGCTTGATTTTGAGCATACCAAAGCAAAATGGGTAAAGAAAGAGGATTTAAGCGAATATGATGTTGTTCCTAACATGCTGGAAGGCGCAAAAAGAGTTCTTAAGTAATAATTAATCCCATTTATCTAATGTTATAGCATTGTGCAATAGATGCTGGACATAATTAAGATTAGACAATAATGCTTAACATAACCACTAAAAGATATATCTTATAGAATATAACCAATCAACAACCTTTTTAAATCAAAATTAGATGTATAAGTACCCCAAAAGGCGATAATTATGTATGATGAAAGCAAGGTTGACAAGGCTTTAAATTTCCTGGGCATGTACTCAAGCTTTGAAGAGATTAAGCAAAACTTAAGCTTAAGCGAAAAAGAGTATAATGAATTAAAGGAAAGGGCAAAAGAAAGGTACGGGAAAGAGGTTTTCTCAAATTAGGTTATACTTCAATTTCAGGCTTGATTTTCCTTGCAACTGTCTTTTCCAGTCCAGCTTCTTTCCTTAGTATTTCCGCCATGTCTGTCCTTTCCCAAGTAAAATCTGTGTCCTCTCTGCCAAAATGGCCATAGGCAGCTGTTTTCCTGTATATTGGCCTTCTTAAGTTCAAATGCTCAATTATCCATCTTGGAGTTAATTTAAAGTGTTTTTTAACTAACTCCCGGATTTTTTCTTCTGGGACATTATTAGTACCAAATGTTGCAACATTAACAGATGTCGGCTCAGCAACACCAATTGCATATGAAAGCTGCACCTCGCACTTATCAGCCAACCCGGCTGCTACGATATTTTTTGCGTCATATCTTGCTGCATAGGCTCCGCTCCTGTCAACTTTAGTAGGGTCTTTTCCTGAAAAAGCCCCTCCGCCATGCCTTCCAATGCCTCCATAAGTGTCAGCTATTATCTTCCTTCCTGTAACTCCAGAGTCTCCTTCAGGACCTCCAATTACAAATTTTCCTGTTGCATTTATGTAAACTCTAGTATTATCATCTATCCATTTACCGCATACATAGTTAATTACCTTCTCCCTTATCTCTTCCTTTAGCCTTTCTTCGCTCAAATGCTCCAAATGCTGCTGCGCGATAACAACCGCACTAATTCTTTTTGGAACGCCATCATGGTATTCCACACTTACCTGAGACTTCCCATCCGGCCCTAAATCAATAATAATTCCCTTTTTTCTCACTTCAGCAAGCCTTCTTGTAAGCTTATGCGCCAGTGTTATAGGCAATGGCATTAGCTCGGGGGTCTCATTGCATGCAAATCCATACATCATTCCTTGGTCTCCAGCGCCTTCTTTGTCAACTCCTTGCGCAATGTCTGGGCTCTGGCCGTGGATGGTTACTAATACACCAGCATCCTCGCAATCTATGCCGTATTGTGGATTTGTATATCCTATTTCCCTTAAAGTTCTTCTTGCAATTCCTTGAACGTCAGCATAGCCATGAGTAGTGACTTCTCCCGCTACAACAATCAATCCTGTTGTTGTCAAGCACTCGACAGCAACCCTGGAATACGGATCCTGCGCGTATAGGGAATCAAGAATTGCATCGCTTATCTGGTCGCATATTTTGTCCGGATGCCCTTCTGTAACACTTTCAGATGTAAAATACTCTATTTTTACCATTTTTTCCACCTCAATCGTCTTATAGAAATCATTTTATTTCAATTTCAAGGTATTTTATCATTTTTTAAATGAATATTCCGCCTATCTTAAAAAGATTGTTGACAAAAATATTCCGAAAGGAATAAATACTATAATTAATTCCTAAGGGTTATGCCGTATGAATTAACCGAGATAAAGAAAATAAGGAAAAGCCTTGGGCTTACACAAACAGATTTAGCCAAAAGAGCCAATGTTTCTCAAAGCTTAATAGCAAAAATAGAGTCCGGAAAGATAGACCCTACATTTACCAAAACAAAAAAGATATTTGACACGTTAAATGATCTGGAGAACAAGGAAGAGATAAAGGCAGAGGAGCTTATGAACAGGAAGGTTATAAGCATTTCTCCAGAGGATAGCATTAAAGAATCGGTAAGCAAGATGAAAAAATTCGAGATTTCCCAGATGCCCGTTATTGATGGGCATAATGTGGTTGGCCTTGTTTCTGAATCAACGCTGTTAGATGCCCTAATAAACAAAAAGAGCAATAGAATAGAAGAGATAATGGAAGAAAGCCCGCCGACGGTCTCAAAGACAGCATCGGTAAAGGTTGTTTCAAGCTTATTGAAGCATTATCCTATGGTTTTGGTTTCTGAAAGTGGAAAATTAGCTGGTTTGATAACTAAATCTGATTTGTTGGGTAAGTTGTATAAAAGCTAGTCATAATCTTTTAAGCTCCACAAAATTATAGAGCTTGTCTGCCACGACAATAGCATTAAAATTTCTTAAATTATTCTTCAAAAACGGGCTCAAAACCCCTTCTTTCAGGACATCAGTTCCCTCAACAACCAAATTAAATGATGGCTGCACAATTAAGTTGCACTTTTTCCATTTTCCGATAAGGAATGCTTTGAACAGCTCGGCTCTGGGGCCTTCCTTTATGGAAACCGCAGGATGCTCATGGCCAATGATGATAGTTTTAACATCTTTTAATAACCCCTTATCTGGGATTTTGTCTCCGTGAATTACGAGGATTTTATTTTTTGATTTTTTTTTCTTATTAATCATTTTTTTATTTTTAAATTGAGACTTATTATTTATTGAAATTTTTTTAATTGTATTCTTAGTTTTTTCAATGTTTTCTTTATTTATTGTATTTCTCTCCATTGTACTTGGATTTATTAAATAGTGCTCCAAAAGATGGACATTCCTTTTATTTGCAATAGGGCCCAAAATAGTGTCATGGTTGCCTTTAATTAATATAATCTCATTGCAATGCTGCCCAAAATAATCCAAAAGCTTCAAGGTATGCCTCCATTCCTGATCAGATATGGTACCAAATTCATGCTTTAAGTCCCCATTGACAATAATCCTTTCAACACTCTTGTTTTTAAGCCTGGAAAATATCTTTTCAAGCCTTTCCATTATTTCCTGGAACTGAAAGCGAGGCACCATTAAGCCCTGCTTGTTCAAAGCTTCCTCATAGCCTATATGGAAATCTGTAAGGATGAGGGTTTTATTAGTGTAAATGGCTAAGTCTATCAGCTCTATGCCATTAAGAACCTTCATAAGAACAAGTATTTCCTAGATGTATAAATAAGTGTTTGTTAAAAAGTAAAATAAAAAAAGAAAGAAATTGGCTTATTCGTTCTGTCCTAGGCTCCATACGTCCTTCAAGCCAACAACTACTGTTGCTGGAACAACGAAGGCCAAGATATGGGTAAATATACCTGCTAGGTATGACCCTATAACCTGTACTCCGCCTAGAGTTTCTGAAGCGCCGCCAGCAAATGCTGCTATTATCAGCACGGTAGCTACAATCATAAACTCTTTTGTTTCCTTACCAGTCACATTCAAGAAGCCGACTATCAAACCAAGTACAACTAGCAATGAAGCTAGCCATGGCTGAGCGCCTCCTAATGCTGCTGCTGGTACAAGGCCAAGTACAACTGCTATGATTACTCCTCCGATGAAGGAATATTGGCCTATTTTCTTTTCCATTTGGTTTTCACCTCCCAATGGTTTGTTTATCTATCACAAATGCCAACTCATTGGCATTGAATACTGGTAATAGGGAGCCTAGTATATAAACCTTTCGGTCATTGATAATCAATAACAGTAATCTTTATATATAAGCAAGGCTTGTCTTTTCCTTATAGTATTAGTGGCTTCATCCAAAAAATCTGCTTCGCAGGGTTGCCATCGGTTCGCACCCTGCTGGAAAATGCAAAGAGCGGCGCCTCCCCGTAAGGGACGTCCCCCTCCGCTTGGCAATTGTTTAGTTTATAGGTGCTCACAAAATTGATGGCAACCTTCATTTTTTGGATGAAGCGAGTACTAGTTAAAGGCTTATAAAATGTTTGATATAGATACTGAAAATAAAATTGTGGATTTTATCAAGAAAAGCCCTTTAGGAGTTACTTCTAACGATATTGCTAGATACCTAGGTCTTAACAGAATGACCATGACCAAATACCTTGCTATCATAAAAGAAAAAGCTTTGATAGACTTTAAACAATTTGGAATGGCTAAATTATGGTATATTCCAGTAAACTTGACTAAAGAAAGCTTTTTTAGCAAAATAATGTCTAACATAGCTATAAAAATGCCAGAAAATGAATTTAAAGAGCTTTCTGAAAAAGTCGGAATAAGCCTTGGAGAGGGAATAAACCAGATGTATTTAAAGTTTAATGGGGCAGAGAAGCTTAGCATTGACCAAATTTCTAATGCCTACGAGGATATTGGAAAGAAGCTAAATGGCGGTTTTAAAGCAAAGCTTGGAAATGATAAAATTTCTGTGGAGATTTTACAAAATCCATTTGAGCAAAGCAATGTTAAAGCGATGAACAGGATCCTAAGCGCGGTTTTTGCTAAAATAGCAGCTTTAAATCTAGGTTATGCAAGGGCTGTTGTTTCAGAGCAAGAAGGCAGCAACACAGTTATTGATGTTTATTTGAAGAAAGTAGAGTCAAACCTAAGTGCTTAAGAGATTTTCTTTGTAAAATCCTTTATTTCTTCAAATAATGGTTAGTAATAACTCTATCTTCTCATGGCGGTAAAAATATGTGAATATTTTTAAATTGTAGAGGCATACCAAAACATATGCCCACAATAGACGAATTGGTAAAGCAGTTGGCAGAAACAATTGCCGCACGTAATGAAACTGAAATAAGAGATTACATGCTCCAACACATGAGAGTTTTGCCTGCCAATGAAGAGTATACTAGACAGGATGTTACTCATTTTGTTGTTGCATCAATAAAAGTCGCTAAATTATACGAGAAAGCTTGGCAAGCACACACAAATGCACACACAATAAACGCAATGAGTTCATCAGAGTGGAGAAGAGCCGCAGATGACTATGAGAAAATTACTGGAGTTAGTTCACCAGTTCAGCTAGTAAGGATGTATCTAGCGCTAGAAAGACAAATAATATCAAATTTATCGGATGCTGTCGATGAACTTTACCCTCGCAGCAGAGTTAAAGGCGAAAGGTTAATAGAAATAATGAGACAATTGCCCGTTATTGCAGGAGTGTTGGGCCGCTTAGATGCGGCAATAAAGAATGAGCGGGATGGTGTAAAAAATTACCTCGATTTTGTCGAAATCTCTATAAAACCGAGCTATAATAATGCTGGAGGAAAAGGCTAGCAAGGTTAAGTGTTTTATAATTTAAATTTCTTCGTTTGGGGATAAGCCATATGATTTTTATGAAGCCTAAAAAACGGTGGCATTGAAAAGTCCTCGCAAAGCTTCTATAATATTTCGGGTTGCCGTCGTTCGCACTTACTGTTTTAGCGAATGTTGACATCCCCGTAAGGGACTTCCACTTCTGTATGGCACTGGAAATATAGATAAATCGCTCACAAATTGATGCTAACATCCATTTTTTAGACACACCCTTTTTTAGACGTTTTATTCTTATAAGAATATTTCTTTCAGCAGATTATTTAAAATAGGAATAGTAAGCATATTATTTTATCATTAAAAAATTTAGTGGTGATTAAACTAAGAATCGAAACAACTACCGTGCATGGGGGCCAAAAACCGGATCCAGTTACAGGAGCTATAGCTCCTCCAATAACTATAGCCAAAAATGGAGCATTTAGGGCTTTGGGAAACCCTATTGGAATAGAGTATGCTCGGACTCAAAATCCAACAAGGGAAATTTTAGAGAAGCAAAGTGCGGAATTAGAAGGCGGTGGAGAGGCTGTTGCATTTTCTTCTGGTGTTGCCGCTATCAATTGCCTATTCGCAACATTAAATAAAGGAGACCATATTATTTTAGGAAATAAGCTGTACGGAGGAACAGTGAGATTAGCAGATTTGGTGCTTTCTAAATTTCTTGAAATAGATTTTGCGGACCCAAACGATATAATAAGCTTAAAGAATACTGTAAAGCCGAATACACGGTACATCTTAGTTGAAACACCTACTAATCCCTTATTGGATATAGTTGACCTTGAAACACTTCAGCATTTTTCGTCTTTAACAGGCATTCCTTACGTTCTTGACAATACCTTTGCAACACCATATCTGTTGCAGGGGTTTGATTATGGCGCTGAAGCAATAATTCATTCAACAAGCAAATACCTTGGAGGCCATGACGATTTGCTTGGCGGCCTTATTGTTACAAGGAATAAAGAGTTAGCTGAGAAACTGCGCTTATATTCTAAAACGCTTGGCGCTACGCCTAGCCCTTTTGATGTTTATAACACTATAAGGGGAATAAAAACTTTAGCTGTAAGGATGAATAAGCATTGTGAAAACGCCAAAAAAGTTGCTGAGTTTCTACTTAACCATGAGGGGGTATCAAAGGTTTACTATCCAGGTTTGCCCAGCCATCCAGGGCATGAAACAGCAAAGAGGCAGATGAGAGATTTTGGGGGTGTAGTTTCTTTTGAAGTCAATGGCGATTATAAACAATTTGCTAATGCTATTGCATCACAAAAGCCATCAATAATATACCTAGCTGAATCTTTAGGCGGTGTTGAATCATTACTTACCCATCCTGCTACAATGAGCCACGCTTATTTGAAACCTGAGGCAAGAGCAGCCGCTGGAATTAAAGATAACTTATTTAGGTTGTCTGTTGGCATCGAACATGTAGATGATATAATAAATAGCCTAAAAGTTGCACTTGGAGTAGCTAAATCTTCAAATGAGCAGATTCTAACAGCTATTCCAACCATTGCCCTTTCATAAGCAGCATCTTTCCTATTTTTTATCTTATTTCTTTTCCATATTGAAAATAAGCACTGGACATGCCCCTATTGCACTGGACATTTGCGCGTGAGGTATTTAAATGACCCAAGCTATATTATTTCTGACACCTCCAAGTGTTTGATCATAATAAAGGCAGGCAGGAGCCAAGTCACCCTCTAAGGCTTCCTGCCCTACCCTTTAATTTACAAGAAGGTGACTATGATGGACAAATGCATTGATTGTGGAACTGCAATTAAAGATTATTTTGAAAAGTGCTACATCTGTAACAATATCAGAAAAATAAACAGAAATTTAGGTAGCATTGATCTTAATCCAAAAATCAAAATTAATTTTATGAAAGAAATGGGAATTGATTTTTGTTAAAAAATAAAAACGGCCGCTTAAGCCGGTAAAGCAAGAGATTGACACCCTCAAGACTAGTTATAATGTGCTAATATATAAAATTTTCCAAATGCCGCGGTCGCTCAATCTGGTAGAGCGGGAGATTGACACCCTCCTGCCAGAAATGGCATCTGGGTTCAAATCCACTTGAAGGATAAGAGCCTCTTGGGTGAAAATCCCAGCCGCGGCGCGCATACTTATTTAATAAAAGACGAGGTAAAAAAAATGGACTTAAGCAACGAAACAATAAAGGAGCTGTTTTACAAGCAGATAAGAGAGCTTACATTAAGGAAAACGGACACTTTTGATCTGCAATTTAGCGGAAAATTACTGGAAAGATGAGGTGGTGAAAATGGAAGAGGAGATGGAAGTAGAGGAAGAAGAATTAGTACAGACCGCATTGCCGTTTGAGGAAAATTTTGAAACGGAAGAAGAACAGGACATCTACACAGAAGAAGGCATTGATGGATATATGGATGACGACAGCATATCACCATCAGAGCAGGGATTTATGAAAGGCTATTTGGGAGCGTAAAAATGTTCAGTTTATTTAAAATAAGTTTTATGGAATGGGAAGACTACAAGAAAAAATAAGTTTATTGGTGATTTTTATTGGCAGCAGTATATTAGGAATCAAAGTATTAGTATTTCTTGTAATATGAACCATATAAGATAACAAAAGATTTAAATATGCACAATTTTATTGAATATAATTAAGAGGCATGAAAGATGGATAAGGAAACAATCATTTTATCTAAGGAAGATAAAAAAATTCTATTGGAAACATTAGGTTATACTGTTGATAAAGAAGGATTTGTGTTGTCTGCTAACAAGGACAGAGAAATATGCCCATTTACCAATAACCCCATAAAATTGGAAGATGCTTCTATAATGCCTGGGTCTTTAATAATTATGAATACTACACCTGTAACTTTATCCGAATATTTCTACCAATATCCTGATGACTGAGATACCTTCAGAGATTCCAGTACCACCCGAATTATTGAAACTCAGTATTAAAGAATTAATAGATTTATTAAAAAATCTTCAGGTAAATTTGGGGAGATTGTAAAAGAACGGCTGAGACAGTTAGTTAAATCACATAAATACCTTATTTCTCTTTCTAAGGAAGTTACAACTAAACTTTATAAAATATCCAAACAGGAATTATACAAAAGATTAGAACGATGTTTAGTTAGCCACTGGTCCATGAACCTAATTGCTTTAGGAATATATATTTCCAAATTAAACGAACTAGACCAGGGAGAACTTGCTAAACAAGTAAAAAGTGAAGTGCACCGAAAATATCAAGCAAAAGGATTAAAAATATTGGCTATGGGCAGTACTGGAGTCATAAACCATGTAATAGAGTTTCTTAGCGATATAAAGACAGAAAAAAATTATAGTTTTACTGAAATGGGCGCTATTTTTGATAAAATTATTGAAAGATGGGAAGAAATAACTCTTTTTGTTAAATCTGAGGATCTTATCAGTTCAATTAAAGAATCATGTTTATCTTATTTACAAAAAGATGAACGTCTATTTTTTGTTTTTGCTTATGGGTCCGCCGTTAAATCTACTATAATGGCTATAGCTGAGCTTAATAACTCAGGAAGTTTATCAGGTTATCTTTGGGACGCAAAAATGAAAAATATTGGTCAAAAAGAAGTTTATTCCTGTACTTTTCAATCTGTAAAAGGTGCTGGCATAGATATGTTTGTTTAACGACTGTTTTAGTGTTTTAAACCTTAAAAATGGAAATCAACTACAATAAGGAAGCTGATGCAATTTACATAGAATTTAGGAAAGGAGATTTTGCCAGAAATAAGAAGATAGACGATTTTACAATTATAGATTTGGATAGGGACAATAATATATTAGGAATCGAGTTATTGGATGCAAACAAAAGAATACCTAAAGAATCTCTTTCTAGGGTTAATGTAAAAAATTTATTGGCGGTTGCAAAATAACTTTCTAACACAAAATATAAATACACTTTTAAATTTCCCTTCTTCTATGAGAATCCTAAGCAAAGAGGAATTCGAGCAGGAAAAAGACATAATAATGACGAGCCTAAAGGAAAACTCGCCAATATTTATTTACCCTACTGACACAATTTATGGCATCGGCTGCAACGCTTTAGATAAGAGGGCTGTTGAAAAAATCAGGGAAGCAAAGCAGAGGGAAAAAAATCCTTTTTCTGTCATTGCGCCATCAAAAGAATGGATAGATGAAAATTTAATAGTAAATGAAAATGCAAAAGACTGGGTAAAAAGGCTTCCTGGCCCCTACACATTAGTTCTAAAGGTGAAAAATCAATGCGTTGCGGAAAATGTCGCTCCAGGTTTAGATACTTTAGGAGTAAGAATTCCGGATCATTGGTTCAGTAATTTTGTTGCAGAAGTAAACATACCGATTATAACTACTTCCGCAAATAAAGCAGGCAAGGATTTTATGACCTCTTTGGATGATTCGGACATAGAAATAAAAAGCAAGGTTGATTTTATTGTTTATGAAGGGGGAAAAAATGGCAGGCCAAGCAGAATTATCGATTTGATAGATAAGGAGAGGGTTATTGAGAGGTAATTTAAGGAGCATCAGTTGGGTCCCAACAAGTTCTGAGATTTTCATTGAATCCATCAAGTTTTTTCATGTCCTCTTTTGATAATTCAAAATCAAATACATAAGAATTTTCTATTATCCTATCTTTTTTAGAAGATTTTGGTATTACTATAAGATAATGCTGCAAGCCCCATTTAATAAGGACTTGAGCAGCTGATTTATTATATTTTTTAGCAATTTCAACAAGCTTAACGTCATTTAGCTTCTTGCCATGCGTCAATGGGCTGTAAGCTTCTAATTTAATTCCTTTTTCATTGCAGAAATCCAGCAGCTCTTTTTGGTAAAGGTAAGGATGAAACTCGACTTGATTAACTGCAGGAACAATATCCGAACTTTCTAACAATTCCTTGAGGTGCCTTATGGTAAAGTTGCTTACTCCGATGGCTTTTGCCTTTCCGCTCTTGTAGATTTTTTCCAAAATTTCCCATGACCTATTTCTTTCAGGAACTGGGAAATGTATTAAATACAAATCAACATAATCAAGCTGCAATTTTTTTAAACTCTCATTAAATGCTTTTTTAGGGTTATTGTGGTCATCATTCCATAATTTAGTGGTTATAAAAAGTTCCTTTCTGGGAATATTTGATTTTTTAATAGCATTTCCTACACTTTCCTCATTTTTATATGCTGCAGCGGTGTCTATATGCCTGTATCCCGTATTTAATGCGCTAAGAACAGCTTCCTCGCAGACTTTTCCATTAGGAATTTGCCACATACCTAAACCAAGAATTGGTATTTTAATCCCATTATTAAGTTCAATAGTTGTTCTAATATCCATAATGACAATGAATAAATTAAGATTTATTAACGATTCGTTAAATTCATGTAATTATCTAATTCACCCATATCAATAACATTTCTCTTGTCTTTATCATCGGCAATCCTAGGACAGGCAGTATTAACCCAAAAGTCTATGAAAGGAAAGTTTTCCATTTCTCTTGCATCCAAAGTGTCAAAAACAAAAATAAAACACTTTTTTCCTTTTTCTTCTAATTTCTTCTTAATTTGTTTAGCCTTATTGTAGCTGTATTGTCCGGGTTTTATTGTTACCATTATCCCTATACTGTCTGCATGTAAAAGTTTTACATATCTTGCTTTTTTTAATTTTTTATACTTTTCAACTTCTTTTTCATCTAATTTTAAAAAAACTCCTGAAACCGGATTGAATATAAAAACTTCTTTTTTGGTGTTTAAAACTACTCCAAGAGGGTGGAATTCTCCCGAGCCAATGTACAAAAATGCATCAATATTATTTTGCATCTTTGTTGCAGCGCCAACATCGCAGCCTAACAGCTGCCCTTCATTCCTTTGCTTCCCTTCATTAATAAAAACCTCTTTTCCATTCTTTTTCAAATAATTTTTAATTTCATCAATTTTTCCTAAAAATTGCGTTGTAGTGACCAATCCCAATTTCTTCGGCAGTTTATCTAACCGGATTTTATTTAAATCAACATTTCCGGTGTACCTTGTCTGCAAAAAGACTGCTTTCATAAGAGAAAGAAATGCAAATTGGTTTATAAATACTATTAAAATAATGGATTTTAGATATTTTATTCCAAAAATTTGCTTCGCAAATTTTCAATATGTACTGCTCGGCGGAATTTGTCCTGCCACTAAATTCCGCCTCGCCTAATGATAACAATGAACAGGTTTTTAATTTTTTATTGTTATAGATATGCAAAAACAAAAAAGCGCTCATGCCACGTTTGAGCATACTATTAATCGTCTCTGATAAAGGTCTTCTATGGTAACTTCTGCCAGGCCATTTCCGTCTTAATTCCTTGCGTCGCGACCCTTTTGTTCTCCAGATGGGGATGTTCTTATGCCTTAATGGCGCAACGCCTTTTCCGCCATATAAAAGAACAATCTTATGAAATCTATCTTCCGCATCAAACTCAGTATCTGCTACAATTGTCTTATTTTTAATCCAATCCCCCGCCATTTTCTCGAAATCGTCAAGACCATTCCTATGGCTGTCTTTGGCAATGAATGCGTCGATAATACGCAAGCTTCTTGTTCCTGTTGCAATGCTTGTTTTTCTGTTTGGCTCTTGCATAATATTCCTTTTGGTCCTTTTGCAGTATGCAATACTTGGCCTTGTGATCTCAAAATGAGTTGGGTCCAAGGCTATGCATTTGTCTCTTCCGCCTTTGCCACTCAAGCGCACTAGCTTACGCAGGAAGCGTGGCGAAAAGCGTCGCCATGCGCGCCACATCGTCGAATAGTGGGGTACTTTCTTCAAGCCAATGCATGATAGGTCAAGCACTTTAGCAAGTTCGCCAAAACGGTCTATTGCTATGTCCAACAAGCAATAGAGGACAAACAAAACAAGCATCTGATGCAAAGAATATTGCTCGTTTTTGCTTTTGCTGAAATGTTCGGGTACGTCGTGTCTCCGCAAAAATCTGCCGGTTATTTTCATTAATTTTTTAAGGTCTACTACATACGTTGCCATTGTGGGTGCTCCCCACCCCTCACGATTTTTTGGTTAGAAATTGTGAGTGGGGAAACCCACTTATAATCTTAACTTGCAAACGAGCAGCAAAAACAAAATCTTTTTAAACAATACCCATATACTTTTTTTAACCAATGATATGATGAAGGTTTTGCATAAGCAAGGCCTGAGTGAGGTTTAAATTCTGATTTAATACCTCAAAATAAGGAGGAAGAGTAATATGGCATCTATAGAAGTTCCAAAGGAATTGTTAGATAAGGTTTATGAGGCTATTGAGACAGCTAAAACGACAGGAAAGATAAAGAAGGGTACAAATGAAACGACGAAGACCATAGAGAAGGGAAAAGCGAAGATGGTTGTCATAGCCAAGGATGTTACCCCGCCAGAGATAACCATGCACATACCGCTAATAGCAGAAGAAAAGAATGTGCCGTGCTTTACAGTGCCAAGCAAGGAAGAGCTTGGAGCAGCAGCTGGAATCCAAGTAGGGACAGGAAGCATTGCGATAGTGGAAGAAGGGGAAGCAAAAAACCTGATCAAGGAGATAGTAAGCAAAGCAATATAGACCACAAGATGGAAAGAGACAAAGCAAAAGGAAAGGAAATTGGGGAAACAGAGCAAAAGCCAGTCCAGCAAGAAAGAGTGCCGAGGCAGGAAGAAAAAAAAGGAACTGTGAATTTTTCATACGCTACCCCTGCAAAAGTCGAGGAAATTGTAGAAAGAACTGGCACGAGAGGAGAGGCTATACAGGTAAGATGCAGAATTTTGGAAGGCCGCGACCAGAATAAAGTTTTGAGGAGGAATATTCGTGGTCCTGTTCAAATAGGAGACATTTTAATGTTAAGGGAGACCGAGATGGAGGCAAGAAGATTGCAGAAATCCGGAAGGGGTTTGGGTTAAATGGCAAAGTGCACTTTTTGTGGAAATAGCATAGCGCTAGGGACAGGCAAAATATTCGTGCAGAAAGATGCAAAAATACTTTATTTTTGTTCCTCAAAATGCGAAAAAAACATGCTGAAACTAAACAGGAAGCCAATAACAACAAGATGGAGCAAAAGACATCCGCGCTACCAGAAACAAAAATGACCGTACAACAAACATTGGTCTTGATAAAACCTGACGGATTGATCAAATCATTGACAGGAAACATACTTACAGAGCTTTCCAGCACGGACTTAATTATTGTTGGCGCTAAAATTGTCCAAGTTACTCGAGAGCTGGCGGAAGAGCATTACCAATATTTAAGAGAGGAAAATTTTTTTGATGAACTTATAAAATATATAATGGGGGAGTTTCATACAAAGAGAGTTTTAGCGCTGGTATACCATGGAGAAAACGCAATCGATAGTGTCAGAAAGGTTGTAGGGGCAACAGACCCTGAGAAAGCAGACCCCACAACTATAAGGGGGAAATACGGGAGAGTTACCAGAGCAGGTGTTTTTGAAAATGTTGTGCATGCTTCCGAAAATAAGAAGGAAGCTGAGCGCGAAATTAAACTTTGGTTCAGGCCAGAGGAGCTGGTATATACCCTTTATCCTACAGAATCCAAAAAAACAACAAAAGTTGAATTTTTCTGGAAAGAATAATTTCAATTAATTTTTTACAAATAATTCGGAGGCAATAGGCTATGGCAGAAAGGATGGTGGATAAGGTTGCGAGAATAACCAAGAATCCTAATTTTATTAGAAATATTTGCACCTCTGCACATATTCACCATGGAAAAACCGCGTTTACCGATAATCTTCTTGCAGCAGCCGGCCATATGGCATCTAAGCATGCAGGGGATTTAGAAGAAGGGATGGCAACATGGCAGCATAAAGACGAACAGGAAAGGCTGCTGACAGTTGACGCTGCAAACGTCTCAATGGTTCACGAATACCAAAAACACGAGTATTTGATAAACTTAATTGACACTCCAGGGCATATTGATTTTGGAGGTAATGTAACAAGAGCAATGAGGGCTATTGACGGAACCGTAGTTTTGATCTGCGCTGTTGAAGGAATAATGCCCCAGACAGAAACTGTTGTGAGGCAGGCTTTAAGGGAGAGGGTTAAGCCAGTTCTTTTTATCAATAAAGTTGACAGGCTTGTCAAGGAGCTAAAGCTCACTCCGGAAAAAATACAGGAGAGATTTGTAAGATTAATATCTGGCTTTAATAAGCTGATTGAGGATATTGCAGAGCCTCAATTCAAGCAGGCCTGGAAAGTAAGCATAATGGACGGCTCTGTAGCTTTCGGCTCTGCAAGGGAAAACTGGGCATTATCCTATGCTTTCATGCAGAAAAAAAATATTTCATTTAAGGATATTCTAAAAATCTATGAGATGAATGAAGATGAAAGGAAAGAATGGGTTTGGCAGAATGCTGCGCTGCATGAGGTAATTCTTGATATGGTAATAAGGCACCACCCAGATCCCATTGATGCACAAAAATACCGAATTCCAAAAATATGGAGGGGTGATTTAGAAAGCGAATTTGGAAAGGGTCTTTTAAGCTGCAATCCTAACGGAAAGCTTGCGTTTGTAATTACCAGGATAGTAGTTGATCCAAGATCAGGAAAAGACATTTCCGCTGGAAGATTGTTTTCAGGCACTTTAAGGCCTGGAACGGAAGTTTTCCTGAATAATGCAAGGCAGAAACAGAGAATACAAAATCTCTATATTTATAACGGCGTTAAGCCTGAAATAATTGAGTCTATTCCTGCTGGAAACGTATGCGCAATCTCTGGAGTTCTTGGAAATGCAGGAGAAACTGTAACACTTGGGGAGGAGCAGGCATTTGAGGAATTAAAGCACATTTTTGAGCCTGTTATAACCAAGGCAATAGAGCCGCAAAGGCCAAGCGACCTTCCTAAGATGATTGAGGTTTTAAGAAAAGTTGGAAGAGAAGACCCCTCAATTACAATCGAGATTAATGAAGAAACCGGGGAAAATCTAATTTCAGGAATGGGTGAGCTACATCTTGAGATAATTGAAAACAGGATTGTTACCGAAAAAGGCGTTGACGTAAAAACTTCGGCCCCAATAGTTGTTTTCCGTGAATCAATCACAAAAATTTCTCCTGAAGTTGAAGGGAAAACTCCAAATAAGCACAACAAATTTTATTTTACAGTTGAGCCCCTTAATCCTGAAATTTACAAGCTGATAAAAGATGGCACAATTCCGGAAGGAAGGATAAAAAAGAAAAATCTTGAAATCAGGGAAGCGTTTATTAAAACAGGAATGACAGCAAAAGAAGCAGACCAGATTAAAAATGTCTATAAAGGCAATATTTTTGTTGAAAAAACCAGAGGCCAGGTCCATCTTGGAGAAGTGCTTGAAATGGTTTTTGATATGTTTGAAGAGGTAATGAGAAAAGGTCCTTTAGTCAGAGAGCCATGCGTAGGCATTAAGGTTAATTTAATGGATATGAGCCTGCATGAGGACGCAATCCATAGAGGTCCAGCACAAGTTTATCCTGCTGTAAGGGAAGGCATTAGGGGAGCAATGCTAATGGCAGGCCCGATTTTACTGGAGCCTATGCAGGTTATGCTGATTGAGGCGCCTGTTGAGTATACTGGCGAAGTGTCAAAGCTCGTCAACAGCATGCGCGGCCAATTGCTTGATGTGACTCAAGACAGCAGTATGGTTATAGCAAAAGCAAAAATGCCGGTAATGAGCATGCTTGGATGGAGCTCAGATTTAAGGTCAGCAACAGAAGGAAGAGGAGTATCAAGCTTAGTTGACCAGAGCTTCGAGAAAATTCCATTTGAGCTGCAAACTAAAGTCGTGCAGGAAATAAAGAACAGGAAAGGATTGACGGATGCGATGGTTGGGGTATAATATAAAAGTTTAATTATTTTTATTCTGCTATAAAATCTTTCTCAACTACGACCATAGCCCTATTATTGTAATCAAATGCGTCGACTAAAATTAATATTAGTTTCTTAGGTAAATTAAGGTCATTAAATCCTATGTTTGTAACAGCTTTTTTAGTTATATGTTCTCCGACACCTAAACCGAATATATCAAATTCAATTTCTTCTTGTATTCTAAACTTATCCTCTTTTCTGTCTTTCTCATCATAAAGCTGAACTAAAACTTTAGGATAAAACTCGTTATTACCTTCGTTCAAAACTGTAAGAGTTATTTCTGTAATCTTACCCCAATTTTCTCCTTTTACTTCATATTTGAAATCATCAAGAGAAAGGGATATACCATTCTGTGTGTTGACAATGCTATCTGGACTAAACTTAAATTCTTCATCCTTTTCTTTTGCCTTTTCATCAATTGGCAAAGATTCATCAAATGTTTTTTGAATTTGTTGCTGGGCTTCTTCCCCTGTACGATAAGCTTCTTTAATTGCATTAGCAGTTATCTCATTAGATTTCTCTTCAATTTTCTTGGCATTACTCGAAATTAAAATACTACAACTCACAGCAATAACAATCAAAGCTAGAAAAATACCAATAACTATACCAAAACCTTTACCAATTCCACTAACAACATTCTTTTTTGTAGTGACTTCGGCTTCTACTTTAATCTTTTTATCAGCCATACTAACCATCCATAATCGACCCATTCATATATAACTCTATAAAAACTTTACCCCAATATAAGCTTTGTGTAAAAAGTGGCTTCTGTGTATAAAGTAGTAGTTCTGTGTAAAAAGTCGGGTGTTGATGGTTAGGTTTTTTGCGTAGAAGCTGATTGTTCCTTTTTATAATCCACAAATATCCTTCTTACTTCATCCATTGACCTATTCACGCCTTCTTTAGGTTCTGGAATATCCTTTAACTTTTCTTTTAGTTCTTCTAATTCTGTTTCAGACCAGACCAATATATCCCCTAACGCTTCAAATCGTTCAGCATAGGTCTTAACAGCTTTAATGCACCCCTTAAATTGGTCTTTTCTACCTTTAAACCCTTTTTCCAATAATACAACAATTCCGATAGCAGGGGATAACTCAAGTAGGTTCAGAATGTTACCCTTTAGATGTTTCCTTGTTCTAAATCCCGTTTCAACTTCAAAACCAACAATAGGGATTCGTTTAAATTTCCTTTGTGAAAGATTGAAAGGTAAATCAAGAAACCATACATAATCAACCCTTCCTGTTTTTGTTTTCCATTCCTTTTCAGTTTCAAAACCAAGTTTTGCACCTGAAACCATTAATTTAACAAAGGTCATTCCTTTCATTGAGGAAAGTAATGATTTTCTTTCTTCATTTAATTTTACCATTTGTAGTTATTTAAGCTTTGCTTGTTTCTCCGTCTTTTCTTCCTTAATTGGCTTGCCCTTGCCCCAACCAGAATAATACCTTATTGATTTTTCTTTTTTCAGTTTAAGCACAGCCTTCTTTTTCTTCTTGGCTTTTTCTTTGGTTACTTCTTCATCCAGTATTTTCAATAATCTGTCATCAAACATTCTCCACCCCAAATTAAGCTATCATATAAATAATTCTATAAAAGCTTTGCCCAACCTTTCTAACCAAGAGAAAACAGAAAAGTTTATAAATAAGTTTATCTTACTATAAGAAAATAAGAATATTGGAGGTCAAAATGCCGGCAGAAACCATTAAAATGTCTTCAAGGGGGCAAATTGTCATACCCCGAGATATAAGAGGGGAATTAAACGCTAGTGAGGGGACTATTTTTTCTGTTGTTTCCGCCAAAGATGCAATTATCCTAAAAAAAATATTAACTCCATCAAAAGAAGAGTTAATTAAGGAACTGGGGGCAATGGCATTAGAGGGCGGAAAAAGAGCGGAAAAGCTAGGCATCAAAGAAAGCAATGTGCCTGAACTAATCCAAAGAGTCAGAAAATCAAAGAGATAAAATGAAAGTTACGGTAGATACTAATTTTCTTATTTCAGCTACTCAATGGGATTACAGCGTTGCACATAAATTATTGAAGAAATTTATTATTTCAGATGCTATAATCTTCACAACACAGGATATTTTGGACGAGGCAGTTGAAGTGCTTGAAAGAGATTTTGAATACAATAAAAATGAAGCTAAAAATATCATCGAAAAAATATTGCTTTTTGCTAATCTGGTAGAACCGAAACAAAAAATAGAAATAATAAAAGATGATCCTGATGATAATAAGGTGATAGAATGTGCCGTTGAATCTTCTTCTGATTATATCCTAACTTATGACAAGCATTTATTAAAGATTAAAAAGTATAAAGGAATCAGGATTATTAAACCTGAGGAAATTTTGAAACAGCGGCATTCCACTCATCTGTGATGGGTGGTTAAAGTGGGGCAAAATTAAGACTTATTACACAAAGCCGGTTTTGGGTTTTGATGCAGATAGCAGCCAATAAAAATCTTAGAGGCAATAATTGGTATTTAATGCCCCTGCTGGGAATCGAACCCAGGTCGCAAGGTGTTTGCTAAAAAACCGCAACCTCGCATTCTGATCCACTAAACTACGGGGGCTTGGTATAAACTAATTTTGCTTGATTTATAAATATTCTTACATTTATATTAACTACCTTAAAATAGTAAAAATAGAAAGATATATAAATATAAAAAATCCCCATAAAATAGTATGACACTTGACACATTAATTGAGCAGATAAAATCATTATCAGATATAACTGCGGTTTGCAGGAATATATTGTAGTTACAGATACCAATGGGATAATTAGGTATCACAGCCCTCAATTCGCAGAATTAGTTGGAGCAAAAGATAATGAGAATATTACAGGAAAACACGTTTTTAGGGATTTTCCTTTTGAGGCTAATGATTTTCCTTTTGAATCACCAAGCCAGAAAACTACGCTTCTAGAGCATGCACTTAAAACACAAGAAACTGCAGTATCAAGTAGGGTTAGGTATGGCGATAAAGGCAAGGATGAAAAATATATCAATATAAAAATATCGCCAATGCCTGAGCATGGCGCTGCTGTCGTAAGCTTTGTTGATGTGACGAGGGATGTTATGGCTGCAATCGTAGATGGTCTTACGGGAGCATATTCTCAAACCTATTACAGAACAGGATTAAAAGAACGCACAATCGCCGAGGCAGAAAGAACCAAAAATAAATATTTAGGGATTGTTGGTATAGATTTAAAGGGCCTTAAAAATGTTAATGACGAGAGAAGCCATGCTGCAGGAGATGTTGTCTTAAAAGATTTAGTTGAAATATTAAAATCTGCTGTGCGTAAAACAGACTATGTTGTAAGGGATGGGGGAGATGAATTCTTGATATTGTGTCCTGGAGCAGACGAAGGGGTTATTGGAAGAATTATGCATCGAATATATGGACGCACTAATGCTTATAACGCCAAAGTAAGCGACCCTTTATTGAAGATAAACCCATATATTGTTGGCATAGCAGGCAATTCTGATTACGAGGATTTATTTGCAGGTGTAGAGGAAAGAATTAATGCGCAAAAGCGTTTATCAAAGTAAATCGTCCTTAACTTGCTAATCTAACTTACTAAAGAACTGCTGTAATTTCTCCTGTTTAAAATCAGGAAAAGTATGCCAAAAATCCATAACTTTACCGTTCTTAAATTCCAGCACTTTATGCGCAAAAACACCTTCCCCTAAATCTTCCTTAAATTCTTTGCCTTTGAAAGACGCAAGAACAACCTCTTTGCCATTAAAGTAGCCAGGATCTATATTCACATTTCTTTTGTTATTGCCATCACAAAGTTCATGTTCAACCTGAGAAGAAATTATCTTTATCTCAGCTAAATCTTCCTTACTGATTATTTTATCAAAAATAATCAATACTTTTTTTAAATCAGTGCCGAATTCCTCTTTATAGTAATCAGTAAAATTAAAGTTATAGTCGGCGCTGTTGGATAGTATAGCCCCAAAGTCGTCTTTCAATAATTGGACAGCTTTCTCGAAAATACTTTTGTCTTTATACATCAGCGCAAAAAACAATTTTCCGCCTTCCATTTAAGAGAGTATATCAAGATTTAATATAAACATTACTAGAACTCAACAATAAAATCAATAAAAATATCCCTATATCAAATAGTGATAAGGAGCAACAAAAAAGAAATAAAAATAAACAAAATAATAAAAAACAAAATCATTTATAGCCTACCCATAAGCCTCTTCCCTGTGCTGGCTGATGTCAAGGCCTTTTTCTTCCTCTTCCTTGCTAACTCTTATGTTCTTAAACAAGCTGATTAGCTTCAGCAGCACATACGAACCGACAAATGTGTATGCAACGACTGCAGCAACGGCTATTGTTTGATTTACCAACTGCATGGGGTTTCCATAGAATAACCCATTAATGCCATTTATTGCCGCACTTGCAAACAAGCCCGTAGCTAAAGCGCCCCATATTCCAGCAGCTCCGTGACATGCGAAAACATCTAATGTGTCATCTATCTTTGTTCTGGTTGTGCGCCAATTAGCTATAAAATTAGATAAAATTCCGGCAAACAGCCCTATTATTATTGACGGAATTACCCCTACAAAACCCGATGCAGGGGTTATTGCAACTAATCCGCAAATAACCCCAATGGCAAATCCAACAGCAGAAGGCTTTCCTTTCCTTATCCAGTCAATGCCCATCCAGCTTAATCCAGCAGCAGCTGCTGCTAAGTTCGTGACAACCAAAGCGCTTGCTGCAAGCCCATTGGCTGCTAAGGCACTTCCGCCATTAAATCCAAACCATCCAAACCACAGCAAAGCGGCACCTAAAATCACAAATGGCACATTATTTGGCTTGCTCTCGCTCACAGCGTCCTTACTTCTTCCTATGAACAAAGCGGCTGCTAAAGCTGATACACCAGCTGCAATGTGGACTACTGTGCCGCCAGCAAAGTCTATTGCCCCTAACTTAGCGAGCCATCCATTAGCATTCCATACCCAATGCGCTATTGGAGAATAAATTAAAGTTGTCCATAAAACAGTAAACAGCATTAACGAACTGAATCTTATTCTTCCTGCAAATGCTCCTATAATTAAAGCAGGAGTAATAGCTGCAAACTTTAACTGGAAGAAGTAAAACAGCCACTCTGGAATTGTTGATCCGTAATCGCCAGGCTCTGCTCCAACATTGTTTAATCCAGCTTTAGACAAATCCCCAAAATATCCATTTACGCTAGGCCCAAACGCAATTGAGTAGCCCCATAATGTCCATACTATGCTTACAACCGCAAATATCGCTATACTCTGAAAAATCGTAGAAAGGGCATGTTTCCTGTGAACTAAACCTCCATAGAAAAATCCTACAGCAGGTGTCATAATCATAACCAAAGCTGAAGCAGCAGCAACCCAGGCAACATCCCCTGCATTAATTTCCTGCGCATTAACACTAGATGCTAAGATAACGGACATCGCTAAAAATAAAATTAATATTGAAATTTTTTTCATTTATTCTCACCTTTTATTCTTATATCTATACATAATCAAAAATACATAATCAAAAAGTAATTAAAACAAATCTTTAGGTATCATAATATAGGTAATACTCCCATGGATGCGGCCTTAGCCTTACTGGATCAATCTCCTTTGTTTTTTTGTAGTCTATCCACGTCTCAATTAACTCTTTTGTAAAAATATTTCCTTCCAATAAGAACTTGTGGTCGCTTTCCAAGGCGTCCATAGCTTCTTTTAATGACGATGGTACACTCTTTACCTTCTTCAGCTGCTCCTTATCCAATGCATACAAGTTTGCGTTCATTGGCTTTCCAGGGTCTATCTTTCTTTTTATTCCATCTATGCCTGCCATAAGCATTGCAGAGAATGCCAAGTAAACGTTGCAGCTCGGATCTGGGGTCCTAAACTCTATCCTTTTTGTCTTTTCGCTTTTTGAGTACATTGGTATCCTGACAGCTGCGCTCCTGTTCCTCTCCGAATAAACAAGATTTACTGGTGCTTCAAATCCTGGAACTAGCCTTTTGTATGAATTTGTAGTAGGCGCAATTATTGCGCATAATGCAGGTGCGTGCTCCAACAAGCCTCCAATATAGTATCTTGCGGTGTCGCTTATCAATGCATCACCTTTTTTGTCATAGAACAGATTTTTTCCATCCTTCCACAAGCTCATATGTGTATGCATTCCGCTTCCATTATCATTGAATAACGGCTTTGGCATGAAAGTAGCTGTCTTACCATGCATCACTGCAGTATTCTTAATCACATATTTGTACATCATAACCTGGTCTGCCATCCTGCTTAATGAAGAAAACCTCATATCGATCTCGCATTGGCCTGCAGTAGCAACCTCATGATGATGGCATTCTACCTCTATGCCAACTCTCATCAGCGTTTCAACTATCTGGTTTCTTATATTTTGCAAAGAATCTGTAGGAGCAACTGGGAAATATCCTTCTTTGTGTCTTATCTTATTCCCGAGATTATTTTCTTCGCTTCCAGTATTCCATGCGCCTTCCGCAGAATCAATGTAATAATAGCCAAAATTTTCTTTTTGGTCAAACCTCACCTTGTCAAAAATAAAGAATTCAAGCTCAGGGCCACAATAGGCTGTATCAGCTATTCCCGTTTCTTTTAAGTAGGCTTCTGCTTTTTGCGCTATAAATCTTGGATCCTTGCTGTAAAATTCCCCTGTAATAGGGTCCTTTACGTTTCCAATAACACTCATAGTGCTGTCAGAAAACGGGTCTGGGGTGCAGGTCTTTAAATCTGGTATTAAAACCATGTCGCTTTCATTTATCTCCTGAAATCCCCTTATAGAGCTGCCATCAAATCCCAGCCCTTCCTGAAGGGAACTAAGGCTTAGTTCTTGTACCGGCACAGTAAAGTGCTGCCATATTCCCGGTATGTCCGTAAACTTTACGTCAACAAACTTTACATTTCCCATATACCTTTTAAGGTTTTCCACAAATTCACCGTTTCTTATCTTGGAAGGTTCTTTCTCTATTAACTCCATTACTTCTTTCGTAATCATATTTTCACCCCATAACTTTTATTAAATTTTATTTTTTATTGGTACAAAGAGTAAATATAAATACTTTTTTGCATTTTAATTAAACAAAAATACATAAAAATACAATAATTTTAAATATATGTTTACTTATTTGTTATAAAATTAATTAGAAATAAACAAATGATTGGCTCTAGTAGGAGATTAACGGCAAAAAATGAGATTGGAAGAGACCGATAAAAAAATACTGAATATAATTGTGGAAAATTCAAGGCTTTCCCTTAGGCAGATAGCCCAAAAAGCAGGAGTTTCTGTAGCTACGGTTATGCATCACATAAAAAATCTCGAAAAAGAAGGCATAATAAGGAAATATACTGCAAAATTGGACTATGAAAAAATGGGTTATGATGTAGAGGTAATGATAGAAATAAGAGTTTCTAAGGGCAGATTATTGGATGTTGAGAAGAAGATTGCAATGGACCCTAATGTTTTTGCAGTTTATGATGTTACTGGAGCTTTTGACGCTTTAGTTTTGGCGAGATTCCCGACAAGAAGGAAGATGGATAATTTCCTTAAGAAAATCCAGACTTATGAATT
>JACPJP010000026.1 GCA_016187495.1 Candidatus Woesearchaeota archaeon
TTATTTTCCATATAGAAAACTATAAATACTTCCTATTTCATTAAACTACTATGCCAAAAGGCCGTCCAGTAAAATCTGAAATAAGGCAGAATATTGTAGAAATTCTTTATCTTCTAAAGCAGGGCTATGGGTATGAAATTTATAAGGCGTATGTTGCGATATTCCCAAAAGTGACAATGAGAAGCATTTACTACCACCTTAAAAAAGGTGCTGCATTGCATGAGTTTAAAGTAAGCAAAATTGAGAAGGAGAAAGGTGACTATTCATGGGGCCCTGAAGCAGAGAAGATTTATTACAGCTTAGGGGAAAATGCAAATCCATTGGGCAATGAAAAGGTTAAGGAATATTTTAATAAGAATAAAAAGCCCGATTAAGTTAATAATAAATTATATTTAAAGGTCTAAAGTGTCGCTTTGGTCTGTAATCGCGGTTATATTCAGCTTTTTTTTGAGCCTTTTGCAGACATGGCTATACGCTTTTTATGTTTCCTTCACAAATTCAGAAACTATATGGATCATCATACCAATATGGCTAAGCTGGTTTTTTACAGAGTTCTTCCAGGAGAAGGAAGGAACATCATTCGGGGATGCAATAAGCAATGGCGTTGTGCCTTTTTGGGTAGGGATAGACTGGATGAGGCAGCTTACTTTGCAAGTGACATCAAATGAGATAAGCCTTTCATCGCTTGTATTTGTAAAATATGCGATTTCAATTCTTATTCTGGCTTACGGATTTACTATCATAGCATTTGGAATCAAGGGCAAAGATTTCATCAAATATTTTGGAAGGATCAGGGAAGTTACGTATATTTTAGCAGTATTAACTCCATTCATATATGGCCTAATAATCCCAAATTACAAGTATTTCCTCAGTATCATCATATTTTTCCCAATTTTCTATTTCATTATTGAATTTATTGATCGGCTGACTCCAGAACCTGTGATTTATAAAAAAGAGAAAGCTCTTTGAATTTTTCTAAACAATCAAACTTAGTAAGCTCGCATTTAGCCACCTGAAGAACGGCATGAACACAAGTATAAAGAGAGAGAATAAAGATACCCAGTTAAAGAAAAGCCATATTGAAAGGCTCCTGCTTTTGTCTTTTACTATCTTCTCAACAAATATTTTCAGCATCCTAGCCCCATCAGTGATAAATACTGGCAATAGATTTATGAGACCTATGTTAAGGCTAAGGAATCCGAGCCAGCCAAAAAACGGGCTGAGCCAGCTCAGGATAGCAAATAAAATCTTGTCTGCAATATTGTCGCTCTTTAACTCTATTTTTTCCCCAATTACCCAGACCCCTAAATAGCCCTTTGAATCGTCATCTGGATGGGCGATTGTTGTAAGCGTATAAGTTGTAACATTGGATTTCAGTTCTACCACCGTACCAGGTCCTATATCATTCATAATTCTTTGAAAATCATTTATTGTAGATACTTTTTCATTGTTAATTCCAATAAGCAAGGTATTGTTGGTTATGCCCGCTTTTTCAGCTGCCAAATCAGGCTGCGGCGATATAAGAACCCCTTTTGAGAATGCACTAACAGCAGGGTTTAATACTAAAACAATTACTAGCAAAA
The DNA here is from genome assembly GCA_016187495.1 of Candidatus Woesearchaeota archaeon. Classification (GTDB taxonomy): domain Archaea; phylum Nanobdellota; class Nanobdellia; order Woesearchaeales; family GW2011-AR4; genus JACPJP01. Next base: position 1,584 of record JACPJP010000026.1, read on the forward strand.
CAGCTGCAACTGTCAGAAAATTTGAAAAAGCCCCTGCAGCAAACACAGAATGCTGTATCCAATGACTTTTCTTTACTAATTCTTTCTCATCAGGCTCGACAAAAGCTCCCAGTATAGGGCCAAAAAAAGCTATTCCTGAGTTTTTTATTTTTATTTTATACGCGCTTGCAACAATGCCATGGGAGAATTCATGAACCAAAATTATCACAAACAGTACCAGCCACCCAGTAATCAGCGGAAAAACAATTCCCGTACCAGCTATAGGCAATCCAGGTATTACCGGGCTTGCGCCAGCTGCATTCGGCTGATTCAGCAAAAGTTTGTATGTCAAAACCAAAACTACAGCAAAAGTAAAGGCCATTCCTGCAAATCCTGCTATTATGCCAATAGACCCAAGAAGTTTAACTAATCCTCGTGCTTTATTGGCAATAGTGTCCATAAGATTTATGCCGAATTTAGTCCTATAAAGAAACACAAATTTCCCGTGAACATCAAATTTCTTCCTGTTAAGGTAAACTGCCAGCAGAACCAGGGAATAAAATACCAAAGTAAACTTAAACTCATTTAAAGCTAGAACGAAATTCATTTTTTCCTGACTGAACGAAACTTCTTACTATTGCACCTCCTGCATTTGACCTTGCCCTGTATAATTTTCATGCTATTGGTCCTTATTTTAGTGCTGCATTTCTTGCAGACAAATATATTCTTGTACTTCCTTGCCTGGCCCTCTGGAAACTTAACCACTTTAATCCCCCTTGATCTGCTTCATTACTTTGTCATTTAATATTTCCCAGTACAAAACAGTGGCACCTTCAACAACCTGGGCTTTCAATTCCTCAGGAATCGCTAAATCAAAAGTCTCGTAGCTTTCGGAATCCATGACATTAGTAGTATTATCATGCACAGAAAGCACTTGTGCGGATTTTTTCTCGATAATAGGAACATCGACATTGTCATGGCCCGGCATTACCACAATCCTCTTTTTATTGTCTACAATCCCGATTCCTGTTAGCCTTACCTTTGAATGTCCATGCTTCCCAGGCCTTGAGACCTGCATATCCACAACTCTGCAGGCAACGCCTTCCAGAACTATATAGCTGCCTTTCTGCAGGCTTCCGACGCTTTCCATCTTCGTTGCCATGAAATCACCATATTTTAATCAAATAATAGAAGGTATAGGAAACAATTTATAAATTTTTAGCTAGCTTTTTGCAGCGAATTTTACATCGCTTGCTTTTACCGTAACCCTTCCGGCATGTTTTGCAAGATTTACTGCCTTCGCAGCTATCTGGTCTGCAAGCTCCTCAACTGTGCTCTTTAAAGCCGCTTTTGCCTTGTCTGAAACCCTCTCAGCACCGCTTTGCTTAAGTATCTTCTCCATAGCCGCTAAAGGCAACAATCTTGAGCTAGTCATTGTATTAACCACAAATCCATTGAAACTGAAAGGTATATTTAAAGTTTTGCATACTCAAATGAAGCTGAACAACCTTTTCCTCTTCTTTCCAATTCTCTTGATTCTTTGCTCCATCTCCATGCTATTATCAAATTTTCTTTCCATTTCCTTAAACTCTCTTGTATGGTGGCATGTCCTTCCATTGCTGCTGCTGAACTTGAACTTCTTATGCAGCATCTCGTGGTAAATCACATAATCCATTAAATCTGAATCCTCAAGCAAAACCCTGCTTATAGATATTGTGTCAGAGCCATATTCATATGATCCAAGCCTTCTGATTGAATTGTGCCATGCTAAATTTGGCGTTTCCAGAAACCCAAAAAAATATTTTTCATTTATTTTGTCAAAGGATTTTTCCAGTATTGGGTCTGTATTTGTTTTTGGCGCGCTTATATGCAAGTTTCTCATGAAATGGTTGTATAGGTCAATATTTATCGTGTTATCTTTTTCCTTGAAAACTCTTAGCATTAAGCCCTGTATAAGCCCAATCTGTATTTCCTTGCTTACTGTTCTCCACTTCTTGCTTAAATTGAACTGCAAAGAATTTTTCCTATACCTGACATTCGCATTGTAGGGCTTGAACCTGTCCGTATATTTTATCTCAAATTGGTATTCTTCCAAATTTTTTTCCGGGAATAATTCGTTAAATGCCTGTTCCGCTAATTTCATTTTTACTCATTAAATTTTATTTTTATCTTATGCGCACAACTATTTGCATTTATTTTGTAGATTACATATCATCTGTCTTTCTTGCAATGAAAAATAATTAATAATAGGAAAAATTTCTATCCCCGTAAGTTAATGAAATTTTCGTCTTCTGTTGGTTGTGCACAACCACATCAGATTATTTTTTTGCTATCCGGCTTTCTTAAAGCAAAAAATCCTCTTAGTATTTTTTAAATTTAATGTTTTTTCTTTATTGAATGCTTTCTATTGGATATGTTTTATTATTTTTATTAAATAAATATTATTGTTGTGAATCTCAAATTCATGTTAATTTTTTTATCAACTTAGTTGTGCACTTTAATGTATTTTTTTATTGCATACTAATTTTTATTGTACTAACCAATAACCTCATACCTCAAAATAGCTGCAATTTTGCCTATATCCCTTAACTGCACGCCCTCGCTGGTCTCTGTGGATATTATCCTAACATTGGTGCCTACTTTGCTTGCTTCCATCTCGAATTCCTCTATTTTCTTGTCATCCATCTCTTCGGATATCAATAGAGTGTCTGCTGCGCCTAATTTTACTTTCTTCATGGTCTCATCAATACCATAAGATACCATTCCTGGCTTTGTAGACAACAGCTCGAAAAACTTCCCCATGATTTTTTTCTCTTCTATTATCCCTTCTTTTGCAAGCACATCCTCGCTCTTCTCAACAAGCTCATTAAGTCCAAAGTCTCCAGTATAGCTCAAATCTTTTATTGCTATAATTTTATTTTTCACTTCGGTGGTTATATAGCCTGTATCTATAAAATCGTATTTTGTAGGTCCGGGACCGCCAACAATGATTCCTTTCAGGTTCTTGTCCCCTAAAAATTTTTCTTTCATGTATTCCGCTACCTTTTTGAAGTGGTCTATTTTTGCGCCTTCTCTTAGGCGTTCGAATCGCACACTCGATTGTCCTCCAGCTTTCGTCTTTCCCGGAACTTCAGAATGAGTCTTCAAAATGGGTATTATTGTCTTACCCTTAAGGTAAGCTATATTTGCATCTCTTCTGTCAACAATAACCAGTCCATAAACTTCTTTGATTTCCAGCATATCCCTCAACAGGTCCAGAACAAACTCCTTATCGCATCTGTAAATTCTTGTTTTTAGAGGAATTGGAGGCTCAATGCTCCATACTTTGAAATCCTGCTGCCCTTCCCTCTCAGCGACATTTCCCGCAAACACGGCCAATCCGTTCTCAGGGGTCTTTTTGTACAGCTTCAGATGCTGCGTCATTTTCTCCAAAGAATCTATGACATTCTTCCTAGTTGCAGCTGACTTGATGTTAGTTGCAGTGCCTTTCTCCTGGTCAAGATGGTTAATTATCTTAACAATATCATAGCCTTGTGGAATGTAAACTGACACAAGCTCAGTATGCCTTCCCTTATGCCTTTCAAGCTCCTTGATGAACTTTTTGAGTTCGTGCTTTTGCTTTTCAGTTATTTGCATTTTAACCGCTATGTTGGATTGGCAACTAGCAAAAAGAAGAACAAGTCATGCATCAATTTTATCTTCTTGCTTATTTCCCATGTATATGCTGATATACCCATGCATTTATAAACATTTTTGTTGTTATCGGGGAAAAAACAAGCACAATGTTTTTATAGTAGTATTCCTGAAATCGGATTATACCAAATTATAATAAAAAAGAGGGTGTAAATGACCTATACCAATCGTTACTGTAACCTTTCCTCATTTCTGAAGGTGGTTTAAAATGAGTAGTGCAGTATTCCAGATAATGGCAAGGGCTCTTCCAAACCTTAAGCTCAAGCTAAAGAAAGCCGGCATGAATTACAGCCCGGAAGAATTCGTAAAGCGCACGTTTCTGTCAGCGTTTTACATGACAACTGGCCTTGTTGTTTCCCTCGCATTGATACTTGCAAAATTCAATGTTTTGAAGGGGGTAATGATAATATTTGTCCCGATAGTCTTCCTGCTGCTTTTCTCTTATATGATGAAGCTTCCAGATGTTACAATATCAAGGAAGGAAAAGAGCATCACCAGAGAGATTGTATTTGCTGGCAGGCACCTGATTATAGAGTTGGAATCCGGTGTCCCTTTGTATAATGCGTTCATAAACATCTCAAAAAATTACGAGGCTATGGGACGCTATTTTAAGGAGATAATTGACAAGGTGGATTTTGGAACTAGCATGGAAGACGCCATTTCAGAAGCCATAGAGTACATGCCCTCAGACGATTTCCGAAGATTGCTGTGGCAGGTGCTCAATTCAATAAGAACTGGTTCAGATGTGTCAAAGTCACTGGGTTCTATTCTGGAGCAAATCGCAAGAGAGCAGACAATAGAAGTAAACAGGTACGGGAAAAAATTAAATCCGCTGTCGATGTTCTATATGATAATAGCAGTAATACTCCCGTCTTTGGGTGTAACAATGCTTGTTGTATTGTCCTCATTCATACAGTTTGAACTTAACCTCACTATTTTTCTAATACTTTCTGGATTGCTTGCATTTGTCCAGTTCATGTTCCTGTCTATGATAAAATTCTCGAGGCCGGCAATTGAATTTTGAAAATGTCTAAAATGAGTATTAACCATAAGAAGGAAATGGAATTTAAAGGCAAGTACAGTGCTGAAAAAATAAAGGATGAAGAAAATCATTCAAAAGGCATTTTTAGTTTTATGAAAAAATATCACGAGAAAAAAGAAATGATGAGGCAAATTCAGCCAAACAATAAACCTAGTATTTTTGCCCTCTTTAAAAGAAAAGAAGAAAATATGCTTGATAAAAAGCCAAAGAGCAAAGACGAGGTAACTGATAAATTATCAAAGCCGAGTATATTTTCATTATTCAGGAAGAAGGAAACTATAAAAGAAGAGGGAACAATAGAGCATTACAAAAAGCAGGTTAAAACACAGCAGCGACGCCGTGAGACTATCCAGGAAAGAAGGCATAAGCTCCTAAATTATATCGAAAGAGCAGGATTGGGGGTACCCAAGCAAACGCTTTCCAAAACAATATTTAATATATGCGTTCTGATAAACCTGGCTATTTCAATTTTCTTAATATATCACTTCTCAGTCACTTTAGGAATTACATGGACGACAATACTTCTCTCTATAGCTACTCTATGGATGCTCGTATTTGCAGTCATACTCTTTGCCCTATGGGTTATATTTTACATTGCTGTTGATTTGAAGATATTTAAAAGAAAAGTTGACATAGAGGAAGTGCTGCCCGATTACCTGCAGCTGACGGCATCAAATATTAAAGCAGGCATGACGATAGACAGGGCATTATGGTATGCAGTAAGGCCGCGCTTTGGCGTGCTTGCAAAGGAAATAGAGATTGTTGCAAAAGAGACTATGCGGGGTGAAGACCTAAAAACAGCTTTAAGAAAATTTGCTGATAAATACGATTCAGTTTTATTAAAAAGGTCGATAAGCCTGTTGATAGAAGGCATAGAAGCTGGGGGGGAAATTGGAGACCTGCTGAATAAGATTGCAGTAAATGTCCAGGAAAACAAGCTCATGAGAAAGGAAATGTCTGCTAATATCACGACTTATATAATCTTCATCACGTTTTCAACTATAGTTGCTGCGCCTGTGCTTTTTGCGCTTGCAGGCACATTAATCCAAGTGATAAGCAATCTTGGAAGCACCTTAAACGATGCAGGGTTTTCTGCCGCAACATCCGGATTTTCAATTGGCTTCTCAGGATCCGGAATAGATTACAACGATTTCAGGATTTTTGCGATAGTTTCCCTGATAATAACATCATTTTTCTCAGCGATAATAATATCCACAATCAAAAGTGGCAATGCGAAATCCGGCTTTAGGTTTATACCTATATTTATAGTTGTGACTGTGACGCTATTCCTCATAGCGAATAAAGTGCTTGGAAAACTGATGGGGGTATTTTTATAGTAAAGTTTATATATTAGTTGTTCAAGAGAAGATATGAAGTTACTGGTCAATAAAAATGAGGTGTGATAGATGAGAATCGAATTTAAGAAATCACAAGCGGCCATGGAGTTCTTGATGACTTATGGTTGGGCTATACTGGTTGTTCTCGCTGCTATTGCTGCTTTGGCATATTTTGGCGTTTTGAGCCCTGAGAAATTTCTTCCGGAAAAATGTGTTTTAGCTCCTGGATTGGCATGTGTTCAGCATAAGGTTACCCCTACAGAGACTACATTAATAATCTCAAATGGATTTGGCAGGACGATAAAGATCACTAACCTGCAAGTAGGAGCCTGCTCTGGGACGTTTAATAACACGATGGTAAGTGGAATTGAAAATAATTTCCTATTAACCGGCTGCAGCAATGGAGTTTCGAAAGAAGCATTTAAGGGAGATATAACCCTAAGTTATACCGACACTTCATATAACGTAACAAAAACGGTTCATGGCAACCTGGCAACAAAAGTAGAGTGATAAAAGCTAAAGGATAATAATTACCAAACGGTTAAAGAAAGAGGTGAAAATCAAAATGGATAAAATGCTTAAGAAATCACAAGCAGCAATGGAATTTCTAATGACTTATGGCTGGGCTATACTAGTTGTTCTAGTTGCAATAGGCGCATTAGCATATTTCGGCGTTTTAAGCCCTGACAGGTTTTTGCCACAAAAATGCCAGTTGCCTGCAGGAATTGCTTGCACTGATTTTAAGCTAAATGCTGGAGCAAACCAGTTGACTGTAGTTCTGAGAAACGGGCTTGGGTTTGATACAACAAGCGTAGGCGTTTATGCAACAGGTTGTACGGCATCAACAGGAAACACTCTAACCAACGGGCAGCAAGCATCTTATGCATTAACCTGCACAGCAGGTACATTAACCAGCGGCTCAAAGTACAGCGGAGATGTTAATGTAACTTATACCAATGCTGATACTGGTCTATCCCATAGATCTCAAGGCTCAATAACTGGAAGGGCAGAGTAAATATTTACTTCTTTTTTATTCATTTTTTTGCATCATATTTAAATATCAGACTGATATTAGATTAAGCTATGTCGAAGTTAGTTTTATTAAGAATGAAAGTTTGCAAAATTATTTTTTTGCTTATACTGGTGATCTGGATTTTGCCTATTCCTGGTTATGCTTTGCCAAAAAGGATTTATTTGAACGAGTCCAGTTCAGTAATTATTGATGGCTCCCCTACCCATGATAATTACACACTAAGCAGCAATTTAAGCATTGAAGATGAAATTAATCTGACATTTGAAGCTCAAGTGAACAGCAATGGAAAGTTTGAAGTGGAGTTTACAAACAAAAATCAATCAAATTATTTATTGAGGCTAAGGATAGATGACCAAGGGGGCATGACTCCAGAGCAGCAGATCTTCAGGGTTGACTGCCTAAACGAATCCAAAATACCGCCTACGCCTTTTTACAATGATGGCAATGGGGGCCTTAATTTTGCCGTTTTTAATAATTTCAGCTTTGTTTTTGATTCATCGGTGAACAAGTCAAACATATACGTTGGCAACACTAATTTAGGGCAAATGGATATATGCGGAAATGTTAGTGAGGTTGGATACATAAGTTTTATATGGGTAGCACAAGACATAGAGGTTAAAAGTAGGATTGTCACAGCAAACAACAAACCCCCGCAATTCATCGGCAACCTGCCAAACATAACATGGCCAGAGAATACATCAATAGGCCTTAACATAAGCGGAAATTTCTCCGATGCAAACAATGATACATTAACATTTAGCTTAGAAGCTGCTGTTGAGAACATATCAATAACCGTAAATCAAAGCACAGGAATTGTAAACTTAACTCCAAATTCTGATTTCTTCGGGGTAAGGTATGTAAGATTTATTGCCAATGACTCAGATAACATCACTTTTTCAAACAATGTAACCTTGAATGTAACCAATGTAAATGACCTTCCTAGCGTTACAAGCGCAACAATAAGCAATAGTGATTTCTTAAACAGAACCAATGGCACATTGATAGCATCATGGGCATTTGACGATAAGGACGGGGATGTTATGACTGGCAATGAAACTTTATGGTACATAAACGGCATTGAAAACGCGTCATTAAGGAATTCTACAACAATAGGAGATGGAAATACAACAAAAAGCCAGAACTGGAGTTTTTCCGTTAGGATCTATGACGGCACTGGATTCAGTAATTTTGCCTATAGCGCTAACTTAACAATACAAAATGCGTTGCAGGAGTTTAGCCCTGTGTTAGGAGTTGGAAGCAATGTATTAGGAGTAGAAACCATTGAGCGCGGTAAATTATTCACTTATGACGTGAATTACACTGATTTGGATAATGACAACATAACATTCTCTGACAACTCAACATTATTTAATATAACAAGCGAGGGAATAATTAATTTCACCCCAACATTACCTGGCAACATCACAGCTAATATAACCATGAGCCAGAACCCTAATGTTTCAGGTATATTGACGATAGACGTGCAGGATAGCGCTGCCCCGCAGATAACATCAATTAGCGCATCCAGCAGCGGAACATCCACCATCACTATAGCATTGTCTGTAACAACCGATGAAACTGCAATATGCAATTTTGCTGCTGCTGACATTAATTTCTCGTCTATGAGCCAAATGTCATCTACAAGCTCAACATCGCATTCAAATTCGCAATCATTCACTTCAGACGCATCCGGAACCTATTATGTAAGGTGCAATGACACTATTGGAAATGTAATGAACTCTTCCAGTTCTGCAGCTTTTAATGCTGATGTTCAAGAGGCGTCTTCTGGAGGAGATGACTCTGGAAGTAGCGGAGGCAGCGGAGGATGGCAATGTAGGTATGAAGTCCAATGCACTGGATGGAGTGAATGCGCTAATGGCAAGCAGGCAAGAAGCTGCAGCAATGTAGAAGTCGTGCCATTTTATTCTTCCACAAAATGTGAATACCTATTGGAGCAGGAAACAGAGAGGGAATGCAACACAGAAGGAACTAGAATAGGGGAAGCAGAAGGGCAAAACAATATCGAAGAGGGAATTAGTGTAGACAAAGCTCAACAGGAATCTGCTGGATCAGCTGGATCTGCGATAACTGGAGCTGCCATATTCTCTGGTTTGATGGGCAAAATAAAGCCAATGAGCGGATTAATATCCTTAGTAATAATTGCAGCAATTGGCATAGGCTCTTTTGCTTACTTTAGAAGGCCAAGTTCAGAGCTTACTCCAGAAGAGATGGAAATACTCCATAAGATGATGGAAAAAGAGTACTTAAAAAGCATAAGAAGAGAAGAAGAGCAAAATAGGTTGATTAAGCCGTGACTTACATTAAATGAGTTCTAAAAAAGAGCGTTACATTTATATAAAATTATGAAAATGGAAAAATCAGAGATTATAGCATAACATTGGAGCTTGCAAATCTCATTAAAGGCAGAATAGAAAATGATTTTGAAAAAGTTTTTAAGAATATAAATTTAAGAAGGACGGCAAAGGGAGTGGTTAGCAA
>JACPJP010000012.1 GCA_016187495.1 Candidatus Woesearchaeota archaeon
AGTTATTACATTGGAAGCCCTAGAAATTTTGAGAATACCGTCAAGTACATAAAGAAGCAGAAGTATGGGGAGAGAAACGGACAGCAGACTTTGCTAAGCTATGCCGCCTAATTCCAAAATGCCCCCAATCTCTGATTGGGGGTTGTTTACATTATCTGAATAAGGTAATATAACTGATTTAGCCACTACACTAGTAGGTTCAAGCACTCCCCCTTCATAAAGTATCTCAAAAAAGACATCATAAGTTATATTTTGTGTTACGTTCGTATCGTTCAACGTTCTAATTGTATAATTACCATCAGTCACTAAAAATTCTGATTGAGTAGATTCAAATAGATTTTCTGTTACATAAGCATTTTTAAATTCGGATGTTCCATTCTCAAAGTGATACCATCTAATGATGATAGAAAGTAATCCTCTTTTTTTCGTACCGCTCAACTCTCCAAGTAGCACATCATAAGTTTCATTACTTATCCAACTTCTAAAGCCATCTACATTTGGATTGTCTGCACCACCCATGAAATTATAAAGTGTTGTTGTGTCATTTATCTCATCAAATTGGTATAATTTTGCAAAAGTATTAGTTCTACAACCATCATTTTCTCCAACATTTTGTGAACAAGCAGTTTTTAACTGTCTTCCTGCAATATCTGGGTCATCTCCGTTAGGACACTGAAAGCCAGTTTTATTGTCTAATTTTTCCCAACCAGTATCACTATATTCTTCACATAAGATAAAAGGCTTATGATGAGATAATTCATGAGTAGAAGTCTTTATTTGACCTGCCTCAGCAAGACTTACTCCACGATAATCATGACTCATTAAACCAGTAGCACTTTTATTCAACCTATCCTGAATCCAATCTGCTCTTACGATTCCAATTATATACTGTGAACCTGCTAAATCAGCCTTCGTTTGAAGGTCATCTAACAAGTCACCCAACTGGCGGTCAGTAAGAATACTATTATCTGGAACACTAATTTTACTAAAGGTAGCATTAACTATAAGTCCATTATCTTGTACAGGAAAAGTCTTTAAAGTAAAATTTTCATAATTTAATCTTGTTTGGGTAAAATCATTTAAAGAAATATCATCAACAGGGCGATAGACCATAGTAATATTTTTTGTTTGTATTACAGTTACGCTCAAATTAAGAATATTATTACTCGGGTTACTATCTTGAATTGAGTTTACACTAAATATGAGTAAAAAGAATATAAATACATTAGTCCATATTCTTACTTTGGTTTTCATCTTGTCTTTACATATTCAATAAATATTGAAATTATTGAATAGATCATAATGAGTACAATAGGAACTTGAAGGAGAATTTGCTTACACTTGGGATAAGATTCCAATATGCTAAAAAGATTAACTAAACCATGATCAATTTCAAAACTACAATCTTCATCACCAATAGACTCACATAATACTAAAGATTTGCATTGAAACATTGGAACAAGTAGTAATAACGCCAACGCAATTAATACCTTACCCCATGTCGGTTTCAGGGACGCTCTCAAAAATATATAAATCTTAGATTGTTTCTTTCCCATTCTTCTCCCCTCATATTTGATTCATTATATTTATCAAAATAAAAATAATCACCAGAAAATATAGTATTTCATTTTTGTGCAACTCTGATAAGTCAGTTATTCTTAAGTCGTTGTCTATTTCGAAAGTAGTTTCAGTAATTGCTGTATTTGTATTAATCCCGTTAGCGACCAATATTTCAGATATCAACTTGTAATCACCTCTGCGCTAAATGTCCGTGTACCAGTAGAACTTGGACTAAACCTAAAATCAAAGCTTGCATTAGCACCGTTGTTTATTGTTTCAGTAATGTTTGTAGTAATTCCATTATCCCAGTCAAGCAAAGGATTGCCTTCAAAACTAACAGTAACAGAAGCATTAGTATCCAAGGGCCCATTATTTTTGACATTGACCCTTACCAATCCACTTTTGCCTAGAACCATATCAACATCCCTGACAACCTGTACTGGAATAACTTCTAGAATTTCTAAGTCTGTTGTTGTTGTGTTCGAGTTGAATACGTTGGTTTTGCTGTCTCCTGTTGCCATAATATCTAATCTTGTATTATTGTCAAAATCTATAATTATAGGAATATAAAATCCATCCAAAGTAGATATATTTTTTATAATATTTCCTACTTCGGTGCCAGAAGTCTCATCACAACTAAAAGCACTTAAGGTAAATGAGCCTTGTTGATTAATTGAAGCTATGATTTTGCTTGAGCCTGAATTATCAAAATCCGCAGTTGAAACTATCCGATTAAATTTAAATGGTTCGCTTGTTCCAAAAGAAAAAGATATAGGTACTACATGGCCAGTAAAATTCGAATCTATCCATATAATTTTATATGAATTTGTAATACCTGTTCTTGCAGAAAAATAACCCACTCCAGAGCCCGTTGTATTGAAATCGCATTTTGCTACAAAAGGCTGAGTGTATATATCAAAATCATTGCTACTGCCTTGTGTTGCATTAAAACCCCCTGATGAATTAAAAATATCTAAGCGTGCATTACCTATTCCATGAATAACGGCAATTTCAGGTAGTCCACTATCAAAATTGTGGATTAAAGGACTTGACATATTTATTGTACTGCTAAACACTCTTAAATAACCATTTGTCCCAAAAGTGGATAGGCCAGTATTCGAGATTATATCATAAGCAAATAAATTAGCATGTTGGCTATTGCTGGAAGATTCATTAGTAAAACTAAAAACAGCTTCATAATCATTATCGTTATCTAAATCTCCAATTGCGGGAATTCTTAAAAATGGTATTGTTGTATTTCTTATTCCTCTTGTAACCTCAAATTTAGAGAATGAGCCAGAATCAAGATTAATTCTGTAAATTGTATTATTTATATCCATAAAAACACAATAATTTATTCCGGAATTTTGAACGCATTTTATTCCCTGCATCTCAACATCATCAGAATCTCCTACTTTGAGAGAAAAATCTAAACTAAAGTCTGATTTTGTTAAGTTCAATTCATAAAACAAACTATCGCTTCCATTTTTGACTAAAGCAAAATACTTCCCATTAAAATAAGCAGGTTGTCCCAGTAATTCTGCTCCTATGGAAAACTGCGCTATTGCACCTCCATTACTCAAATTAACAATAAAAATTTGTGTTCCATTCCAGATTATTGTTTCCAATTTTGAATCTCCAGTTAAATTCGTGACAATGGGTTCGAATTTCTGCCCAATGCTTAAATTTATTGAGATCCCTTCAAAACTAGTTCCATTAGTCAAAACAAAATGGGTGCTTGCGGGATTTTGGCCGTATTCAAGCCAGTCATCCGTAGCAGAAACAGAAAATACGCATAAGACAAGCAAAAACAAGAAAAAATATTTTTTAATGTTCACTTTAACTTCCCCTTTATTGTTGCCCCACAAGCATCATTTTGTTGCATTTATCATAAGTTCTACCTTATTAATTATGGTTGAGTTAGTTATATTGGACATTTCCAATACATACAGCACAGGAGTCAGGTTAAATAAGCCGACATGAGCCTCCTCTCCACTTGTTATATAGTTAAATGCCCATACCTTGCTGCCTTTCTTCGCTACCCAGTCAAAAGTCCCAAAATCCTGCGTTCCATCCAGCTTTCTTGCATATATCTGCTGGTTGGTGTAGTTAGTATAGCCGCTTAACAAGGCATTTTGAACGCCTCTGCCTATAGCTGAATCGCCTCCTGTTTCCAAGCCTGTTATTGTCAGGCTTAATGGGCCGCTTGTGCTTTTGCCCGTCATATTTTCATTTCCGCTTGAATCCCTACAGCTAATGTAAATGTTAGAATTTTCAAATGTCAGCTCATCATCTGGAGCTAAAGTACAGGTATGCGATAAAGTACCTTGCCCTAAAGTGCAGTTCCTGTCAACTCCTAAATTGATATATTGGGTGAAGTTTATACTCTGGGTTCCGATTGCACACCATGCAGATTCGGTTGTCGTAAAATTCACTGTTGGTGTTGTGTCGCCTGTAGAGCAGGGGGTAGCTGGGTTAGTTCTCCACTCTACGCATCCAGCACCGCCTTCTGAGGTCATATTGTAGGAATTTTGGTTTATTTCTGGTGGTGTTGTGTCTGTTGGGCTGGTTATTACATAGGTTATATTAAGGCAATGTGTTTGTGCTCCTGCATTGGCCCAATCTGCTGATACAAAATTAAATACCTCGCCATTACCATGAACAGATGTTGAAAAAATATAAGATAGATTACCCCATTTTTTATCTATTCCAATTTGGGCATTTTTTGTTATGTTCCATGTTAAATTTTTAAGATTATCTGCTGAACTAAAAAAAGTAAAATTTTCCCATGTTGCATTGCAATGAGAAGAAGAAGCAGCAAAATTAGATGTCGAAGCACATGGGTTTTCAGTAACCCAAGTCGTAACACCTTCATCCAATGTGCTGTTAAGCTCGTCTCCCTGAACACCATGAATGTAGACATTTCCACCTCCAGTTATTGTAGAATGACCTTTAGCAATAATATACGCTTCTTTTACTGTTGTTGTATGGGAAGAATTATTTGGAAAAATAGATGAATTTATGGCAGACATAACCATTCCAAACCATTCAGTCCCTGTCTGGTTTCCTACGCTCCATAGGTCATTATTAGAGTTTATATTTGGATCATTTTCTTTTACATGAATATCTTGCAAACTTTCATTCTTATCATTGCACATTACATCATTTTGTATAACATCAACCAAAACAGCAGATGCATTAGGTAAAACTAATGAAAACGATGCAATAATCCAAAACAAAAATTTTATTTTCATTTTGCCGTCTCCTTTATAGCTAATTCATTCAGATGGAAGGTAGGATCGTCCTCAACAAAATTTTCTCTCGAGTTTTTATAGAAAGTTTTTATGCTGTTGTCGCATATCTCAAACTTCTGGCAGCTTGTGCCTCCTTTGCAGCCATGGAACTTGCCGTCATTTGCACCATCATAGATTGACTGGCACGTTACTATTAAGCAACTGTTTTGAGCTTCATAAACGCAAGGCCCCCAGTCAGAGAAGTCTATTTGTTTTTTCAGTGTAGCAGTTCCTTGGTCTATTGAGATTATAAACTCGTTATTTGGCCTGCATTCTGTTGTATTCTTTATAACAGTGGTTTCCCCTATCTTGCATTGGAAATTTATTTGGTCTTGTTGCAAAGAGCAAGCTGTATTCGACCCTGTAGTGTTTAAGCATCTTGTATAGTTATGGTAATGAATGCAGTTTTCATACACATCCTGCACTTTATCATAAAATGAAGTAGTGCAGGTGTTCTTTTCCTCCAAGCTAATGGTTGGAGTTATCTGTGTAGTTTTGCTTATAATATTGATTATAGGGCTTAATTGACTTAATGCTGTTATTGACAGCAAGACAGCTATTAGAGATACAGCTATAACTAAATTAATCTTTTTCATAGAAATGCACCTCATGGTTGTTTTTGATAATTTTATAAAGATTTGAAGCAGAAAAATACATGTAGAAAGAAGTGGTAATTAGGTTTAATAAATATTTAATTAGCATATTTCCACCCCTTTAGCTTAATATTTATAACGATAAAACCCAAGGGGTATATATATATATCTTGCGTTTTTTAAAAGCCTTAAACAACAACTTTTAAATAAAAACCGCATTTTGTATATCCTTTGCTATAAATAAAAAACGATATCTAAAAAATCTAAAAAAATGAAACTTCTCGTCGTAATGAAAAGGTTTGGATCAAATAAAGACATGGTCCTTGACAACTTCGGCAGGCAGATAAGGCTTTTTGAGCCTTTGGCAAAAAAACATAAGATAGACTTCTTCTGCCCGGATTATACTAAAAGGGAGTCAAAGGAAATAATTAGGAACAACATTAAATATGTCATAAGGCCTGCTTCATTATTGAGTTATATTAATCTATTCAAATCATTAAGCAGTATAGTTAAACAAGAAAAATATGATGTAATTGTTGCAACAACTGACCCAATAATAGGAATTCTCTGCTACAAAATATCAAAAAAATATAATATCCCCCTAATCTACGATTTGCAGGATAATTTTGAGTCTTATGATTCATATAAAATGCCTTTTGTAAGAAAGCTTGACAGGAAAGTCTTAAAAGAAGCTGATGTTGTTCTCGCAGTCAGCAAAACATTAAAAGGGCATATTTTAAAAATAAGAAAAAAGCCCATTTATGTCATAAATAATGGCATAGAAGCTGATTTAGTGAAGCCAATAAATAAAAATATTGCAAGAAAAAAATTAAGCCTTCCTTTAAAATCAAAAATAATTGTTTTTATAGGGCACCTAGAAAAATTAAAGGGGGGGTTGCTGCTTCTTAATGCATTCAAGATTGTCAGGGAAAAAATTCCAAACTGCTATCTCCTTATAAGTGGAAAAGTCGAGCAGGGCATGAATATAAAGCAGAAAAACATAATTTTCAGGGATTTCCCAAAAAGGGAAGAGGTGGTTTTGGGCATTAATTCAGCTGATGCCGCTATTTTGCCAAATCCGGTGAATAATTTCACAAAATATTGCTTTCCATATAAATTAGTTGAGTATATGGCATGCGGAGTTCCAATAGTTGCAACAGGCATCGGAGATGTTTCGTTGGTTCTGAAAAAATATCCCGGGTCACTATGCATGCCCAATGACGCAAAAGATTTGGCGGAGAAGATAATCATGCAGCTTGGAAAAGGCAGAAAAGTCAATTATGGCGAAGAGGTCTGGAGCAGGAACTGGAGCGCTCTTGCCGGTAAAATGGATAAAATACTGGCCAAAGAAAAAAGCGTTTAAGCATTTCGTGAGATTTCTTTATAGTAAATAGAAAAGCAATTACATTTAAATAGTGTTCTCTTTTACTAAATAGGATAGAATGGTAGAATCAATAAAAGAATTAAGGAAAATATGCTACAGGAATTCGAATAAGAAAAGGCCTTTGTATATGGATATGGTTACAATGAAAGTCTCAATTTATATCACGAAGCTTTTCCTTTACACACCAATACATGCGGACCATGTAAGTATGCTGATGATACTGCTGGCATTAATAGGCTCTGGAATGATTGCCTTTGGTCCCATAGTAATTATGTTTATAGGCATTACCTTAATCCACCTTTCGGTTGTCCTTGACAACGTAAATGGCGAGGTAGCGCGCTACCGAAAAGAAGGCAGCTTAATGGGCTCATTCCTTGAGGAATTCTACCACACGCTCTCAATTCCGTTCATCTTCTTCTCATTAGGCTATGGTATTTTCAGCCAGACGGGCACAAGGGCTGCTATACTTTTTGGTTTCCTTGCAGCGATATTTGCATCACCCATAGTATTGACGGCAATTAAAACAGCAGTTGTCAAGAAAGGTATGGACCGCTTGGAAGAAAAAAGAGGCATGTTGCCAAAAAAGTATACCATACCCAAATCAGAGATAAATGTAAAAGGAGGCAGCACAGAGGCAGGAAAAAAACTCTACTCAGCATACGATGTTATAAAGCAGGTCTGGGGCTTCCCATTCAATATTCTTCACATGCAGGCAATATTAGCCTTAGAGCTCTTAAACAGCTATTACTCATTCATGCAGCCATTCCTGCTGCCCTTGGCTTACATAATGCTCTATGGCTCCGTATCCGCAATAAGGCAGGTTTTATCGTTTATAGTGCACTACAATGGAAAGACAATCTTCCATTATTATAACGCATTATTCGGAAAAAAATAAAACTTTAAGGGTTTACTATGAACACTGCAAGAAGGCTGACAACGAATTTCTTAAGCCTTATTTTTTCTGAACTCGTGTCAAAAATTGTCCAGCTCATAATATTTGCCTACCTTGCAAGATCATTCGGCAAAGACAGCTTTGGAATTTTCAGCTTCGGGCTTGCATTTGGATTGTTAGCAGCTATAATTGCTGATTTCGGCCTGAGCAATTTATTGGTAAGGGAAATAAGCAGAAGCAGAAAAGATGTGTCCAAATACATCTCCAATGCACTCCTGGTGAAGATTTTTCTGGCATTGGCAACAGTGCTGCTGTCTTACGCCATCCTCAACTTAATGGGCTATCAGCATAGTGCCAAGCTGATAGTTTACATAATGCTCTTATTTGCAATTCTGCAGACTTTTACAGACCTTTACTCATCAATATTCAGGGCCTTTGAGCGAATGCATTATGATGCACTCATAAAAACCTTGAGGATGCTCATATTGTCTGCTGTATTGGTTTATTCAGTAAAAAATAATTTTTCTCTTGTAATGTCTTCGCTTGCATTTCCCGTGTCAGAGATTATAATTTTATTTATAGCATCAACATTGGCTTACACAAAATTCGTTAAAATGCGATTTAGCTTTGACTTTTCTTTAGCAAAATATTTGCTTAAAGAATCGTCATTTTTCTTCCTCTCGATAGCCTTTGCAGGCCTTTTCCTGTACATAGACTGGATTATGCTTTCAAAGCTCGGCTCAATCTCAGATGTGGGCATTTACGCAGCCGCATCAAATATAGCTCTAGGATTAATGTCCATACCAATGATGTACGGAAACGCTGTCTACCCAATAATATCAAGATTTTACATGACTTCTAAGGAAGGGCTGAGGTTTATCTATGAAAGATCATTTAAGTACATGCTTATCGTCGGAATTGCTGTTTCTGCCGGGATTTATGCACTATCGAAAGACATTATCATTCTCTTCTACGGAAAAGAGTATATTGCCTCTTCAATTGTGCTTGCTATAATAGCCTGGCATTTATGCTTCAGATTTGCAAATATCATATCGGGCTTTGCATTATCCTCAATGGACCGACAGCGCTCAAGAGTATTAAGCCAAGGTATGGGAGCATTATCAAAAATAGTGCTCAATTTAATTTTAATACCATTATATGGTATAGTTGGCGCAGCAGTAGCGACATTGGGTTCAGAAATATTGTTTTTCGCATTCTACAGTCACTTTATCTCAAAATATGGAATCAAGATTAATATCATTAATCCGTTTGTAAAGCCTGCAATATCTGGCTCCATAATGATTACTGGCCTGATTTTTATAGAAAATATTTTTATCGCAATAGTAAGCGGAGCATTGATTTATTCTATATCCCTACTTCTGTTCAAAACAATAGACGAGGAAGACAAAAAGCTTATGCACCAAGTATTAAAAAACATTTGAGTAATGGATAAAATATTTCATTGGCTTTCTTTAAACCACTTGATTGTTTTTTTAAGGCCGTCCTTCAGTCCGACTTTAGGTTCCCACCCAAATTCCTTCCTAGAATTAGAAATGTCCGGCCTTCTCACTCTCGGATCATCCACAGGAAGCTTTTCAAAAATTATTTTGCTTTTGCTTTTTGCAAGCTCTTTGATTATTTCTGCAAATTCATTTATCGTATGCTCCTCAGGATTTCCAAGGTTTATAGGTTCATTTATTTTTGAAAGCGTAAGCCTGTATATGCCATCTACCATGTCACTTATATAGCAAAAACTCCTTGTCTGCTTTCCATCCCCATAAACAGTTATTGGCTTGTTATTTAATGCCTGTGTTATAAAGTTTGGAACAACTCTTCCGTCATCCTTTCGCATTTTAGGGCCGTACGTATTAAATATCCTTACAATCCTTGTATCAACATTATGTATCCTATGATAAGCCATAGCCAATGCTTCTGCAAATCTCTTGCTTTCGTCGTAGCAGCCGCGCAGACCTACAGGATTCACATTCCCCCAATAGCTTTCAGGCTGCGGATTAACCAAGGGATCGCCATAAACCTCAGAAGTCGAGGCTAAAACATATTTTGCCTTCTTTGCCAAAGCCAATCCCAAAGTGTTATGGGTCCCTAGGCTGCCTGCCTTTAAGGTTTGGATAGGTATCTTCTGGTAGTCTACAGGGCTTGCAGGGCTCGCAAAATGCAGTACATAGTCAAGAGGCTCGTCGATTGCAATATGTTTGCTTATATCGTGATTAATAAATTTAAAATTTTTATTTGAGTTTAAATGGCTTATATTTTCCTTGTTTCCAGTTATTAAATTATCCACACATATAACCATAAACCTCTTGTCTATCAGAAAATCACATAAATGGCTTCCTATAAAGCCCGCACCCCCGGTTATCAAGACCGTTTTCATTTTGCTTTATTTCGCTTTAAAATGCTTGTTTGCTTTCTCAAGCTGCTCGAAGCTCCCTATGTCATACCATTTTTTGTCTGTAATGTAGGCATACACCATCTCTCTTTTATGCAGCCACTTAATGAAATCGCCTGCTTTGTCTGGATTGTTTCCCTGGGATATGTATTTCTCTACAAGGCTAATTGTTTTTTTAGGAAACAGATAGATTCCCGTCGATATAAGTGTTGATTTAGGGTTAACCGGCTTTTCCTCGAAATCGATAACAACATTGTCCTCTACCTCAACAACCCCGTAATGCTTTGCAAGCTCTTTGTCCTTGACATCATGCAGCACAATCACATTATTCCTCTTCTTGTTGAAGATGCCTGCAACCTCGCGTAAGGAAGCCTCAAACAAATTGTCCCCCGCCACAATAATTAGGTTATTTGATATACTTCTGCTTTTTATTGCAAAATGCACATCTCCCATTGCTCCAAGCCTGTCTTCATTGCTGTCCGTGCCATCATTTATTATTTCTATAGGGGTCTTAGCATCAAAATTGCTAAGCCACTCAGAAAAATTGGGGTAGAATTTGTTGTTTGTGATAATGTATATTTTACTTGCGCCAAGCTCCTCTATCTTGCCTACGATATGCTCCACCATAAGCTTCCCTGCGACTTTCAGAAGCGGCTTAGGGGTATCTTCCGTTAATGGGTGTAGTCTTGTGCCATAGCCCGCTGCTAGGATTATTGCGTCCATTAAAGCCACCTATTTTGGAAAAACCTCTTTTCTTCCGATGCTTATGTACCTAAACCCTTCATTTTTCATTGCATTTATGTCATAAATATTTCTTCCGTCTATAATTAGGGGGTTCTTTAAAAGGCTTTTTATCTTTTTAAGATCTATTTCCTTGAACTCGTTCCATTCGGTAAGTATCAGCAGCGCATCTGCGCCTTTTGATGCTTCATAAGGGTCTTTGCAAAAGCAAACATTGCTAAGAATATTTTTTGCCTTTTCCATTGCAACAGGATCATAAGCCCTTATTTTAGCCCCTTTCCCCTGCAATTCCACTATAATATAGGCGCTTGGAGCAAATCTCATGTCATCTGTATCCGGCTTGAAAGACAGCCCCAATACTGCTAAAGTTTTGCCATCAACGCCGTTAAGGGCTTTTTTCACCTTCTCCACAAAATTTTTTTTCTGCTCTTCATTAATCTCATTCGTAGCTTTCAATAGCTTGTAGTCATAGCCATAATTTTCAGCTATTTTGATGAAGGCCTGGGAATCTTTTGGAAAGCAAAATCCTCCATACCCTATGCCAGCATTCAAAAAAGTCCTCCCTATCCTTTTATCATATCCCATGCCTTCTGCCACTTTTTCAACATCTGCTCCTGAAAGCTCGCATATTTTGGCTATGGAGTTTATGAAGGATATTTTTGTCGCAAGAAATGCGTTTGAAGCGTGCTTGATAAGCTCTGCACTTTTTATGTCAGTTATTATTATCGGGGATTTTATTGGATAGTACATTTTCTTCATTATATCTATTGCCTTATCACTATCTGCGCCAATTACAATCCTATCAGGATGCAGAGTGTCCTCAATTGCAGTCCCTTCCCTTAGGAATTCTGGGTTGCTTACAACATCAAAACCGACGTTTTCCTTTATGTTATCTTTAATTATTTTCTTTACTTTGTCTCCAGTCTCTACTGGAACTGTGCTTTTATGAACAATGACCTTGTATGAGCTCAT
Organism: Candidatus Woesearchaeota archaeon; assembly: GCA_016187495.1. Taxonomy (GTDB): domain Archaea; phylum Nanobdellota; class Nanobdellia; order Woesearchaeales; family GW2011-AR4; genus JACPJP01. Next base: position 11,843 of record JACPJP010000012.1, read on the forward strand.
ATTTTTTGCGATATCCTTAGCAACGTTTTCCACATATTTTAACTCTGTCTCCCAATTATCCTTTGGTGGAGTCCCGACACAGATAAAAATGATATCTCCATGCTCTATCGCCTTTTTATTGTCGCTGACAAATTTTAATCTGTTTTCCCTTACATTCCTTTGAACCATTTCTTTCAGCCCAGGCTCAAATATAGGCATTATTCCATTATTGAGTCCTTCTATCTTCTTCCTGTCTATATCGGCAGCAATTACTTCATTTCCAAGCTCTGCAAGTACTGCAGCGGTAGATAATCCAACATAACCAGTTCCTATTACCAAAATCTTCATTTTAGATTCTGGAAAGAAATTGCTTTTAAAAATGTTGCCATTAAAAACAGTAGACGACCTTATACCTATCTAGAAACTTAAAAAATATCCCAAATTTAGATGTATTCTTTGTTTTTCATTCTGCCTCGCATATTTATTCATTAATTATTTTAGTGCTACTATTGCTTTTTTCGGTTTTTTCCAATCAAGCGACAGAATCACTTATCAAACCTGCCGTCGTCCGCGACGAGCGACTAGCTATGGGAAGAAAAAAAGATAGAAGTTCTTAAAGAATATTATGAGAAAAAATGGGCTTGAAAAAAGTGGACAGCTTTCCTGGCTTCCCACACATGAATGCAGTACTACCAGAAACGGAAGCTTGCTTAACTCTCTCGTGGATCAAGCCAGTCCATACCGAGTTCGGATTCCCCTCTCCAAAGCTTTCGCTTCAAAAATATGGGATCGGGTGAACCAAGCCCCTATGGCCGTCCAAGAATGAGTAATACTAATGGTTTTAAAAAGGTTACGGAAAAGTTTTTAAAAGAAAGAGTAAAGTTATAGCATAAAATGCCAGTATCAACTGCTCCATTGAATAAAAGCCAGCAGATAGGAGGAGATCATTTGGGGGAGGTAATAGCTTTTGTACTAACATTAAAAAATGTCGGTGCAAGTGATGGCTTGGTAAGTATGGCGATAAGTGGCGCTAAACTTCCGGAAGAAGTTGAGAAGTCTGCTAAAATACTTTCTAGAGACATTCAACCCCGAATGTATAGTTTAGACACTAAATATCAACCACAACCGTCTTATCCTTTAGATTAACATCCTTAACAATCTTATGCCCCTTTAATTTTTCCTTAATCTCTTCCCACGAGTATTTTTTGCTAGCCTTATTAATTTCATCCAAGATTTCCTTTATTAGCTGGTAGTTATGGTATATTGCCTCAGCTTTTTTCCTGTTTTCCTCTTCCTTTGATTTTAATCCTTCCAATGAGATTTTCTGCTCCTCAATTATCCTGTTCAACTCATTAATTTTATTGGCGTATTTAGATTCCTTTTTCTTGATGGATTTTAGCTCGTGCGCAAAATATTCTTCTAATGCCGCAGAGAAACTAGGGAGCTTTTTATTTTTATAATCATTATAGAATTCTAAATCTATTGGCGCAACATCAGTAAATTCATCATTTTCATAAATTATTTTTGGATTTAATTTTTTATTGGGAAGTTTTTTAATTGAATTGATGATGTTTTTTGTTTGTTTTTCGCTGATTTCATTTGGCTTTGTATTCTTATCAATTTTGCTTAAAATGCATACTTCCTCTGAATATACCCCGCCAAGCCCCAGCTCGGTAGCAAGCGAAGTTATTATCTTGTCTTTTTTTGAGTTTTTTAATAAATTTGCAAGTTCATCATCTTTTATCTTAAACATGTTGTACTCCATTGACGGGTGCTTGTATTGCTCCTTAGGAAAGATTGAGCGGTCCTTGAACTGGTGCCTAATCAAAGAGTCTATGATTTTATTATTCTCATCGCACAAAATAATGTTCCCTTTCCCAAAAAACTCGGCATAAAGTATTATTATCACATCTTTGGACTTAAAAATGAATTCCAGAATGCGTTCGGGCTCAAGCTGCTTGACGGATTCCAGAAACTTCCCTTCCAAATGCTTTCTTAAAAGCATGCAAAAGCCTGAAGGAGTTTCGTCTATATTTTTCGTGTCTGTGGCAAAGATTGCTTTTCCGATCAAAATCCTAATTATTTTCTTTCCGATATTGCTCTTATGCAATTGTATGTAGATTTCTTCTTTGCCTGAATTATAAATCCTGTCTGCCCTTGAGCCTTCCAGCTCTTTTAATTCCTTTAGGATAAAGTGCATGTCCAGAGAGCTTAATTGTTTTGGCATAAATTAAAGAGTAAAGAGGAGTGTATTTAAATTTAATGACTTTAAAAATTTCTTCAGTATTTGACAGACTCTAACTCTTTTTCTATGGCTATGCCAGATTTAGTTATTTGGAATAGTTTTGTTTTTCTTGCTTCTGGAGTCAAACAAGTAACCCAATCTTTCTTAGCAAGGTCTTGTAGTGCCCTGCTTATATGGGCTTTATCAATATTTAATTCTCGCTTGAGTTTTGTTGGGGTGGTTGGTGCATTCAATTTTGAAAGATATTGTAAAACTTTAATTCTGTACTTGCTTCTTAAAATATAGCTTACATTATCCCACTTAGTTGCCATATAATATTAAAAAAGAAATATTTATATACTGTTTGTTGCGTAATGGTTACATTTAGTTACACAATATCAAAAGTGGGGGATAATGGCAAAGAAAGAACCTCTTAAGGTTATAGAAATTATTCTTATTGTTTTAGGAGCAATCATAATCGTGTCAGCTTTTCCACTAGTCCCCTTAGTCGCTTTTGATACCCCTCTTTTTAAAACAGACATTCCCCAGATTAGCGCAACAAGAATTGCAGTAGGGTTTGTTTTAGCTTTGTTGGGATTAACAATTTATTTTGGAAAAGAAGGTTTGAAAGCTATAAAAAGGTGAACAACATGAAAAATATAAATGAACAAGTAATCAATTTTGTGGGGATTATATTTGTTAGTTTTGGCTTGTATTTAGTAGCTGGGAGTGCACAAGATTCTGAAATGGCTATTGGGGGAGGAATTGTAACTGGATTTGGATTTTTAGTAATAACTACAAATATAATTAGACTTTTAGGGTCAACAAGATAATTATAGGGAGACTTAATTCACAATGAAAAAAACAATAATTTTTGGATTATTTTTTATTAGTATTTTCATTTTAGGTGGTTGTGCTCAACAGCAAGCTATAACTTCTGAACCTGTAAAGAATGAGCCTAAATGCCAAGTAAAAGATATGCTAATTGAAGGTTATTGGCAACCAGATGTTTGTGTGGATGATACTGGAATTTATCTTACTGAAAATTATTGTGAGGCTAGAGGAGGTAAAGAAGGATATGTGACAAAGAACTATTTTTGCCAAAGTAGTAGGTGTGCTACTAATAGTGGAACTTGGACTAGATGTAATATGTGTAGCAGAAGAGGAGATATTGTAGGATGTATATAACTTCAGATTTGTTACTATAAGGAAAGATGAACAAAAATCTTTTATTATTTATGTTCCTACTTTCTATTTTTCTTTTAAGTTGCGCCAAGAGTGAAGAAACACAACGAAAAATAATTGAACCAAAACTTTATTGCGGAGACTCTAAATGCACAGAAGGAGAAAACTCCCAAAACTGCCCTAAAGATTGCGGTTGTCCTAGCGGCTATTATTTAACCGATAATGTTTGTTCTCCAAAATGCGGCGATGGAATTAAGACTAACGAAGAAACTTCTGAGAACTGTTGTTTGGATGCAGGTTGCTCTATTGGCTATGAGTGCGAACAGAATAGATGCATCGAATTGAAGCCGGAATTAAATACAAATTTCCAGCAAAGCGAAACAAAAGCAGTTACTTATTTTAAAGCGAAAGAAAGAGTTATAGGGACTCTAACAATTTCTAACAGAGGTAATTCTATTGCTAAAAATATAAAGGCAAAAATATCTTCTTCAGAAGGTTATTTTGATGATGAAATCATAAATTTTGAAAATACAAATGAGAATGACCAACAATCAAAGCAAATAACTTTATTATTTTCGGATAAAGCGTTGGATATTTCGAGCAAAGCTGACATAAAACTAAATATAGAAATGGACTTTCAGGATAAAGACAATAGAGACCATTCTGATTCTGAAACAGCAACATTTACCCTAATGGGAAAAAATTTCATGAGTTGGTTTGAGCCAGAAGAAATTGCATCATGGATAACGCCAAATCACCCAGTTATAAAAGAATTTGCCAGCAAAGCTACTGCTGGACTGGCTGCTGACTCTTCTGTTGGCTCAGTTAAAAGCCAGGAATTGGCAGCAAGATGGCTTCTGGAATCTATGAGGGCTTATGGGATTAGATATGTAAATGATCCTTTTAACAAGGAAGGTGATTATGTGCAATTCCCTACTGAAACCTTGCTTAACAAGGCAGGTGATTGTGAAGACAATGCAGTTCTTTACGCTTCCTTGATGGCTGCTGTTGGAATGGAACCTGTTATTATTCTGACGCCAGGTCATGCCTTTGCTGGTTATATAAATAAAGAAGGTGAGTTAGTTCCTGTTGAAACTACTTCATTGGATTTTGATACTGCATTAGCTTCTGGAATTAATAATGTTAAACAAAATCAAAACAATATGCAAATAATAAAACTAAATTGGGCTAATAACCCCCAAGTTATATTGCCAGTTAAGCAAGATTTAAAATTACCCTCAATAACTAAAAATATTGGAAAATGTGGTATCAGCTTTAATTTTCCCGATTTATTTGTTGCTTCTGTGCCAATTACATTTACAAATAGCGGGGAAGTGCCTGGGGCTGGGTGCGCTTCTGTATCTATTTATGAAGGAGGTGGAGTTTTGAGAGATGAAAAAATTGGCTGTTGGGTTATACAGCCAAGCGAAACTAAAAAGGTAACTTTTCAGCCGGATATATCAGTTTTTAGTGGGTATTATTGCGATGCGAAGTAAAATGAGTAAAAAGAAGCAAGAAAAAAAGCGTAATCACAAAAAGTTGATATTTCTTGATACAATAAAATATATGATGTATTTTCTATTTATAATAGGGCTTTTTGCAGGTTATGGTTTCATTAAAAAATCTGCCGGCATAACGGAATATGTCGAACCTAATATATATGAATTTGAAATATCTGGAAAGTTAAGTGATGGTACTGGATTTACTTTGAGCCATTTTCTTTGGGATTATGATTTTTCTAAAAATAGCGGTACGTTAAGTTTTATAGTTAGAGAAGGAAAAAAAGACAAAATAGAAAATTTAGAGTTCCTTTTTCCAATGGGGATAAATAACAAATCCACAACTGTAGAAATTTTTAATTGTGGAAACCCACAAAAGTGTATGCAGATTTTTTGGCTATTTCTTCAAATCGTACTACATTAAGACTATCTCAATTTTCAAGAGAGTTAAATAAGGATGAAAATATAAAAATAGCCATTAAATTTAAAATGAATATTCAACCTAGTGGAATTTTTGCATTTCGTCATTATGAAAACAAAATAATATCTGATAGGTATACATTGAACCTAAAGTTTGGAGATAATTATGCCTGTTCATTTAATTGTTTTGAACCTATAAAGGCAATTGACCTTTATTGGAATAGTACACTTGATAGAAATATTTTACTAAAATTTAATGATGCGGAACAAAGCCATATATTTAAACTACAGTCAATTAATAGTGATAACATATTCAAAAAAGATAGAGATTTAGCATTAGGTGTTTCATTACTTGTTTCATTTATTACATTATTAATTCAGCAAATAATTAAAGATATTGAGGAGTGCATTAAAAATAAATCACCCTAATATTTGTCTATACCTATCTAAGAGAGTTTACTCTTTCAGCCTCTCCTTCAGCCCCCTATGCTCCTCTGCTATCTCCAAAGCAGCCTATCCCCAAAATTTCTTAATGTCATTCTTCAGCAGGCGTCTTAATCTGCACTAAACTTCCAAAACATCCGTAGAAATAGTATCGGAAATCAAAAGTTTTATATATGTGTATTCACATAGTACGCATAGGGTGATGAAAAATGCCGAACATGACATTGTCTATTCCGGAAGAATTGCATACTATAGTAAAGAAGCATGCTGAAATCAAGTGGAGCGAGATAGCAAGAAGAGCAATGTGGATGCAAGCCAGAAAGCTTCAGCTAATGGATACATTAGCCAGCAAAAGCAAATTTACCGAAAAGGATGTTGAAGAGCTGGACCACAAAATAAAAGCGGGGCTGCTAAAGAGGTTTGCTTAATGAGGCTGGTTGTTGACTCAAATAGAATTATCTCTGCGCTGATAAAAGAAGGTGTAAGCAGGAAAATACTTAGCTCCAAAAACATAGAATTTTTTACTGTTGGTTATATAAAAGAAGAAATCAGCAAATACAAAGCAGTGATTATTGAGAAATCTGCTATGTCTGCCGAGGCAATTGACGCATTATTCAGTTTGGTAATGGAAAACATAAATGTTGTTCCAGAAGAAGATGTTAAATTGAAGATGAAAGAGGCTCTTAATATCATGAAAGGCATCGATGCAAAAGATGCTCCGTTTATAGCGGCTGCTTTGGCAATGCCCAATGATGGAATATGGTCGCATGACAGGCATTTTGAAATGCAAAACAAAAGTATGGTTAGCTAAAGACCTAATTAAATATATTTAATTCAACCTTTCTTTCAAGCCAGCATGCTCCTCTAAAATCTCCTTGGGCATCTTATCCCCAAACTTCTTAAAGAATTCTTCCTGTTTTTTTACTTCTTCATTCCACTCTTCTTTGTCTATGCTCAACAGCTCTTCAATGTTATTCTCAGTCAGATTTATGCCCCCCATATGCATATCTTTTGCATGAGGCACATACCCAATCGCAGTTTTATTAGCATCTACTTCTTCCTTTACGCGCTGGATTATCCACTTTATTACCCTCAAATTCTCTCTAAAGCCCGGCCATAAGAAGTTTCCATTGTTATCCGTCCTAAACCAGTTGACATGGAAAATTTTTGGCTGCTTATGGAGATTCTTTCCCATCTCTAGCCAGTGCTTAAAATAGTCCCCCATGTGATAGCCGCAGAAAGGCAGCATTGCCATTGGGTCATGCCTTATTTCCCCCACTTTTCCTTCGGCAGCGGCTGTTTTCTCTGATGCCATTGTTGCTCCAATAAAAGTCCCGTGCTGCCAGTCAAAAGACTCGTAAATCAATGGAGCAACTTTAGCTCTCCTCCCCCCAAACACTATCGCGCTTATTGGGACTCCATTTGGATTATCCCATTCGGCTGATGCGGAAGGGCATTGGCTTACATGTGCAGTAAATCTTGAGTTAGGGTGCGCTCCTTTTTCCATAGAGTCTGATTGCCAAATTTCGCCTCTCCAGTCTATGGCTTTTTTTGGCCTTTCTTCTCCACAGCCTTCCCACCAAACTGTTCCGTCTTCTTTAAGAACAACATTCGTAAAAATAGTGTTGCTTTGTAGTGTTTTCATCGCATTTGGATTTGTTTTCATGCTTGTCCCAGGCACAACTCCAAAAAATCCCGCTTCAGGATTTACTGCATATAATCTGCCGTCTTTTCCAATGTGTATCCATGCTATATCATCCCCTACAGTCCATACCTCCCATCCTGGCATAGAATCTGGAGGTATTAGCATAGCCAAATTTGTCTTTCCGCATGCGCTTGGAAATGCTGCTGCTATGTAATAAGTTTCATTTTCGGGGGTTTTAACTCCCATTATTAGCATATGTTCCGCTAACCATCCCTCTTTCTTTCCCAAAAAGCTTGCTATCCTCAAAGCAAGGCATTTTTTGCCTAACAAAGCATTGCCTCCATAACCTGAGCCAACTGACCAAACAGCATTGTCTTCCGGGAAATGGCATATGAATCTTCTTTTTATGTCTAAATCAGATTTGCTATGCAAACATCTCGTAAAATTATTAGTATTGCCTAGTTCTTCCCACGCTATCTTGCCCATCCTCGTCATCTTTTTCATATTTAATGCAACATAAACGCTGTCGGTCAATTGCGCCCCAACCTTACAGAACATAGAGCCTTTTGGCCCCATTAGGAATGGCACGACATACATCGTTCTTTCTCTCATAGAGCCGTTAAATATGCCAGAAAGCTTTTCATAAGCCTCTTTCGGTGCCATCCAGTTATTTGTCGGGCCTGCATCTTCCTTGTTTTCAGTGCAGATAAATGTTAATTCCTCGGTCCTAGCAACATCATTAAGCGCTGACCTATGCAAATAGCAGCCAGGCATTTTTTTCTGGTTAAGCTCTATTAAATCCCCAACTCTTAATGCTTCCTTTACCAGCTCTTTTTCTTCCTTTTCAGAGCCGTTAAGCCATTGTATTTTATCCGGCTTGCACATGGCAGCCATCTCATTTACCCATTTGATGACGTGCTCATTAGAAGGCATGTTTTCTTTTTCAATAAATTTTCCATTACGGATTTGTTCCATTTTATTGATATGTTTTATTAGTTTTAAATTATAATGAAATAAAATTATAGTAATCTCCCCTTAACCCATCTTTCCATCCTGTCCATTCCTTGCTCTATGTCTTCCATAGAAGAGGCATAGCTCAGTCTTATATGCTTGTCAGAACCGAAAGCGCTGCCAGGAACTACCGCAACCAAAGCCTCTTCCAGCAGCTTGGAAGCAAATTCCATTGAGCTCATTTTTGTTTCGCTTATATCTGGAAAAGCATAGAAAGCCCCTTCAGGCTCTACACAACTTACCCCATTCATCTCATTTAGCCTTTTATGCATGAATTTTCTCCTTTCGTCAAATGCCATTATCATTTCCTTGACGCTGTCTTGCGGCCCATTCAAAGCCTCTAAAGCAGCCATCTGCGCTATATTGGAGATATTGCTTGTTGAATGGCTCTGCAAATTCTCTGTGCCCTTGATTATTTCCTTATTTGCGCCGCAATATCCTACCCTCCAACCAGTCATGGCATATGTCTTTGAAAAGGAATTTGCAGTCACTGTCAGATTTTTAATTTTATCATTCAATGATGCTATGCTTACTCTATCTTTTTTGCCGTAAACGAAATACTCATAAACCTCATCAGCCACAACGTAAAAATTATGCTCGACAGCGAGTTTTGCAATCTTCTCAATTTCATTTTTGTCTACTATCGCTCCGCTTGGATTGCTTGGGCTGTTTAAAATCAGCATTTTTGTCTTAGGAGTTATTTTTTCCTCAACATCTTTGGCTGTTAATTTAAAGTGGCTATCGGTATTGCAGAAAACAGCCTTTGCCCCAGTCAGCTTGATTATTTCCTCAAAGCTTACCCAATACGGCACTGGCAGAATAGCTTCATCATCTTCGTTAAGTATCGCCATTGCGATGTTATACAGCACATGTTTTCCACCGGCGCATACAACAACTTCAGAAGCGTCATATTTTATTTTGTTTACTTCCCTAAATTTTTTTGCAATGGCTTCCCTCAGCTCTGGAATTCCCCCTATAGGGGTGTATCTTGTGATATTTTTGTCAATTGCTTTCTTTGCGGCCTCTTTTATGTTCTCGGGTGTATTAAAATCCGGCTCCCCAGCCCCGAAATTAAGCACATTTTTGCCTTCTTTCTTGAGTTGCTTGGCTTTTGCATCTACAGCCAGCGTAGCGCTTGGCGCAATATTACCTACCCTTTCAGATATCAATCGAACCACCTGTTTTTCGGGAAATTTCACCTATATTAATACCTTTTGTCGTATTTATAACAATTGCCCTATGCACCCTTTCCTTAGCCTCATTTAAGCAGATGTCAAATATCTCAGCATCAAGGTTTTCCCTTATTTTTTGTTTAGAATAATTTTTCTTCTTTAGTCTCCTTTCAAGCTCCTTTAGGTCGCACTTCGTTATAATGCATAGATTGACATACTTTTTCGGCAAATAATGGGAAAGGTGGGAGTCAATAATTATGCCATTTTTTACATTTTTGTTATTTTTAACAGATTTAGTTTTATTGTTCTTTTTTATTGGTTTTTTAATATTGTAAAAGATTTTTATTGGATCGCCTTTAATTGAATTCTTATTTTTTTTAATATTGCTTATTTCTTTAATCAATGCCCTATTCAGCTTTTTAACATCAACAATCTTCGTCTTTCTTTTTTTGTCATAGCCCTCGGACAATCTGTATTTTTTAATTGTCTCGTTGACATCTAAATAGTAAAAGTTGAGTTTTTTTGCCAGTTTTTTTGATAATGTTGTTTTTCCAGTTCCAGGTGTTCCACTAACAATTACGACTTTCATAATATAAGGTTAATACTGGCAATTTTTAAGTGTTGCTCATTTTTAAGCCAAAAACAAAAATATTTTTAAATCAAATAATATTAAGTTTCCCTGATGCAGGAAGTAATCTCTATATCTACGTCTAAAAGGCAGGAATTGATTGACATAACCAACAAGGTTGAGGCAGTAGTAAAAAAATCTAAGGTAAAAGAAGGTTTATGCAGTATCTTTGCAATGCACGCTACCGCTGCAATAATAATAAATGAGAATGCCGACCCTAATATATGCCTTGATCTCATAGACTCCTTAAATGGGCTTATTCCAAGAGGGAAATGGATGCATGATAAATTGGATGGAAATGCAGATGCACACATAAAATCGTCAATATTAGGCCCTTCTGAAACTGTACCAATAAAAGATAATCGGCTGCAATTGGGAACGTGGCAAGCTATCATGTTTTGCGAGAATGACGGACCGAGAGACAGGAAAGTTATTGTAAGCATAATCGGTGATTAAATGCTGTGCGACATGTGCGGAAATCCGGGAAAGCTGTTTAAGACAATAGTTGAAGGTACAGAGTTAAGTGTGTGCCAAGAATGCAGCAGATTTGGCAAGGTTATCAGTGTCATAGAGCCTAGTGCTGCCAAGCCATCAGCAAAAACCGAAAGTGAAGAGCCTGAAACTGAGATTATGGACATTTTGGTTGAGGATTACGCTGAAAAAATAAGGAAAAAAAGGGAAAGCTTAGGCCTTAACCAGGAAGAATTTGCAAAAAAGCTAAACGAGAAAGAGTCTGTCGTGCAGAAGATAGAATCAGGCCATTTTGAGCCCCCCATAGGCCTTGCAAAAAAAATTTCAAGGATACTGCAGATTAAGCTTGTTGAGGAGTATGAAGAAAGGCATGAGAAGCAGCCTAGGCCCAAAGTTGAGGGCTTTACATTAGGGGACTTCATCAAAATAAAGGAAAAATAATATAAAGCTTTAAATATGCTTATTTCTTAAAGAAAGTTAGGAAAATGATGCTTGGGTACTCTATACTGGTGCATATAGTATGGTTTCTTTCAACCTATTTTATTGTAGTTTTCTTGCTAACATTGCTGAAAAACAAGAGCAATCTTTACAAATCCCCGGAATTCAGCAAAAATGATGCGCTACCAAAGGTAAGCATAGTTATTTCAGCATACAATGAGGAGGAGAAGATAGCAGAGTCCATAGAATCCCTGAAGACCATAGACTACCCTAAAGAGATGTATGAGGTAATTATCGTAAATGACGGCAGCGAAGACAATACAAAGAATATTGTACTTAAATATGCAGATGGGAAAAACATCACATTTATTGATAACACGGAAAATAAGGGAAAGGCCGCGTGCCTTAATCAGGGCATTAAAATAGCAAAAGGGGACTATGTTGCATGCATGGATGCCGATTCCACAGTTTCAAAAGATATCCTTAGGAAAACAACCCCATATTTCAAAGACAGTAAAACAGGCGCAGTCACAGTGTCTGTGGAAGTTAAGAATGCGAATAATTTCTTGCAGAGAATAATACAGATGGAATACATGCTGGGCCTTTCGCTTTTTTTAAAGGTCTTTTCGTCTTTTAACTGCGTGCACGTTACCCCAGGGCCGTTTTCCATATACAGGAAATCCGTGCTTGAGAAGATAGGCTATTTTGATAAAGGCAATATAACTGAGGACCTTGAGATAGCATATAGAATTCATAAATCTGGGTTTAATATAAGGAATTGCATGAGCACGCACGTTAAGACTGTAACCCCGGACAACGTAAAATCGCTCTACAGGCAGAGAAGAAGATGGTATTCTGGGGCTTTAATTACGCTATGGCAGCACAAGGATATTTTGCTTAAGAGAAATGCTGGCTTGTTTGGATACTTTATCCCTTATAACTATTCCTTGATAACGTTTGGGTTAGGGCTTTTTTTATTATCCACTTACCTTACTATTTCCAATGCAATAAAAAACATATCATTATATGCTTTTACAAACTATAATTTCTTTTCTAACCTTAGCCTGAATTTTGATCTGCTTTCATTAAGCATATTTGGAATTTTCGGCTTGTCAGGGATAATAGGTATGATTATGTTGGTTACAGTCGGACTAAAGACCATAAGAAACAGCCCAAGAAAAAACCCTTCATTATACTTTGGATATTTTCTGCTTTTCTTCATGTATCAGGCTTTCTGGCTTGCCTCATTTTTCCTTGTCCTGTTCAGGAGAAAGGTAAAATGGTGACTAACAAGGGAATTTTTATCATAGCCGCTGTCATTACTGTAATGCTTTTTATCTCCATTTATTCGTTCAACCTATTTCTTAACACACAAAGAGAGCGCGTTGTTGTAGAGAGAATGAAAGACGTGCTTGAGGAATACCAGGAGATACAAGCCCTTTCACTTATGTCAGATGTTTTTGGAAAAGATATGACGTGCCTGTCTCTGGAAAGCAGGCTAGCCCAGATGGACAAGACATTATGGGATACGGGAGTAAAGATAGACCGCTATAGGGAAGCAACGGAGAAATTCATAACAGACCCGTTCTATCTCGACCAAAAAAGGAAGTTCAACAGGAATGAAATAATATATTTTTCATTATTGCAAAACATGAAGCAGTGGTGCACCTTCAACCAGACAACTATACTCTATTTTTACAAGAAGAAGGAAGAATGCCCTTGGTGTGATGCGCAAGCATTTGTTTTGACTGACTTAAACAAGGAAATTGACTCTGAGATAGCTATATTCTCCTTTGATTCTGATTTAGGGCTTCCTTCCATAAGGACCCTTGAGCTGTTTTATAAGATAGATTCCTACCCATGCACAGTCATAGAAGACAGCACTTACTGCGGCTTACACGACAAGAATGAAATGATTGACCTTCTTTGCAAGCATGAGGATATTTCGTTATGCTCCTAGAAACAATTAAAAAAGAATGTTCTTTCATATTATGATATGGTATCTTTACTGAAAAACCATAATGCATTCCTATTCCTTTTCTTTATCTTCCTTATCATAAAATTATTTTCTCTTTTTGTTGTTGCCGACGTATGGTGGGACTCTGCCGTTTATCTTGGCATGGGAAAATATATCTATTCCCTTGGAGAAATTGGTTTGTGGGAAGACTCAAGGCCATTAATATGGCCATTGATTTTGGGCTTTTTCTGGAAAATTGGATTAGATGCGATATTTTTTGGCAAATTATTGGTTGTATTGTTCAGCCTTGGAATATTGACCATTACATACCTCATTGCTCTTGACGTTTTTAACAAAAAAGTTGCGATTATTTCTGCATTATTTCTTGCTTTTTCCCAAACATTCTTTTTGTTTAGCAATATCTTGCATGCGGAAATTCCTTCCACATTCTTCATTCTGTTAGGATTCTATTGTTTTTTAAGGAAAAAATACAGCTTATCAGGATTGTTTTTGGGTATAGCCTTCATGGCAAGGTTTTTCCAGCTATTTGCCTTTATCCCCCTTGCTTTGATTTTATTTTATTTGTTTATCAGAAAGAAAATGTCTTATAAGGGATTATTTTATTTCTCATTGTTCTTTCTTATTCCAACTATTCCTTATTTTATCTTAAACCAGTTCCTTTACGGGAATATATTACATCCATTTTTGTTGCAGTCTTTCATGACTAAATATACTGGGTGGGTATTCTACCAGCCGTTTTATTTTTATTTCGTTAGCCTAGTCAAGGAAAACGTTTTGGTTTTGTTCTCGATAATCGCATTAGTATTTATTTTTAAGAGGCCTTCATTAAAGTCGTTTTCATTGGCATTGTTGTTTTTATTCCTTTTCGTTCCATATAATTTAGTTGCCCACAAGGAAATGAGGCTGTTGATACCTGCACTACCTTTTTTGTATATTTTAACCGGTTACGGCTTATTTTATTTCATAAATGCGTTTAAGAAAAATAAAAATTTGCTATTGTCGTTGTTATTGGTTATTTTTTTAGTGCTGAGCATCCCTAATGTAAAATTTGATAAATATGAAGATAACCTTGATTTGTTTTATAATTATATGAATAATGAAGAAATAAAAGATGGCCTTTGGATATCAAATCCCTCTTTCATAGCTTACTCCAACAAAAAGGCAGAGCTAATTTATTATCCGTTGTATAATTCGGAGAAAATTGATGATTTGGCTACTGATTTAAATAATGCGAATCGCGTTTTGATAAATACCTGCGACATTCCATGCCCCCCGTATGATTTATCTTGCGAACAAAAACATATGGGTTTTCTTAATCTCCTCAAAAAAGAGTTTATGTTAATATTGCAAGAAAAACACGGTTCCTGCGAGTATTACATTTTTGGACAAAATTAATAAATTGTTCTTTATTTCCTTGGAATATGGAAAAGCTACCTACTGGCAGCAGAATACTGGACAATTTACTCGATGGAGGCTATGAAAATGATATAGTCACTACAATTTATGGTCCTGCCGGCAGTGGAAAGACAAATTTGTGCCTTCTTTGCGCTATGAATACAGCAAGGGGAAGAAAAAAAGTTATATATATTGACACTGAAAACAATTTTTCAATTGAGAGGTTTAAGCAGATTTGCGAGTCTATAAGCCAAAATTATGCCAAATTGCTTAATAACATTGTTTTTTTAAGGCCTGCGACTTTTGACGAGCAAAAAAAGACATTTGAGAAGCTGAAGGATATAGTAAATGACAAAATAGGATTGATTATATTTGATTCTGTTGCAATGCTTTATCGCTTGGAGATTGGAAAAAATGAGGATGTCTATGAAGTAAACAAAGCTTTGGGGATGCAGCTTGCTTACTTGAAAGAAATAGCCTCAAAAAAGCACATTCCTATCTTAATAACCAACCAGGTCTATGCGGATTTCGAGAATAAGGACAAGGTAAATATTGTTGGAGGGGATTTATTGAAATACAGCAGCAAATGCTTATTGGAATTGCAAATAACCCCTTCTGGAAACAGGCGCTGCATAATTAAAAAACACAGGCATTTGCCAGAAAACAGTGAGATAACATTCAAGATTGTTGAAGGAGGCATTATAGGCACAAAGGAAGGGAAAGGGTTTAGGCTGTTCTAAACCATATATAACCTATTATGAATTATACACCGTTTTTCACTCCCCATCAGCATAATAAACCGATTTTCCATAATCTTTTTAAAGCAGTATAGCTAACTCAAAGGCAGCGAGGGTGGTTATATAATATGCCAAATGACTATAAAATAGACAAGGAAGCAATAAAAACCCAGCATGCTAAGGGCAAGTTAACGGCAAGGGAAAGATTGGAAGTTCTATTGGATAAAGGCTCTTTTACAGAGGTTAATGCAGACATGGAGCTTACAAGCACTAATTTTGACCTGCAGCAAAAGAAAGTGCCTGGAGATGGCGTCATAACAGGCTACGGAAGGATAAATGGAAAGTCAGTATGCGTATTTGCCCAGGATTTTATCTTCATGGGCGGCTCTATGGGAGAATCTCATAATAAAAAAATAGTTTCTATACAGGAACATGCATTAAAAATTGGCTGTCCAATAGTAGGATTATTTGATAGCGGTGGAGCAAGAATCCAGGAAGGCGTTAATTCCCTTGATTCTGGGGGCAGAATATTCAAGAACAACACTTTGGCCTCTGGAGTTATACCTCAAATTTCTGTTATTTTGGGGCCATGTGCTGGTATTGCAGTGTACAGCCCAGCTTTAACTGATTTTATTTTCATGACAAAAAAAATCAGCTATATGTTCATTACAGGTCCTGACGTGATTAAGACAATAACTGGCGAAAATATTGATTTTGAGGGATTAGGCGGGGCAATGCCCCATAATGAAAAGAGTGGTGTTGCAAGCTTCATAGAGGAAAGTGAAAAATCATGCTTTGAAACGCTAAAATTATTGCTAAGCTATTTGCCGCAAAACAATATGGAAAATCCTCCTTATATAAACACAAATGACCGCCCAAACAGGTTAAACAACCTGAAAAATATTGTCCCTAAGGAAGACAAGAAAACCTATGATGTAAAAAATGTGATAGAGGAAATAGCCGATAAAAACACCTTCCTTGAAATCCAGCCATTATACGCGCAAAATGCAGTCATAGGATTAGCAAGATTAAATAGCTATACGGTCGGCATAGTGGCAAACCAGCCAAAAATACTTGCTGGCTGCCTCGACATAAACAGCTCTGATAAGATTGCAAAATTTGTAAGGTTTTGTGATGCCTTCAACATACCAATAATAAACCTTGTTGATGTTACAGGCTATCTTCCTGGCGTAAACCAAGAGCATAACGGAATAATAAGGCACGGGGCAAAAATACTTTATGCTTACTCTGAAGCTACTGTCCCAAAAATAAGCCTGGTAATGAGAAAAGCTTACGGTGGAGCTTACATTGCTTTAGCTTCCAAAGAAATGGGCTATGACAAAGTGATTGCATGGCCTTCTTCAGAGATAGCAGTCATGGGCGCTGAGCAAGCAGTCAATATAATACATAGGAAAGAGCTTGCAGGTAAAAATTCTGAAAGAATAAAGCAGCAAAAAATAAATGAATACAAAGAGAAATTCATGAATCCCTATGAGGCAGCGAAACACGGAAAAGTGGATATAATAACAGAGCCGAAAAACACAAGAAAGGCCTTAATCAGTTGTTTAGAGATGCTATTAAGCAAAAGGGAGAGAAGGCCTGCAAAAAAGCATGGCAATATTCCATTATAAGTGATAGGCATTACAAGTTTAATGAATAGATAGGCGAGGCAAAAATTCGATGGCAGAAGAATTTTTGCCGAGCAGTAAAATTTGTCGCGAAGCGACGGAATAAAAATCAACTTACTCAAAATTTTATCACAAATGGAAGATATAACCATTAAAGTCGATGGCAAAGAATATGATGTCAAGGTTGAGGAAACAGAAGACGGAAAAATACTTGTTCATTGCAACGGGGATGTTTATGAGGTAGAAAGCCCTTATGACAAGAAGGCTGCTATCTTCAGCCGAGCAAAAAAAGAGGAGATAGAGCAAAAAGGAAAAGCTGCTGTTACCGCTCCATTGCCGGGAATAATATATGACATAAAAGTTAAAAAGAGGGATAAGGTAAAAGAAGGCCAGTCTTTAATCAAGCTCATAGCAATGAAGATGGAAAATGACATTGTTGCTCCTCGCTCAGGTACAGTAAAGGAGATAAAGGCAAAAAAGAATGCTCAGGTAAACAAGGATGATATTTTGATTGTCATAGAATAAATGTAGCAAATATAGAACAAAGGTGGCAACATGGCAAAAAAAACAACAAGAAAATCCGGGAAAAAAACCATCAAATCAGATAAAAAATCTGAAAGTATTGCTGAAACAAAAAACATTGAGAAAGCAAATAACTTAAAGCCTTTGGTTTTTGCAGCGTTGTTTGCAGCTTTGACTGCAGCAGTCTCTCCATTAAAGATACCTTTAGGATTTACACCAGTCCCAATTACATTGCAAACCTTAGTCGTGTTAATGTCAGGCGCAATGCTTGGCCCTATTTATGGAGCTTTAGCCATGATTTTATATGTAGTTGTCGGAACTTTAGGGCTTCCAGTATTTGCCGGCGGTGGTTCAGGAATAGGAGCAGTTCTAGGCCCAACCGGAGGTTATCTAATAAGCTATTTCATAGCGGCATTTGCTATAGGAAAAACGTTGCAATTGAGAAAGCGGCCAAAATACCTGGATTATGTAGTCGCAATGATAATAGGCACAATAATAATCTATGTGCTGGGAGCTGGCTGGGCATTAGTAGTTGTTCCGAACCTTACATTCTTAACAGTTATGGTAGGATGGGTATTACCTTTCATAATAGGCGACACGATAAAGCTGTTGATAGCTGCTTATATAGCAAAAACGGCAAATATCAAAAGATACCTGAAATGACTGCAAAAGAACTTTTTTTATTTGACATTTTTTCTTATTCTTGCATGAATTGCTTGAGATCATTAGATTATATTAAAAAATTAGACAATAAATATAAGAGATATGGGTTAAAAACAGTTTTAATACATCCTTCTGAATGGGATTTTGAGAAAGACAGCAATAATATAATCAGAGCAGCAAAAAAATATAGGATAAGGATGCCTATACTCCTCGATAAAAACAAAAAAATTATAAAAAACCTGAAAATAAATTTCTGGCCGACTCAGATATTAATTAAGAACAAAAAAACTGTATACAAGCACATTGGAGAAGGGGATTACAAAGCATTGGAAAATAGTATAATCGAGGCATTAAAAATCAAAACCAAGAAGATATTTAATAAAGAGCCGAAATACACAAAATTCCCAACAGTCTATGCAGGCAAGAGAAAAAAGGATAAGCTCTCAGAACTAAAAGGCAAATTAAAGTGTGGTATCATATACAAAAAAGGGGCTTGGAAGCAGAATAACGAGTCCTTAATTGGAAAAGGCTTGTTGGTAATAAAAACGAAAGGGAAGGTAGTAAGTATGGTGGCAAGCTCAATTAAGAAAAAACCAGTAAAAATCAATATAATGTTAAATAATAAAACCAGTAAGAATATGATTATTAATGAGCCTCAGTTATATGATATCATGAGATTAAAAACCGATAAAACAAACATACTAAATTTAAAAACAAAAAGTGCCATATCGATCTACTCTTTTGCATTCCAATGATACAAATAAAAAACCTTGATTTTAAGTACGAAGATGAGCTTATTCTCAAAAATATAAATCTAGAGCTAAAAGATGGCTGCTATACTGCTATAATTGGGGCAAACGGCTCAGGGAAAACAACGCTTGCGAAGCACCTTAATGCATTGCTTATGCCAACAAAAGGGTCTGTAACCATTGATGAGATTGATACGAAAAAGGACCAGATTAGCGTAAGAAAAAAAGTTGGTTTTGTGTTCCAGAATCCTGAAGATCAGTTGGTATATTCGATTGTCGAGGAGGACATTGCATTTGGGCTGGAAAATCTTGGGATGAGAACAGAAGAAATGAAGACTAAGGTCAATAGTACAATTAAAGGGTTAGACATCGAATACCTTGCAAAGAAGAATGTAAACATACTCTCTGCTGGGCAGAAACAGCTAACTGCTTTGGCTGGAATCCTTGCAATGAGCCCGAAATACATCGTCTTTGACGAACCAACCACGTTATTGGACAACAAAAACAAGAAAAATATAATGGATGTAGTAAACACGTTAAACAAGGAAAATAAAATTGGAATTATATTGGTGACTAATCTCCTAAATGATATAAAATATGCCAAAAATGTCATTGTAATCTGCAATGGAAGAATAATATTCAACGATAAAAAATCAAAATTGAATAACAAAATACTGAAAAAGGCTGGTTTGGATGCTTAAGAAGCTGACTTTTGGGCAATATGCGCACAAAGATTCCATAACGCACAAATTAGACCCAAGAATAAAGATTCTTGCCGTTATTTTGCTGAGCGCAACGGCATTTTTACTGGAAACTTACTATAAGTTTGCTATATTCTCATTATTTGTTTTTTTATTAATAATGCTGTCAAAAATAAATTTCTCTTCGTTGATAAGGAACTTAAGGCCTTTCTTTTTTATTTTTGCATTTATACTAATGATGTATATTTTGTTCTCTAGAAATGAGCTTGACAAAGGCATACAGGCGATATGGAAATTTGTTTTGTTAATAATAATAGCCTCGATACTTACATTTACAACTACAATAACTAATTTAGTAACAGGAATAGAAAAGTTATCAGCTCCATTAAAATTAATAAAAATTAATTCTAGGACAATTGCACTGTTAATAGCTTTGACAATAAGGTTCGTCCCAGCATTATTCCTGTATGCCGAGAGAATAAAAGATGCAAGGCTTGCAAGATTAGGAAGCTTAAAGAGTCCAAAGCACGTTAAATTATTATTTTTGCCATTGCTTGACAGGATATTCAAAAGCGCATCAACACTAAGCGATGCAATGCTTGCAAGGAACTACACAGAAAAAAGAATTTCTTATTTCAGTGCCATTGGATTAAAAAATTATGACTATATTTCCTTTACTGTACTGTTGGCGTTTATATTCTTAGTTCTATTGATGTAGAAATGAGTTTTTGTATTGGATACCTGTTATATTCTTCCTTAATGAGTTTACTTACTCCCTGTTGGAGTCTTCTGCCCGAACAAAATTCCAGCTAAAACATTCAAAGCCCATGCCTGCCATACATTTATGCTATGAATACTGCCAAACACAAAGTTCCATAAAATCTTTACTGGAAATGCCAATATCAAGCCGACAATGCCGCTTATTAATACAACCAAGGCTATAGTATAACCCATCTCTAGCATCCTTTTCAAAAAAGGCACATCATCTAAAAATCCCATGTTAATCAGGAAGAATATAGCATGTTGTTTTTAAAGATTTTGCATTTCAATAACTTTATATATAAAATACTAATGAATTGTATTATGAAACAGAAACTCAATTACAGTGCCATAAAGAAGCGCTTTAGGGTTGCTATTTTTGGTTCTGCGCGCATAAAAAGAAATGATGCGAGATACAAGCTCATCTACACACTAGCAAAGATGCTGGCTAAGGAAGGCATCGATATAGTTACTGGCGGGGGTCCTGGACTGATGGATGCTGCCTCTCGCGGTCATCATGCAGGAAGGCACAAAAAAAATCATGCTTACACTTTAGGCCTTACAATACACCTCCCAAAAGAGCAAAAGGAAAGCTACCATCTTGACTTGAAAAAAGATTTCCACAAGTTCTCAAACAGGCTGGATAATTTTATCCACCTCTCAAATGTTGTTATTGTAGCACCTGGCGGCGTAGGCACCACTTTGGAGCTTATGTATGTCTGGCAGCTTGTGCAGGTAAAGCATTCCTGCGAAATACCGATAATACTATTCGGGGATGTGTGGGGAGGTTTTGTAAAGTGGATAAAAGGCGGACCCTTAAAAAACGAATTTTTGGAGGAAGATGACCTTGAGCTGTTATACCATGCAAGAACCTGCACTCAGGCAATGAAGATAATAAATCTTGCATACGAAGAATACAAAAAAGGCAGAAAGAATATATGTCTAAACATTGATAAATACAAAGTCAAATGAAAAATAATTACAATCCCTAAATAACAAATATATCTGCTTCCACTATCTTCTTAATGCTCCCGTCATTTAATTTCAATATAAGATTGCATTCTTCGTCAACATCAACAGCTTTTCCAGTATAATTCCCGCTAAGCGTCTTTGCTTTTGTCATCTTCCCCAAGGTATGCGAATATTCTTTCCATATATCAACTATTTTTTTATAATTTTTTTTATTATAATAATCATATAATCTATTGAATTCGTTTATTATTGTTTTTGCTATTTTTTCTATGTCGTAGTTACTATTGGACTCTATCATTATTGACGTTGAGTTTCTCATAATGGACCTTGGAAATTTCTTCTGATTTACATTTAGCCCTATTCCAACTAGTGCGTAATTTACATTTGTGCATACATTTTCAGTCAATATTCCACATACTTTTTTATGATTAATTAAGATGTCATTCGGCCATTTTACTTTTGCGTCCAAACCAGCAATCTTGCGAATAGCTTTTGCAACTGACACTGCAGCAATAAAAGTAAGATACTTTGCTTTATCCAAACCCTTTTCCTTCAAGATTATAGTCATATACAATCCTCCTGGGCTAGAACTCCATTTACGCCCAAATCTTCCCCTACCTTTTTCTTGTTTCTTAGCAACTACAACAAGGTTTGCTTTTCGTTCTTTTGCAAATTCCCTAGCCTTGTCATTAGTAGAGCTAAGAACATCAAAATTATAAAAAGAAAAGTCAGGTTTCATTCTCCATTAATTCCTGTCTTCCGGACAGGACCCAAGGGTTTGCTTTATTGTTGCCGTTCTTCTTTTCCATGTATTTAGCAACTGCCGTGCTCACTATAATGACTTTCTTTTCGTTCGTAAGCTCTTGTTTTTTATGCTCGTAATATTTCTTTACCTCATCCAGTATGTTATTCTTTTCTATAAAGTTAGTAGTGACTCTTCCCCTGTAGAAGTTCTTGTTGTGCAAAACAGCTAAATGAAAAGGTATTGTGGTTTTTACTCCGCCAATAATGTATTCGTGCAGTGCTCTCATCATCCTCACTATAGCTTCCTGCCTGTTGCTGCCATGGCATATTAGTAGTGATAATAATGAGTCATAATCTGGCAAGACTTTATAGCCCTGGTGGCATATGCTGTTTATTCTTATTCCAGGCCCTCCTGGCGGCAAGTAGCTAGTTATTGTTCCTATGGAAGGGGCAAAGTTATTACTTGGGTCTTCTGCATTTATCCTGCATTCAATTGCCCATCCATCCACTTTGATGTCTTCTTGCTTAAACGCAAGCTTTGCCCCTGATGCCAGATTTATCTGCTCCTTAACCAGGTCAACACCTGTAACCATCTCAGTAACTCCATGCTCTACCTGTATTCTCGTATTCATTTCAATGAAATAGAAATTCTTGCTCTTGTCCAAAAGAAATTCGACAGTTCCAGCGCCCTCATATTTTGCAGCCGATACAGCTTTTACCGCAGCTTCCCCCATCTTTTCCCTCAACTCTTCGTTTAAAGCGGGGCTTGGGCTTTCCTCGACAAGCTTCTGGTGCTTCCTCTGTATGCTGCAGTCTCTTTCCCCAAGATGGACAACATTTTTGTATTGATCCGCTAATATTTGAAACTCTATATGCCTGGGCTCCTCAACATATTTCTCCATAAATAGCCTTTTATCATTAAAAGACAGAAATGCTTCTGCCTGTGCGCCTTCATATGCCTTTTCCAGTTCATCAATATCCCTTACGATCCTCATTCCCTTACCCCCACCGCCTGCAGCAGCTTTCAATATAACCGGAAATCCTATCTTTCTCGCAAACTTAAGTGCCTCTTTTCTGTTCTTCAGGGGCTTTGCAGTTCCCTCTAGTATAGGGACACCTGCCTTTTTTACAGTCTTTTTTGCTTTTATCTTGTCCCCTAAAAGCCCTATTGTCATGGAAGACGGCCCTATGAACTTGATTTTATTTTTCTCGCATAGCTTTGCAAATTTCGGGTTTTCCGCAAGAAATCCGTAACCGGGATGTATTCCATCAGCTTTTATCTTTTTTGCAATATTAATGATTTTCTTGATATCAAGGTAGCTTGCGCTAGGACCTATACAATAAGCCTTGTTGGCAAACTTAACTGCAAGCGTATCCTTATCCTGCCTTGAATAAACCAGGGCAGTTTCTATGCCTAACTCACGGCATGCTCTAATTACCCTTAAAGCTATTTCCCCCCTATTGGCTATCAAAACCTTGTTAAGCTTCTTTTCTTTTGATAGGACAGTATATTCTTTCTCATTAAAACTGCCTAACCCTTTTGCGAGCATGCCAATAAAAGATTGTGAGGATCTTGCCTTCACTATTTTCCTTAGCTCAGTTTCATGAATGCTCGGTATTTTCTTCATAAGATTGAAGGTTATCACATCTCCAAGCTTTGCTAAATTGTCTTTCTTAAAACCTCTTTTTTCAATCTGTATAACATTGCTCTTAATCAACCTGTCTATTTCCCCATAAACCAGCGGAGCTGCTTTTTTCATCTCGTTAAATGCCTTCTTTAAGGCTTTGTATGAATATTCCGCTGGAATTAAGCCTTTGTTTAGTACCGAGACTATGCCATTCTTAATCCTTTTTGAGATGCTGTTTTTTCTCTTTCCCATAACTCTAATGTATTGATTTTCGGTTTATAAAAGTTACTGAAATCCTAAAAACCCGCACTAACTTAGCAGCACAAAAAAGAAAGGTATATAAACTAGAATATAGGCATAAGATATACACCCATAAAAAAGAGTGTGAAAATGAAGAAAGAAACAAATATAAAAAAGGTTAAACAAAATAAATCTAACTATATTTTTCTCATTTTGCTTATTTTAGCAGCTATCATAGTTGTAACTAACAATGCCTTTTTTTCAGGAACTGGGGCTGCAGTGCGTGGGGAAGGAACAAAAAAATCTAGCTTACCTGATTTGATAGCTTCAGGAGCAACTTTGCAAAATGTACAAAAAAAATTAATAGAGGGTAAACTACTTTTTCATATACAAGAAGGTGTGGGTGTTGCAAATATTGGCGGTGCAAGATCAAAAGCATCTGTTCTTCGTGCTGGTATAATAGGTAATTCACTACAGAACGTTAGAGCAACGGTGTTTTATGTAGATTCGACTGGAAGACTTGTTACAAGCGCTACAACACAATACTTCACCTTAACTAATAACGGTGCATATATTGATATTCCTGTGGATCCTCTAATGCCATATGATAAATATAAATGGGGCGACAATTACGCTGTCCTTTTCTTAGACGTTCCTATAAACATGCCGCCTACTAATGGAACAGTTGTTGAAACAAAATATGCTCTTTTCAGTGACGCTGATGTAACTAAACTTGTAACTGAATCAGATGAAATTAATAACTATATGGAAAAAGGTTATATTTTCCGCTGTGCTTTTCAGGATGACGATCTTTCTGTTTATCCTTATGCCCCTACTTGTTGCTTGCACAGAGTTGATCCTTCATCACCTAGGTATATCATGTATGGAACATATTACTGCGAAGATTTTCCTCCTTATAATCCATTATACTTACCTGCTGGATGATTTACTTCCATATATTTTCTCAACTGAAAATTCCCATTTACCTTCTAACGAAAGTTTTTTAAAAGCCCAGACATTAGTTTAGACATGGATTTGATAGACCAATTTAAGGACCCCAATGGAGAAATAAGCAGGGAAAACATCAAGCAGATAATACCTTATGACGATGATTTTTTGTTTATTGATCGGGTTTTAAAGCTGGATAAAAAAAATATCGTTGCTGTAAAAGAAGTCAAGGCTGATGAGCCGTATTTTAAGGGACATTTCAAGGGTTTCCCAATAATGCCAGGAGCCTTAATAGTAGAGGGCTTGGGCCAGGCAGCTACATTGCTTGTGAGGTACAACATACATAACCATGAAGAAAAAGATATACTTGCGTATAAGATAAGGGGCGCTAAATTTTTCAGGCCCACTTTCCCAGGCCAGACCTTGAGGTTTGAAGCCAGACTTTTTTTCATGTTCAAAAAAATAGCATTTGTAAATGGCAGTGTTTTCAGAAATGACAAGCTCACTGCAAAGGTAAATATGGTCTTGGCCATAGTTGATAAAAAATCGTTTAGGGAAAAGTACACAAAAAAATAATGGAGAGGAAGAATGTACATCAAAGGCGCTGGAATGACGAAGTTCGGGATACGTGCAGAAACAACACATGAGCTGTGTTATGAGGCTATTATGGAAGCTCTGGAAGATGCAGATATGCCCTTATCAGAAATAGATGAAATAATAATCTCAAAAGGGGGTTCAAGAAATGATGGGGAGAGGCAAAAGCTCTTTCCGGGTATGTTGAGCAGCATGCTCCAGGACCAGGATATACCTATCATAAGGGTCATGGCTGCTTGCAGCGGGGGAGGAGCGGCAATATGGGATGCGGTGAATTCCAAAGATGGAAATATCCTTGTAGTTGGTGTTGATAAGCTCTCAACTGAGCCAACCAGCCTCATGACGGACGATTTGATGATGGCTTCAGAAAGGATTCACGAGCAGACGGAAGGCCTAAACTTTCCGGCCCAGAACGCGCTCATTGCGCAGCAATATATGCTCAAGTATGGGGTATCAACTGATGACCTCGCATTAGTCGCACTAAAAAACCATGAGAATGCCTTCCTTAACCCCAAAGCAAGATTTTATGGAAAGAAAGTTACATTGGATATGATACCGCCATATTAAGCAATGAAAAAAGCGACATAGAGATAATAGGCTCCTCATTATACACTGACAGGCTCTCAGTATTTGAATCAAAAGATATGACGTCATGGGCAGCCACAAGACTGGCAGCTCAGTCCGCTTACCAGCAAGCTGGAATAACCCAGAAAGATATTGATTTTGTTGAGCTGCATGATGCTTTTACGTCCGTTGAATTGATGGCTTACGAGGATCTGGGTTTCGCTGAAAGAGGGGAAGGCAAGAAGCTGATAAAGAAAGGCATAACAAAAATGAATGGAAAACTCCCGGTAAACGCCTCAGGAGGATTAAAAGCAAAGGGGCATCCCATCAGTGCTACAGGGGTGAGCCAGATATATGAGATAGTGAGGCAAATGAGAAAGCAAGCTGGCAAAAGGCAACTTGATAATATTGGAATAGGCTTAGCCCACAATGTAGGGGGAGTAGGCAGCACTGTTACGGTACATATAATAAAGCATGTTGGTGGTTAATAATGATAATAAGATGGGTTTGTGAAAAAGACAACAAAAAATGGATGTATCCCATCCAAAAATGCATTTACTGCAAAGGACCCGTAAAGAAACAGGTAAGCAGAAAAGCAAGAGTTATAGGTATAACGAAAGTAAACATACCTTCCCCAATGCATCCGATTATACCCTACAATGTTATTCTGCTTGAGGACGAGCATGGCAACAAGATGCCAAAAAAGACTATGAAGGACTATAAGATAGGGGATGAATACAAAATTGAAAAGGCGAAATCTGACAGTGGCGTTATTGCAACAAAAATAAAGTATGACTTGTACGAGGCTTTAAAATCATCCTTGGAGTTACTAAACTCTTTTGATGTAATGGAAAATGATAAAGTGCTGATAAAGCCGAGCATAATAGAGCCAGCTTACAGCTATTCAGCAGTAAATACTAACCCAAAAATACTTGATGCCCTAATAACTTTCCTGAAAGAAAAGAATGTAAATGATATAATTGTAGCTGAGCAGGCAATGGTTGGCAATGATACCTTAGACTCTGCAAAAAAATCTGGAATGTTAGAAGTATGTGAAAAGCATAATGTGGGTTTCGTTGACCTTAAAAAGGCAGAGTATGCAGAAAAAGAAGCTGAAGGGTTTAAATTTGAGGTTGCCAAATATTTCTTCGAAAGAAAAGTTATAAATATTCCTGTTATGAAAACCAACTCCCAGATTGGTATTTCTGGAGCAGTTGAAAATATGGTAAGATGCGCGCATAAGGATACGCAAAAAAATATGTTTAAGCACGATATAGAAAAGACCTTGCCCAAGCTGATTAAAACCCTGCCTCATTTCATAACCATAGGGGATGCTACAATAGGCATGCATGGCCAAGGCCCGACCTCTCTGGGAGAGCCTGCATTTTTGAATATGCTTTTTGCGAGCAAGGATCCTGTTGCTTTAGATGCAGTTTTCGTGGAAATGGGAATGATGGAGATGCCTCAATACCTAAAAGAATGCGGTTCTTTAGGATTAGGGAACTGCGACTCAAAAACAATCGAAGTAGTAGGAGACGAATTGGAGGCTATAAAGTTCTCTCTCAAGCCTGCTAAAAAAAATGAAAGCGCGCACCCAAAAATAAAGCTTATCGATGGTAAAGCAGATCCTTATATTTTTAATTCGGCAATAAAATCAACAGCTAAGCTTATTGGATTATCAGGACAGGAGATTAACCTTGCCATAGGCTCGCAACTGACAAAAGATATGATAGCAGATAAAAACCGCTTGGTTGCATATGGAAATGATGCGATTGAAAAAATAAAATCGTTAGGAATAACTCCAATTGCAGAAATACCTGAAGGTATAGACGATCTTGAAAAGATTATATTGCTAAAAAGTATCCTGGAGAACCCTGAAAAGGAAGGCATTACTATTGCAGATAAAATAAAATCAAAATTTTTAAGTTGGGTGCAAAAATAAAAAAATAGATTCTAAGATGGCCATTTACATAAAAGGTGCAGGAATGACGAAATTTGATGTTGACCAGAGAAATTCTTACGAGCGCATATATGAATGTGTAAACGAGGCTCTTGATTCAGGGAATGTGAGTATGAAAGATATAGAGGCCGTTTTCGTCTCAAACTGCGAGCCTGAAACCAATGGCGAAAGGCAAAGGCATACTGGCCCAATGATAAGCAGCATGTTCCAGAAAAAAATGCCCATAATAACAGTCCCTGCCGGATGCGGTGGTGGAGGAACAGCATTATGGAATGCTGCAGAATTCCAAAAAAAAAATAATATGAAAAACATACTTGTTATTGGGTTTGAGAAACTTGTTGCAAATTTATCAGAAAACATAACTGATGAGATGTTCATGGGCGGTGAGCGTATTTATGAGCAAGCAGAAGGTGTCATTTTTCCTGCCCAAAATGCGCTCATTGCGCAGCAATATATGCTCAAGTATGGGGTATCAACTGATGACCTCGCATTAGTCGCACTAAAAAACCATGAGAATGCCTTCCTTAACCCCAAAGCAAGATTTTATGGAAAGAAAGTTACATTGGATATGATAATTGGATATGATAAGAAAATCTCCTGTAGTTGCTTCTCCGTTAAGGCTGTTTGACTGTAGCATACCATGCAACGGCGCGGCTGCTGTTATAATAGGCAGGGGCAAAACGGAGGTTGAGCTTGCTGGCTCTGGGTTAAGCACGAGCAAGTTGGCGAGCTTTGAAAGGGAAGACATGACCTCTTGGGACTCAACAATAAATGCTGCAAAAATAGCATACAAAGAAGCAAATATAACTCCAAATGATATAGACATAGCAGAGGTTCATGACGCATTTACCCCTGTTGAGCTTATTTCTTATGAAGATTTGGGATTCTGCAAAAAAGGCGAGGGTCCTTACCTTATCAGGCAAGGGGCAACAAAAATTAATGGCAAGCTTCCTGTAAATACCTCTGGAGGATTGAAAGCAAAGGGTCATCCTATCAGCGCTACCGGAGTAAGCCAGATATATGAGCTTTTTCTGCAGCTGACAGGAAATGCAAAAGGCAGGCAGGTGGATAATGCCAATTATGGCTTGGCGCACAATACTGGTGGCGCAGGCAGCATGACCAGCGTGCATATACTAAAGAAAGCTATGTGATGGTTAGAGTATGTCTAAAAATCGCTTCGCGGGTTAGCCCACGATAATTGGAATGATGTTCTTGTTTGACATTTTCATTGTTTGACTGACCATAAAAACCAACCTTACGATGCTCGTCCATTTTGACTTTCATTTGTTTATTTAATCATATTTCCTTTTTCATTAAAAATTCATATGGATAAAACCCTATTATTATTAATTTTTATTGAATAAATACTATGTTGCAATTAATGCTAACCTTTGTTTTTTAGACACGCCCGTGATGGCTATTTTGGATTCAATATATGTATAGCCTTTCCCATTGTCGCTTCCGCAGCTTCCATTAAGCTTTCGCTCAATGTAGGATGAGGGTGTATTGTCAAAGCTAAATCATCCAAAGTAGCATTCATCTTTATTGCCAAAGCTGCTTCGCTTATAAGATCAGAAGCTTCGCTTCCGACAATTTGAACACCAAGAAGTTTATTGCTTTTTTCGTCTGCAATTACCTTGACAAATCCGTCTGTCGCATTTCTTGTCATTGCCCTGCTTGACGCCCTAAAAGGGAACTTTCCAGTTTTTATCTTAATCCCATTATCTTTAGCTTCTTTCTCATCCATTCCGACTGTAGCAATCTCTAGATCTGTAAATATTACTGCAGGCACGACAATATTTTCATATGCGCCTTTATTTCCTGCTATTGCCTCTGCAACAAATTTTCCTTGGCTTGAAGCCTTGTGCGCTAGCATTGGTCCTGTAGAAACGTCCCCAATAGCATAAATATTCCCATCAGTTGTCCTCAAAGTTTGGTCTACTTTTATAAACCCCTTATCATTTAACTTTACTTTTGTATTTTCAAGCCCTATACTATTTGTCGCTGGGATTCTTCCAACAGCTACAAGCAAGGTATCGGCATTAATTGCCAGATTGCCTTTGTCTTTTGATTCTATTGTTACTTTTCCATTCTCAAACTTGCTGGCTTTTGAATTGAGGAATATATTAATACCTAGCTTATCCAAATTTTTTTGCAGCACATTAACTATTTCATTATCAAAACCAGGAAGAATCTGGCTTTCCATCTCTATAACATTGACTTTGCTTCCGAGTTTTGCATACACAATGCCCAATTCCATGCCTATATAACCTCCACCTATAACTGCAAGATTTTTTGGAATTTGGTTAAGGTATAATGCTTCTGTTGAACTTATTATCCTCTTTCCATCAAACTTAAATCCTGGCAATTCAACAGGCTTTGAGCCGACTGCAATTATTGCCTTTTCGAATTCAATATGATTAATATTCTTGCCATCTGCAACTTTTAATTTATTCGAGCCTTCAAAATATGCTTCTCCCCTAACAACCCTTATTTTGTTCTGTTTGCATAATAATTCAATGCCGTTATTTAACTTGGATATTATCCCATCCTTCCACTCTTGCATTTTATTGAAGTTCATTGTAACCTTGCCAACACTAATGCCCATATTTTCTGATTTTTTTATCTTGTCAAGAAATTCAGCTGCGTAGATCATTGCCTTTGATGGAATGCATCCGTAATTAAGGCATATCCCACCTAATTTATCCTTGTCAACTAAAACTACATTTTTCCCGAGCTGCGCCAGCCTTATTGCTGCTACATAGCCTCCTGGCCCTGCGCCTATTACAGCTACTTCCGTGCTTAATATGTTCGAATCCATGATATATAGATGAGGTATACCATTAATAAATCTAACGCTTATTTGCAATAATTCTAGCTTCATGAATTGAAACCATTTGATTTTATTATTATGCTCCCGGCAATTTTACTGCTCGCTTAATAATCATAATAAAACTATTGTTATGATTAGGCGAGGCAAAATTTATTGGCAGGAAAAATTTTGCCGAGCAGTAAAATTCGGCTGAGCGTAGCGAAGCCAAATTGAAATTTAATAAAAAATCAATTTCAAAAGGCAGAATAAATTTAATTAATTTCCCCTTACTAAATAGCCCTTTAAAAAGACAAGATTTAAAAAGTTCTTGCTCATTCTTGATAGTGTAAAATGTCTATTGCGGTGATTATAAAAGAGCCAGAATCGTGGAAGCCTGACAGGCCTGCCTCTAGCGGTGCGATTGCATTTCATAATGCGGTTATTAACGCTTCTTGGCTGCATGATTGTGTAGATAAGTTGACAGAATTTGCTGCTCCGAGAATCAAGGAAAATGACATCGTAGTTGATTTCGGGGCAGGAACTGGAACGTCTTCTGCCAGGATACTAAAAAGATTTGATAACAGGATAAGGTTGTGGCTTGTAGACAATTCTCCAGCATGGCTCGGTAAAGCTTACGAGTACTTACATTCTAGGCAAAATGTAAAATTCTTTGTCTTGGAAAAGAAAAATGATCATTACTCGACTTTATCTGAAACCGTTGGCAAAGAGTCCGTTAACCAAGTATTATCTGCCAATACCATCCATTTGATTCCAAACCTCAAGGAAACTTTTAGGGGTATTTTTGATTCCTTAAAGCCGAATGGCTCTTTTATTTTCAACAGTGGGAATATTGAGAGAGAAGGTAAGCCGAAAGGTGCTTTGATGCTGGATTCCACTGTTTATAGAGTACATGACATTGCAATAGACTTAATAAAAAAAATGCCAAAATTCAAAGAATATAGGGAAGGCCTTGACAAGCGGATAAAAGAATTTTTGCCCCAAAGAAAATTTATTTTTCCTTACCCTAAGGACATTAAAGATTATTTAGGGGCTGTTAAGGATGCTGGATTCCGGCAAATAAAGGAATATTATTCATGCTTCAGAGTAAAATATTCTGATTATCTTGACTTTTTGAAGGTAAAAAGGTTGCAGGCAGGAATGCTGCCAGAAGTAGGCGGTTTAGAGCCAAATAAGAAGGAAATTCAGGATAGGGATGAATTAATAACCCTAGCTTCGTTGCAGCTTTTTGACGAGCTTAGGAAAAATAATCCCTTGGCAGACGATAAAGCCTGGCAATGTGAATGGGCATATATTGCTGGAGTTAAATAATATGCTGAAGGGAAAAGTAGCGTTAGTTACCGGAGCTTCTAGAGGCATTGGAAGCTCCATAGCTTTTGAGATGGCAAAGGAGGGTGCAGATATTATTGTTAATTATGCCAGCAGCAGCAAAAATGCCGAAGAAGTGGTCGATAAAATAAAAAAAATGGGGAATAAGGCTATATCTATAAAAGCCGATGTTTCTAATTATAATGAAGTGGCTAAAATGTTTGAACTCGTTAAATCAGAATTTAAAAAAATTGACATACTGGTAAATAATGCAGGCATTGTCAGGGACAGGACATTAAGGAATATGTCGCAGGAAGAATGGAACAATGTCCTAAATACCAATTTAAGCAGTGTATTTAATGTTACCAAGCAAGCCCTCCAGTTAATGGGAGACGGTGGCAGGATAATTAACATATCCTCTATTGTAGGGCAGTATGGCAATTTTGGCCAGACCAACTACGCGGCTGCAAAGGCAGGAATAATAGGGCTTACTAAATCACTAGCAAAAGAGCTTGGCAAGAGGAAGATAACGGTAAATGCTATTGCTCCTGGATTCATAAAAACGGATATAATAAAAGATATGCCTTTTTTCAAAAGGAAGATTATCAGGTATATGATACCATTGAAGGAAGAAGGCAATCCAGAGGATGTGGCAAATGCTGTTGTTTTCCTTGCATCAGAAAAATCACGCTATATCACTGGTTCTGTAATTAATGTTGATGGCGGCTTAGCTTTTTGACACAATAAGCATGGTTAGTGCGAAGCAATTCTGAGAAGTCAAGTCAGCAAGCAGAAAATCAATCAAATTTTTCTTGTGCGTCTACTATTTCTTTTTTAAATTCGGCGTTAGGATAATCAGAAGGGTTTATCTCAAATTCAGAATCTGCTATATCCTCATCAAAATAGAATCCTTCATAAACCCTTTCTATTTTATTT
Organism: Candidatus Woesearchaeota archaeon; assembly: GCA_016187495.1. Classification (GTDB taxonomy): domain Archaea; phylum Nanobdellota; class Nanobdellia; order Woesearchaeales; family GW2011-AR4; genus JACPJP01. Next base: position 44,815 of record JACPJP010000012.1, read on the forward strand.
TCAATTTCTATACAATTCCCTTGTGAACTTTCACCGCCAATTTCCGCAGAAACCTCACATTGAGTCGAGTAACTTTGAGATTCTTCTTTTAAAATTGCAAAATTATCGGTATCAAACCAATAAGTAACAACTGTTTCTCTTGGCGTTTTCCCAATAGCTGTTTGTTTCTGCTTTGCTTCCTCGCTCATCAAAATTGTGACAACCGCTTTTATTGCATCTTTTCCATTGTAATTCACTTTGGATGTTTCAACCTTGTATTTTGTCTCGTCAGTTATTTCCATAGGAACTTTCCATTTTTCTGCGCCTTTATTTATGAAATAACCACAATAAGTTGTCATTTCTGGAGGAAGATCAACATACTCGTATACACTCATTAAATCCGGGGTTATTTGAGAGTATGCTATATATCCATTACATATATAGAAATTTTGTGAATTTTGACCATAAGCAAGACCAAAAACCTGCTTTATTTTATCTGGCTTTTTGAACATTTCAGTATATTCTTGTTTTTGATTCATTGTTCCGTCTTCGTAACGCAATTCGGTTATAGTATATTTCAAGGTTGAAAAGGAGTTATATCTATCTTCGATTTTTTGATTGATTTCTTTCACAGATTCTTCTGTTACCGCACATCCGCTTACAAAAATAACCAAAGTTAATGTAAGCCCTATCAAAATTATTGGATTTGACAAGAATTTCGCACCAACCCCCGAACAAAAACCGTATGTGTTTAGCAGCCTTGAGGTCGAGCCCATTTGCTAAACACATTGAAGGAGGTCAGAGGGTTGGCTCCTACGGAGCATGACCGATACTTTTAGTAAACATGTACTGGGCTCGAAGCTGCTAAACACATACATTTTTAGTAATGCTTTTTAAATAATGGCATTTTTCCTAAGGTGGGATGAAGGTTAAAGACAATATAAAACTTGCAGCATTTGCCGGATTATCGGTAGGAATATTACATGGCCTAGTTGATATTACAGCCAGGCTTTCTGTCTGGAGCTTTGAATGGTTTGAGTTTTATCAGGCATTGCTACTGTCAATAACTGCTTTTACAGTTGGCTTTGTCATATTGGGAATTATAACTCAAATTGCTGTTAAATTATTGAAGCTGAAGTTCAACAAAGGAGCATACCTATCTTTTTACTTCAGCATAGCTATTATTGTCTTAGCACTATTTTATGTTGGCGTTATTGTTAATCGCATCCTACTTGTAGAGTATAGTATATTGAGCCCAATTAAACTTGCAGTCAACATACTTATTATAACCATTATGGGATTGATATTTACTCTTTCTTTAACTAAGGGGAGGAGTTTAGTTAATAACTTTATTTCCTTTTTCGGAAGGAAAAAAATTAGAACAGTAGTAAATGAACTGGTGTTCGGCGTGATTATTTTTATCGCCGTTTCATTATTCCTGGACATCTATTTGTTGAATTACATGCCTATAGGAAAAGATAACAATCAGTTGATGGAGCAGCCCAACATCGTGCTGGTCTCGCTAGATGCAGTAAGGGCAGACCATCTAAATATCTATGGCTACGAAGCAAATACCTCTCCAAACATAGACGCACTTGCGCAAAATTCCATAGTTTTTGAGAATGCAATAACTGTGAATGTATGGTCCCTTTTATCCCATGCATCAATGTTAACGGGGAAATACGTATCTAATATTGATCCAGAGCATACGAACCAGGGCATAAATCCTGGGGAAAATTCGCTTTCTGAAATATTAAGGAATAATGGCTATAATACTGCGGCCTTCGTATCCATTGGATGGATCAAGGCAAAATACGGATTTGGCCAGGGCTTTGATATATATAATGACAGAATGGATTTCTTTGAATATGTGCAGACATTTGACAGGTTTAGCATCAGAGAAGTAATCTTTGCCTTTTTCCCCCCGTATAAAAAGTTTTTTGATACTGATAAGGAAAGGACTGCAGAATCCACCAACAAATTAGCGTTTAAGTGGCTCGAAAAAAATAAGGACAAGCGTTTTTTTATGTTTTTGCATTATGCTGATGCCCATTCGCTTTATGCTCCTATTGAAAAATTCAGAAAATTATTCACAAATGACTCACGCACTCATGAGGAGCTACAAGGCGAGATGGAGGGGGCAATCAAAAAAGTTGGGTACGGCCAAGTTGATAGAAATTTAGTTGATTCCGTGATAAAACTTTATGATGCTGAGATTTATAACGCTGATTTTGAATTAAATAGGTTTATTAACAAGCTGGAAGAATTGGGTATTCAGGATAATACTATTGTTATTATTGTTGCAGATCATGGCGAAGAGTTTTATGAGCATGGATTATTTAAGAAGCATGGAAGCACCTTGTATCAGGCAGCTGTGAATGTACCCTTAATAATCTATTACCCCAAGGAATTCGAGCCGAAGAGAGTTTCTGAGACTGTTGGGACTATTGATATTGTCCCTACAATTTTAGACATCTTAAATATTGATATTCCAGAGGACTTGGATGGTGTTAGCTTGCTGCCCTTAATTACCAATGAGGGGCAGTATAAAAGAGAATTCATTAAATCAGAGATCTTTGAAGCGCCAGGCACAGCATCAAAGGAACAAACAGCAGTTTATTATGGGACTTGGAAGCTGATAGAAGTCGAGGAAGAGTCAGAGGCATTGCCTTCCGGATTATATAACCTAAGGACAGACCCAAATGAGCAGAAAAATATGTATGATGTTTTTCCAAATAAGAGGAAGGAATTGCAAAAATTTTTATATGAAAATCAGAATGGTCGGGAGGATATAAAATAATTATAAACTCCCTTTTTATACTTATTTAATGTTGCTTATTATATAAAAATCATCTGGAACGTTTCCATCTATATCTTTGAAGTAGCAATAAGCTTTGTTTTTGGTTTTATTTATGTCGAATATACAAAACAACGCGCCATAATTTACATCCTGCTCAGAGGTATAAACAGCCGCCCACCATGGTTTGGAAGCAATCTCATCAACTTGGTTGCGTATGCTTTTGCCCCCTAGGCCGGATACAAATGCAAAGGTCTTGCCTTTTTCAATTTCCAAAGTATTTGAGGTAGAAGCAACAATTTGCTCCTCAAAATTTTCCATTAAATACGTTCTTGAGTAGGAATGCTCATGGCCTGTGGCTATTATTGCACCCCCTTTTCTGCATTCCTCATAAACATTCCATCCGGTCCCGTCAAGCTTACCTCCAACCTGCATTAATCTCTGGTTTTTATGCCAAGAGCATATTCTCCAACTAGAGTTATCTTTGGCAAGTTGCCTTTTGATGTAGAGGCTATGAAGAAACTGGGAAGGCAATACATTGAACCAATACCTCAATCTCCATGGAATAACCTCTGAAAGATTTTTTGGATACCCATATCTTTTAGTGCCAACACCGGATAAAATAAAAAACAAGCCCTTGTAAGTGCATGCAGAACTTACGCCCAAATCATCAAAGCATTCTGCGCCTTCTATTTTATCTAGCCTGTCCAATAATTTTTTTTGATATTGAGGCCAAGCAGCGAAATCATGATTCCCTATTGAGGCAAAATATGGAAAATTCGGGCCTAGAATCTCGTTAATCTGCTGATTCCATTTTTCCGGGTTATCTTCATAATCAAAATCGCCTTGATGCATGACCATATCCACATTTTCATCTTTAATCAAATTAAGAACGGCTCTAGCATCGTTTCCTAATCCTTGGTCCCCTATGAAAGCAACTTTGAAGTTTGGCGATTTTTTTATTTCTCATTTCATCCTGATATTCTTCATCTCGATATTCTATTGTATATTATTTTTAACTCATCAATATCAACCACTTTCAATAGAAATAATAAGGCGAGATATGCAAGACCAGCTATGGCTAATACAAGGACGGCCTCGATCCAGGCATTTAACGCCAAAACCCACTTTAAGAATAATATTACAAAGACGAAAATTACCCCAGCTATTGATGTCTTTACCCATATTTTTACTGGAAATTTTATTTTAATATATTTTCTTATTTTAGCCACTCCAATGGCCATCATAATGAAATAGCTTACTGTCGTGGATATTGCAGCGCCCATGATGCCCCATACCGGTATCATAATAAAGTTAGCCACTAAATTGAATAATGCTGCTGAGTACACTATTAGGCTATTTACTTCAGGCTTTCCTATGCCCAAAAAGAAATCAATATTTACCGCATAGAGGACTGCAAATATCATGCCTATGCTCAATACCTTTAAGGCATTACTTGCAAGCACATACTCCTCTCCAAAAAGAATGTTTATAATCAAGTCTGAAAATGACAGAATCATGAAAACAAGAGGTATTATGATAATTATTGTATACTTATAGAGAGACTCTATGCCTTCCCTGATTAATGCCTTTTCCTTCTTTGCCCAGAGTTCAGAGATCAATGGAAGCAGTATGCCTGTAATAGACCTTGGAAAATACATGAGGACTTTTGCTGTGGGCAGCGCCACATTATACAAAGCAACAGACGTTAGTCCGGAAAAATAAGTAAGGAGTATGGTGTCCGTGTATCCCAATATGACCATGCCTACTCCTCCTGACATTGCAAAAATGCTGTATCTTGAAATTTCCTTCATCAGTTTTCCTTCATAAACAAATTTTGACTTCAGAAAACTCGGAAAAATTTTTTTTATTAATATGAACCCAAAAACTAATATTATAATTATCGTTGATATGACATACGCTATAACAGGGCCTAATATGCCATAATTCATGCCTACCCCTACAAGTGTTATTGCTATTACAAGCAGCATCTTCACAGCATCAATGCCTGCAAAATATGCCATTTTTTTAAAGCCCTGGAACGCGAATTTCAGCACCAAAGCAAAGCTGTCCAAGAAAAAAGCTATTGCCATCAGCTTAAGGACAATGCCTGCCTGCGGGCTGCGGAAAAAATTTTGGCTTAAATAAGCAGAAAATAGATATATGCCAATTATTACTATTGTGTTTGTTAGCAGCTGTATGGCAGATACGTAAATAATCGAGCTTTTTATCTGGTCATAATTTTTTTTATGCACAAATTCTGGAATAAACTTTGCCAGAGCCCTGTCAAACCCTAAGCTTTTGAAGACGCCAAACATACCAAGGAATGCGAAAACAGAATAAAACAGCCCAAACTCTTCTAAAGTGAGGTTTCTGGCCAGAATGAATCTTGCAACATAGCCTAAAAATGCAGCCAGTATTGATATTATAAATACTGTTGCCGCCCCCTTGACTGCTAATTTTGTGTAGCTCATTTTAACGGGAATTTACGGGATTTGGTATATTACAATTTTGTCTTTTTCTGAACTTCCAAGCTCTTTTATTACTTCCCATTCTTTGGGTATACTCTTAATTTCATCGGGAAATTTTATATTTTTATTCGCTTCTTTCAGGTTCCTTATCATGTGTCGGTTTACCATAACATATGAATCTTCAATTGCATCAAAATTTTCCGGGAATTCTTTCAGGCCCAGCAAATTTTTGAATCCTGAAATATAATTTAAGGCTTGTATCGACCTCGAGTCCGTATAAACCGTTTTGTTTAGGCTTTCCAATTCAGGATATGCCTGCCTTAAATTTGCCAATAGATTCCTGTCTTCCCTTAAATAAACAGTAACGATGGATATTGACAGTAGCAATATCACAAGTATCGGGGCTAATCTTTTTACCATTGGCTTTTTCTCAGAAAGCAAAAATGACAACAGTAGTATTGCAGGCGTGGTTATGATTGAAGTGTACCGGTCCTTTGCGATGAATGGAATATAGTGAGCAAGGCTTGTTGAGCCGAAGCTTATATACGATAAAAGGGGTATTATCCACATGATAGTTATGTATGCATCCCTTTTCTTTTTTATAATAGCATAAATTAGGGCTATGAAAATTGGGATGTAAAAATAAACAAGCAGGCTATTTGTCAAAAACAGCCATGGGTAATGGAATAATCCTGTCGGAAAATCCAGCCTTCCGAAATAGTTATATTTGGCAACTGCATCTGCAAGGTATTGCTGGGAAGCGTGGAACCTGAATAATTGGTTGCCAGTCAGGTTCAGAAATATTAAAGATTCCGTAATGATGACAGCCAAGACGCCTAATGGAACCAGAAGATGCGCTTTTCTTATTTTTCCTTTATAGAAAACAAGATATACAATAAAAAACAATGCTATCAAAAGTGCGGTTTCTCTTATCAAGTAGCCAATGCCTATAGAGATTCCTGCAAGAAAATAGCCAATGCCGTATCTTATCTTCTTTATTTCGGAGTAGAGGAAAGCATAGACTCCTAAAGCCATGAAAAACGCTGAAGGAATGTCGGAATTCAGTTTTGTGGCATAAACAACATCCAGCGGGAAAAATGACAATAGGAAAGCTGCCATCAATCCTGTTTTTTCATTAAACAATAATTTCCCGAAATAGAATATTAGCACAATATTTCCAATGGATGCCATTAAGACAAATAAAACCGAAGAAAAGTTATTTATTCCGAATAATTTGTAGGAAAATATTATAGGGTATATTAAGCCAAGCCTTGTTGATAAGGTTAAAGTGCTGTTTGGATCAATCCCTCTTCCTTCCAGAATGCTATATGCCGCTTTGCTATAAGCCAAGTCATCGGAGATTCCCATGCCTGAGAAAAATATTAAGCGCAAAATTAACCCAAAAATTACTATAAAGAAGAGCATAAGCTTGGCATTTTCCAATAATTTGCCTATTTTTTCATTTAACCCCATTTTCATCAAACTCTAAATAGGTATTTTTCACTAAACAATTTAAATAATGCTTTATCTTCAACTTTTCTTATTTTTTGGACTGCCTTCCTTTTTTTAATTATTAAATTAAAATTAAAAATTACCCATAATATTGAATATATTCTTGCAAATGCTTCCATAAACTTTAAAGTTAATGTATCCCTTACTATGGCAATAAACCGCATTAATAAAGCATACGGAAGCAGTAAAACTATATCCTTTATTTCCAATGTTGTAAAAAATGTCCTTAACAGGTTCCTTTCCATCAAGAATGTAAGGTAATAAGGCTTGTGTATGCTTCTTGACGCTGATCCTAAATGGTACGCAATTGAGTCTGGAATGTAAAACACCTTATAGCCCAGCATCCTGAGCCTAAGCCCAAGATCAACATCCTCCCCATAGAAAAAATAGTCGTTGTCAAACAAATAGCCAAATTTGTCTATGACGTTTTTCCTTATAAGCCCTGTTCCAATATATGGAATCTCTATGTTCTTATTGCCTAATGCATCATCCTTGAAAGTTCCGGAATAAAAGGATCTTGAGAGCCATGTGCCGCCCAAATCTGCCTTATTTCTTTTGTAAAAATTTATATATTTGGGAGTAGCTTGCGCTACTTCTAAATTTGTGTCGAGAAAATCTACAAGCTTGTCGAGCATGTCTTTTTTTAATTCAACATCACCGCCAGTAAAGAATATATATTCTGCTTTTGACTGCTTTATTGCGTGGTCATAGGCCGCAGTTCCAACATTCTTTTTTAGCTTAATTACTTTGATATTTTTGAATTTTTTCTTAACTTTTTCAGGGCTTCCATCTGTGGAGCCATTATCCACCAGAAATATGTCAAATTTATATTTTGTTTTTAGGCTTTTTATAGATCCAACTGTTTTAACAACAATATCGCCCCCATTAAGGGAAATAATGACAAAGGACACTTTAATTGTCATTTTTAAGTTCCTTTCCAAATTCCTTTATGCCCTGCTCAAAAGAATAATCTGGCTTAAAGCCAAAAATTTTATTGAAATCCGGGTCGTATGTAAACGTTATGTATTTCTGCTCCTTAAGCTTAGGCAGGTGCCTTATTTTTACTTTTTTCCCAAACACCTTAGATACCCTTTCCACTGCTTCTTTTATGGTCATGTTTTCGAGCGCCAGATTGCATACAATATTGGATTTTTTTGATTTTAAGCATGCAATCAGGGCTTTTATTGTATCTTTTATATACATCACATTAATGAGGTTGGTCCCATCGCCATATATTTCAATTTCTTTCTTGTGGTACATGCAGACATCCTTTACCAGCTTTGTCATGAACTTGTTTTTAGAATATTTCCCAAAAGCGCCCCCGAACCTCAGGATTGCATAATCATCCACTCTGCCTATTGAACGGTAGAACTTGACATACTGCTCTGCCATGAGCTTTGAAATGCAGTATGGAACAATAGGATGGAGCTTTGCATTTGCATCAACCTTCCCTTTCAACCCATCATAAACGCCTGCAGTAGACATATACACAAGCCTTTTTATTTTACAGTTTTGCAGGGTGTTGAGTAAAGAGCCTATAGTAATTTCTATATCTTTCATAGGGTCTTTTTTTGATAATGGCACGTTAACATTTCCAGCCAGGAAAATGCAATACTCAAAATTATTTCCAATATTTTTGAATAATTCTTTTGCTTCATTTCCATTAGTCAGATCACATTTATACAACTTTACATTTTCCAGCTTTTTCTCTTTGGCAAAATTTATTATATCCTTGGAGTTATTATAACTGCCAATTATTTCAACGTCTTTTGGCGCGAGTTCAAGAAAATTTTTTCCAATAAATCCGGAAGCACCTGTAAGCAAAAGTTTCATTTTGATGATTATTCTAATGAGTCTTATACCAGTCTATAGTTTTTCCTATTCCCAGTTCCAGGGAAACTTTAGGGCTAAAGCCAAGAATTCTTTTTGCCTTTTCTATGCTTGGAACCCTTATGTTGACTTCAGGATACTTTAACTCCTTGAATTCTATTTTTGACTTTGAATTTGATATCCTTTTTACAGTTTCAGCAGTCTGCAGGGTAGTGGACGTCGCTTCAGGATTGCCTATATTAAAGACTTCGCCTTCTGACTTATCAGTTTCGAGTATTTTTTCAACAGCGTCAACAGCATCATCAACATAGCACCAAGACCTTATCTGGCTTCCAGGTTCGTGTATTATAATGGGCTCGTTTTTCAATGCCCTGACAATAAAGTTATGTATTGCGCCTTCTCCTATCTGCCTGGGTCCATAGACATTAAACGGCCTTACAGAAGTAAAATTGATGCCATATTCCCTTGAATAGCTGTCAGCAAGAAACTCAGAAGCAAGCTTTGACATCGCATATACCCATCTTGGCTTTCCTATCGGACCTAAAGTGGTCATGCCCGCTTCGTCTGCTTGGTAGACATTTGGACCATAGACTTCACTTGTTGAGAATACAATAAACCTTTTGATATCTTTTTTCCTGCATGCTTCCAATGCATTGTAGCTCCCAAATAAGTTTATCTTTAATGTCGTAGAGGGCTTGCTTACAACAGTGGAAACCCCAGCTATCGCAGCCATATGGATGAAAACGTCTATCTCATCTATGCCTTTTTCCAGCGCATCAATATCAAGCACATCCCCCTTAATTAATTTAAGGTTTTTATTGTCCTTGTTTTTGCTGTATTCAAGGGCATTCCTGCTTAATGTATCAAATACTATAACCTCATTCTTGTCTATTATCTTGTCTATAAGATGGCTTCCTATAAAACCGGCTCCTCCGGTTATGAAAATTTTCTTTCCTTTAAGGGTCATTTTAGCATGTTTTTTACATCAACAACCTTATTTTTAATTTTCATTAATTTGCTTTTGTATTCTGGCAATTTGTTCATAACCATTATAGCATCCATTTTTCCGAAATCGTTTAAATACTTTACATTAAAATTATTCTCAATTTCTTCTTTTGAATACAATGGATCTAGTCCATAGACATCATATCCATTCTTCTTCAGCAAGCTTATCATTGCAATTGACCTTGAATACGCCTTTTCCTTTACCCCTTCCCTATAGCTTAGGCCAATAACCCCTATTTTTGCATTCACTTTTTTTCCAACAATATTTTTTATCTTTTTAAAATAATAATTAATCATATCGTCATTTAATTCCCTTGCAGTTTTTATTAATGGAACGTCAAGTTCATTGATTAAAAACCATGGATAAACACCAATGCAATGCCCACCGACATTTCCAGGCTCTAAAATATTGCAGTACTGGTGCTTTGCAGCCTCTTTCATCTCCCAGAAATTGACATTATAATGCTCTGCAACCTTGTGCAATTCATTAGCCAAGGCTATATTGGCATCCCTATAGACGCCTTCTGCAACTTTTGCAAGTTCTGCAGTCCTTGCGTTGCTTACCTTTACTGGCTTTGAAAATTTTTTATAAACTTCAAATGCCTTTTCCGTGCTTTCCTTGTTTATTCCGCCTACAAGCTTCGGGAATTCTTTGTAGCGGGAGATTGAATAGCCAGTCATAATGCGTTCAGGGCTGTAGGCAAGGTAAAAGTCAATTCCTGCTTTCAATTTAGAGTTTCTTTCAAGCGTATTTTTTACTAGGTTTTCCGTGGTTCCTACAGGAACTGTAGTTTCAAGAACAACTATATCCTTTTTCTTCAATCCTTTTGACAGCGATTCCAGGGCTTTTTTAATTATGGAAAAATCTGGCTTTTTGTTTTCGTCAATGAACAACGGCACAATGACAATATGGACATTACACTGCTTTGCAGCACCGATTGCATCACTAGTTGCCTTAAGTTTTTTGTTTCCATGCTTTTTTATAAGCTCTTTAAGCCCGGGCTCTTCTTCTATTGGGTTAATGCCATTGTCTATCATATCAACTTTATTTTTATCTAAATCAACTCCAAGTACACCAATTCCTTTGTCTGCTATTACTGCTGCAAGAGGCAAACCTGCTTTTCCAAGGCCTATAACACTTATTTTCATAGGTTCATTACCTCATTCTTTCTTGAGGATTCCAAAAACTTCTGGGCTATTTTAAGAGTTTCTAAACCATCCTCGCCTCTAACAGGAGGTTCTTTATTCTTTTTAATGCATTCAACAAAAGCTTCCAGCTCGTTTTTCAGAGGTTCGCTTTTCTTTATTTCTATCTTTATTTTTTTTCCCTCCTTGCCTTTTATGAATGCATCATTGTAATTAACAGATTTTGCTGCAAATTCCTTCTCGTAGAAATAAAGCTCCTGCGTAAGGTAATTGGCAAGAAACATACCCCTTTCCCCTGTCACTTTTATCTGTCTAACTTTTTTTGGAGTAAGCCAGTTAGCGCTTATAACCCCTAACACATTGTTATCAAACCTTATAGTCCCTATAAGCAGGTCTTCATGCGAGGAGTGGAATCTTTGCGCGGTTTCTGCATATACCCTCTTGACTTTCGAATCTATCAGATATTCAAGCACATAGATTTCATGTATTGCTAAATCTATTATCACCCCTACATCTATTATGCGCTGCGGAAAGAGGCTTAGGCGCTGGCAGTGCACCTGCAGTATGTTCCCAAGCTCATTGTTTTTTATCCTTTTTTTCAGCTCAACGACAACAGGATTAAACTGCTCTATATGGCCCACCATTAATTTTACCTCGTTTTTTTGAGCTGCGTCTATAACTTCTCCAGCTTCTTGCGTTGTTGTTGCAATAGGTTTTTCCATCAAAATGTTTATTTTGTTTTTTATTATGTCCAAAGCTACACTTTTGTGCAATTTAGTTGGAACACATATAGAGACAGCATCAAGCTTTTCTTTATTTAACATTTCTTTATAGCTTTTGTAGTATTTTGCATTGAAATCGTCAGCAACTTCTTTTGATTCGTTACTGACATCACATACTGCTACTAATTCTACACCTTTAATGCTGGAATATATCCTTGCGTGGTTCTTTCCCATTGAGCCGGCGCCTATTACAGCGACATTAAGATTTTCCATTTTAGCCCATTACTTTTATTCCAATTCCTCGAATGCATTAATTATATAATCCAACTGCTCTTTTGTAAGGTTGGGGTGAACTGGTAACGATATTACCTCATTGCTTAATTTCTCTGCTATTGGAAAATCACCTTCCTTGTAGCCGAATTTTTTAAAGTGGGGCAATAAATGCAGAGGTTTTGGATAATAGATTCCAGTCCCTATGCCCTTTTTGTTCAAGTGTTCATTTAACTCGTCCCTGCTCAGCTTGAAATCTTCCAAAACCCTCATTGTATACTGATGGAATACATGGCTCCCATCCTTTTTAACATCCGGGACTTTTATACCACTTATTTTACCAAGGTTTTCGCTCAAATAAGAGGCATTCTCAATTCTTTTTTTTGTTATAACACTTATTTTCTTTAATTGCTCTAATAGGATTGCGGCGCTTATGTCTGTTGCCCTGTAGTTGTATCCTAATCCTCTATACTCATAAGAAGTCATTTTTGAGCGGCCATGCTGCCTGAAGAGCTTGGCATTCTCAGCATACTCTTCGCTATTTGTTGTGAGCATGCCACCTTCTCCTGATGTGATGTTTTTTGTCCCGTAGAACGAGAACGCAGATATATTTCCAAAATTCCCTGCTTTTTTCCCATTTAGTTCTGCATCAACAGATTGACATGCATCTTCTACAACTATCAGGTTATTATCCTCAGCAATTTTACCGATCTTATCATATTTACATAGTTTTCCATACAAATCAACTGTAACTATAGCTTTAGTTTTTTTATTTATCCTTTCCTGTATTTTTTCCGGGTCTATATTGAACATTTCCTCGTCAATGTCTACAAAACCAGGTTTAGCCTGCTGCATAAGTATTGTGTTAGCGGTTGCTATAAATGTAAATGGGGTTGTAACGACTTCATCATTTTTTTTTATTCCAGCAACATGCAATGAGGTATGCAATGCTGCTGTACCGCTGTTTACAGCTACAGCATATTTTGTTCCGCATAATCTAGCAAATTTCTCTTCCAGTTCCCTTACTTTCGGCCCTTGTGCAATTGTCCCTGACTTTAGCACTTCAGAAACGGCTTTTATTTCATTATCATCAAGAAAAGGCTTTGCTATCGGTATCATTTTACTTTAATTTTGAATAGTTTCTTTTATATTCTCCAAATTTTTTAAACAAATCTTTTTCCAGATCAGGTGGAACAGCCTTAAAATAATTTCCTTCCTCAACTTCCTCAAAATCCCTTTTTCCGCTTCCAAGTATTTTCAACGATTCAATCATCAGGTCTTGCTCTTTGTTCTGGATTCTTAGAAAGATATCGAGGAGCGTATCGTCCTCATATACATCTATCTCTTCTTTTACTATCAGCCGTCCTTTATCCACCTCCCTGCTTATTAGGTGACATGATACGCCCTGCTTGAAGTCCTTTAAAATGGCCCATTTGATGTTGTCCAAGCCGCGATTTTGCGGCAATATAGCGGGGTGCAAATTAAGCACCCCAATTTTGAACTGTTTTATTATATTCTCTTTCAATATTCTCGCTCCTGCTATAATCCCGACGTCAAGACTATACTTTTTAATTAAGTCTTCACATTCACTGCCGTTGTGCTTGACAACATAGTAAGGTATGCCTAGATTTTTCGCTATTTCCATTGGATGCATATAGTTCAAGCCTTTAGGCGCTATCCTTATCTTAGACTGGTAAAAATGAAGTTCAACTGGGTCTGCTGCAAAGATACATGAGATTTTATAACCATGCATAAACAAATTCAGCAGCGTTTCCTGAGTCTTTTTGTGCTTGAAGTTATAAGCAAAAACCCCTATTTTCATTGCTATTTTTCATCCCCCTAATTAAAGGCTTTTAGAATATATAATCATTTATAAAGGTATCTGATGCATATTCTCTCACTTTATTGCGTAAAAGCCTTGTAAAATTTCTCTGCTACAACTTTTATTGAGAAATTGCCTAGGACCCTCTTCCTTCCATTTTCAGCTATTTTAGCAGCTAATTTTTGGTTTTTTATGAGAAGTACAATTTTTTCAGCCATATCTTCCATGTCAAATTTTCTTGATACAAGACCGTAGTTTTCATTTGGTATTACCAAATCCCTTCCACCGCATTCCATCACAACAACGGGTTTTTCGCATGCTAAAGCTTCGTTTACTGCAGGCGTTATTTCCTGATAGTTGGCTAAAACAAAGATATCAGACATATTATATATTTTTGCAAGCTCATCATGGCCTTTGCTTCCAAGGAATTTAACATTTTTTTCTATACCTAGTTTATTTGCTAGATTTTTCAAATAATCTTCATAATATCCTTTTCCAACAATCCACAGCTCAATATTTTTATGGCCTTTATCTATGATACTTTTAAATGCCTTGATTATTATACCATGCCCTTTTATCTTGTATAAGCCGCCGACAGACAGCAAAACTGTCTTTTTAGATTTTTTAATTTTTATTGGTTTAAATGTTTTAGTATCCGTAGCATGGCCAGTTATGATGCTTTTTTTCTTGTTGTCTATAAGGCATAGCTTTAAACACCTTTCCTCTGCCTGGGGGTTTGTGAAAATCAGATAAGAGGCATAGCCATAGGCTTTTTTTACAATTGGATTTATGAGGTATTTTGTCAGCTTATACAGGAAAAATCCTTCTACTGTTTGCGATGTTCTAAGCACAAACCTTATGTTGTATTTTTTCGCTGCTTTGTAAGCTTGGTAGGCATAAGCATAGAATTCCGGGTTATTTGCAGTTATAACATCATAACCCTTTAATCTTTCTGCAAGACCTTTGTAATAAAATCTTGGAATCCCCAATATAAACAATATTTTTTCGAAAATGGTATTATAATCTAAACCATTGATTTTTTGTATTTTGAAGCTTTTGACCTTTACATCATTTTTCATATCAGTAAATAAAGTTACCTCTACATTTTTGCTTTTTATGAGGTATTGGTAGGTCTTGATGAAATTATTCAATGACGAGTTTATGTCAAAATGATTAGGCATTACCAGCGCTACTTTCAGGGCTTTCATGTGTTTTGGCTATAGGAAACTATTTAAATAAATTTGGGTTTCTTGAAGGCATGAAAATTTTAAGTGTAGTTGGGACAAGACCTAATTTCATGAAGATTGCTCCACTGGTAAACGAGTTCAAGAAGCATAATGTAGACCATGTACTTGTACATACAGGCCAGCATTATGATAAGGAAATGTATAAACTGTTTTTTGACGACCTTAAGATACCTAAACCGGATTTTGACCTTGGAGTTGGCTCTGGAACAAGAGAACAGCAGATTAAATCGATAAAGGCAAAGTTAACACCTATACTCAAAAAAGAGGAGCCAGACGCGGTTATGGTGGTTGGCGATGTAAATTCAACTCTTGCCGCTGCGCAAACTGCAAGTAACCTTGGCATTAAGGTAGCGCATGTCGAAGCAGGTTTAAGGAGCTTTGACAATACAATGCCTGAAGAGCTTAACAGAATCGAAACGGATAAAATAAGCGATTTTTTGTTTACTACGGAAAAAAGTGGAGACATCAATCTGGAAAAAGAAGGAATTAGTAAAGATAATATTTTTTTTGTCGGCAATGTAATGATAGACACCTTATTAGACCACAAAGAAAAAGCCGAGCAATCAAAAATACTGAAAAAATTAATTTTAGAAAAAAAAGATTACTGCACTTTGACGTTGCATAGGCCAAGCAACGTAGACAACAAGGTAGATTTTGAAAATATTCTTTCTATTTTAGTGGAAATCCAAGAAAAAATAAGAGTAGTCTTCCCAGTCCATCCGAGAGCAAGAAAAAACATGCACTCCTTTAATCTTGACGGTAAAATAAAAAATATGAAAAATTTGATAATTACTGAGCCGCTGGGCTACCTGGATTTTTTATGCTTAATGTCAAACAGCAAATTTGTGCTTACCGACTCTGGTGGCATTCAGGAGGAAACCACTGTTTTAGGAATTCCTTGCATTACACTGAGGAAAAATACGGAGAGGCCTGTAACTGTCGAACAGGGGACTAATTTATTGGTAAGCATTGACAATGGAAAGGTTGTGAGCAAAGCCATGGAAGTTATAGGCAATAAAATTAAATTGAAAAACAAAATACCTGAGCTGTGGGATGGCATGGCTGCTGAAAGAATAGTTAAAATATTGCTAAATAACTGATTAACAATGCAAGAACTCAAAAATTTAGGAGTCGGGACTGACATAGAAGATATAGGAAGGTTTAGGCGTTTAGATAAGAATAACGACAACATTTTTTTGAATAAAATATTTACCGAAAAAGAGCTCGACTACAGCTTTTCAAAAGCAAAGCCTTACCAGCATCTGGCTGCAAGATACGCTGGCAAAGAGGCTATTATAAAGGCATTGAGTAGCATTGGAAAAAATGGAATAGATTACAAAGAAATTGAAATATTAAATGATGATAATGGAATTCCAAAAGTGAATTTGAATTATGATGGCAGCTTAAAGGTTTGCATCAGCCTGTCGCATTCCAACGACAGGGCTTTGGCATTTGCTCTAATATTAAGGCAAAATGAGTAAAATAAATGAAAAGGAAAAATTAAGCATATCTGACTATTTTAATCTGTATAGAAAATTGAAGAATTCTAAGAATTTTGGAAAAAATAAAAAATCCATAAAAATAGCACTGCTCTCCAGCTTCACTGCCAATGGAATAAAAGAGGTTTTATTTGTAAAATGCCATGAATTAGGCATATATTGCGATTTCTATGTCGGCAAATATAGCCGGTATTCCCAGGAGATATTGGATAAAAATAGTGGATTGCATAAATTTGAGCCTGATTTAATAATCTGGTTTGTAGATATCATGTCAATTTTTGGCAGTAATTACTTTCTTCCTTATAGTCTCAATGAAAACCAGAGGAAAAAACTTATTGAAGAAAAACTAAATGAAATAAGATCCTTGGCAGAGAAACTAAAATCAGACTCCGATGCAAAAATACTGCTGCACAATTTTGAAGTCCCGCTATTTTCGCCATTAGGGATACTTGAAAGTAAGCAGAAATTCGGCTTCATCGAGTCTGTAGAAGCACTAAACTCTAAGTTAAGGGATACTTTCAAAAATGATGATCAGGTTTTTGTTTTTGATTATAATGCTTTCTGCTCTAAAATCGGGAAGGATAATGCAATGGACTACAAGATGTATTATTTGGGTGATATAAAATTTGACCTTCAGTATCTCCCGGAGCTTTGCAGCGAGTATATGGTTTATATAAAGCCCATGGTGTCCATTACGAAAAAATGCATCGTCTTAGATTTAGACAATACCTTATGGGGCGGCATAATAGGGGAAGATGGTTTAGAGGGCATAAAGCTTGGACCTACACCAGAAGGAAGACCTTTTATGGAGTTTCAGCAATATTTGCTTTCTCTCTTCAATCGTGGGGTAATACTGGCAATAAATAGCAGGAACAATTACGATGATGCTATGGAAGTTTTTAAGAAGCACCCTAATATGGTCCTAAAAGAGAACAATTTTGCTGCTATGCAGATAAACTGGAATGACAAGATAGCAAACATGAAGGCTATTGCAGAGGAGTTAAATATAGGCACAGATAGCTTAGTGTTTATTGACGATGATAAATCCAACAGGCAGATGATAAGGGAGGCTTTTCCTGAGATTAATGTTGTTGAGATGCCAGAAGATCCATCTCTTTATCTGAAGACCTTAATGGACATGAATGACTTTAATATATTGCAGATAACTGAAGAGGACAAGAAAAGGGGGCGTATGTATGTACAGCAAAGGAAGCGCACAGAATTCCAGAAAAGCACTTCAAACCTAACAGAGTTCCTTAAGAGCCTTAATATGGTTGTTACCGCGGAAAGAGCTAATAAGTTCAACATTCCAAGAATAGCCCAGCTTACGCAGAAAACAAACCAGTTCAACATGACAACTAAAAGATATATGGAGGAAGACATTAAGAAATTTTCTGAAGACAAAAATTACCATGTTTTTTCCGTCAGAGTGGAAGACAAGTTTGGGGATAACGGAATTACCGGAGCGGCAATAATAAAAAAAGGCAAGGACATATGGAGCATAGGCACTTTTTTGTTGAGCTGCAGGATCGTAGGGAGAAAAGTTGAAGAAACGCTGCTTGCTTACATAGCAAAAGAAGCGAAAAAAGCAGGAGCGAAGAGGATAACAGCAGACTTTATTCCAACCGAGAAAAATTCAGTTGCTAATGATTTTTACAAAAACAGCGGGTTTAGCTTGGTAAAAAAAGAGAAGAGCAAGGAAGTTTGGGAATATAGCCTTAAGAATGATTACAAATTTCCGAATTTTATTAAGTTTGTCGAAAAGCAGATGAATTCGCTTAAAAATGCAAAATCTTAAAAAAATTGTGGCAAAGGTATTGGATATTGATGAAATCAAGGTAAATGACAGCCTTACCATGAGCAATGCGGAGCAGTGGGACTCTTTTAACCACTTGCTTCTCATAAGCGAGATTGAAAAAGAACTTGGAATAACATTTTTCATACAGGAAGTTGAGAAGATAAAATCTTTTAAGGATTTAAGAGAAATAGTTTTAAGCAAGGGCAGATAAAATGAAGCATAGAAACAAGGCAAAATCATTTTCAGATGTAAACATAGGGGAAAGGGCTGAATTTGAGATTATTATAGATGAAAATGTGCATAATAACTTCTCAAAAATATCCGGAGATTATAGCCCTATACATTGCGATGATGCATTTTCGGAAAAAACAAAATTCGGCAAGAGGATAGGGTACGCATTTTTGCTTACATCATTTCTTTCCAGGCTTTATGGCGAGTATTTGCCGGGAGGAAGCTCTGTGTGCATAAAGCAGGAAGCAAATTTTTTAAGACCATATTTCATAGGCGACAAAATAAAGGTCGTAGGGGAAGTTGTAAACAAAATAAAATCAACAAAATTTATTGAAATTAAATCGGAAATGTACAGAAATAGCAAAGAATGCATTTTTAGAGGCAATGGAACAGTCCAAATACTATACTGAAAAAAAGGCATACGAACCTTTATACGAGCATGAAGACCAAAAGATTTACCCTTCTCATTTTGTTAAGGCACTAAAAGACGCAGGCATAAATGAGGGGGATACAGTTTTTGTGCATTCAAGAGTTTCCGCTTTTGGCAAGCTGCTTGCACTAGATAAACATTTTCTTATGCAGTCTTTAATAGGCTCAATTAAAGATGCTGTAGGAATAGATGGAACGATAATCATGCCCACTTTTTCCTACAGCTTCGACAAGAATGAGGCTTTTGATGCTGATAAGACTCAATCCACGGTGGGTTCTTTGACGGAGTTTTTCAGAAAGCAAGATGACGTAGTTCGTACAAGGCATCCGAACCATTCAGTTGCCATATGGGGCGCAAATAAATATGATTTATCAAATATAGGGGAAGATACATTTGACGAGAACTCCATTTTTGGAAAATTGCATAAGCTTAATAGCAAAATAATATTTTTTGGAGCACCTTTTCAGTCATGCACCTTTATCCATTATATCGAGCAGATGCATCAGGTTCCGTATAGACATATGAAGAAGTTTAGTGGAAAGATTACAGTTAATGGCAATGAGCATGATGAAGAAATAACCTTCTACAACAAGTATAGCGTTTTTTTCAGCTCATTTTCAAGGCTTGAAAAGCATCTGCTAGAAAAAGGAATTATGAAAAATGCAAAAGTCGGCGCGGGCAATATCATGGCAGTAAAGTGCAAGGACTTGTTTGACGAAGGCTACAATCTTCTGGATAAGGACATTTTTTTCTTCTTGAAGAACAAGCCAATAATATTTGATCTGTTCAATAAACTTTCTTATCCGTTTTTGAGATATTTTCCTTTGCCTATTAAAATTCTAGATAAATTAGTCTCAAAATTCTTATTAAGATAGCTTGTCTGCTATTCCCCAATCATCTTCCAGCATTAAAGAATCTATAAAGAATTTTGCAGCCCAGTTCGGATAGCAGAAGGGAGCGTACCAGCCATATATCGGGAAAGCGCCCTTTATGCCACCCCTTATGCCTTTATTTAAGGATTTTATGTCTTGAGCAGATTTCATATATTGATTTGTTTTTTTTGCAGCATCAAAATAGGTTTTTTCTTTGGTAAGATAATATAACCTGAGCCATATTATCGAGGTTTGCGAGTTTCCGGTCAGGCAGCTCCACGATACAGAACTTTTCCAGTCTTTGTCAAAGCTTCCTGGCAATGAACTATTTTTTCTTTGCTTTTTTAATAAGGTATCTGCAGCTCTTTTTGCAGCGTTAATATATTTTTTATTTTTTAGATTTATACCTACTTCAAGAATTCCTTGCATTGAATATGCGATTGTATGCAGCAAAGGCTCTTGCTTTTCATGGAATGCATTATGCTTAAACCAGCCATTCTCCTGCTGCTTTAATGCCCATTCTATGTTTTTTATTGCAGCTTTTTTGTATTTGATGTTTTTTGTTATTTCATTCACTTTTAATAATGCCCATGCAGTCCTTGTATTGTATGTGTGCACTTGGTTAAGGTAGGTAAATTTGTCCCAGCAGCCGTTCTTGTTTTGTATTTTTACAAGCCAGTTTGCGGCCTTAATTGAGGCATTTTTGTATTTTTCATTTTTTGTTTCCTGATATGCCCTAACCATTCCAAATATTACTTGGCCAGTGTTGAATACTATTGGCAGTTCTTTTCCATTTTTTTCTCCGCCTGGGAAAGCACCTTCTTCTAATTGCTTTGTAAGCTCCCAGTCTGCCATCCTAATTGCGCTTTCTTTGATTTTTTCGCCTTTAGCCTTATGATAATAATTGAACATAGTCGGGATTATGTAGCCGGTGGTTTCAGAATAAGATGAATGCCAGCCCTGATACAGTGAATACATTGCAGAAACTCCACCATCATTGTTGGCTTTTTGGGCATTGAGTAGCCAATTAATAGCTGCCTTTATGTGCATCTCATTGCTGTAATCCTTATTTTTAAAATTTAGCGAGTCTTTTATTGCTTCTTTTAATAGGTAATAAGGAGAGCCTTTTGTTATTAATGATACAAAATACTTTAGATATTTTGATGCCATGCTAATTACCTTTCTTTTTGGCTAAAACTATAATCCTTTCACCTTTTTCTCCCGAAAACGGTTTATAGTTATTCATGCCGAAAAGCATGAGGAAAAACATCATAAGGTAACTTTTATGAATCTCGGAATAAGAGCCTAATTTCAATATATTGTAGCCGCTTCTTTCGAACAATTTTCGCATCGAATCTAATGTAAAACTATAAATATGGGGGTGATAATTCAAAGAATTATGTAAAATTTTCTTATTCTCGCAGTTAGGAACTTCCAGAAATATTATACCGCCTCTGTTCAAGTTATTTTTTATTTTTTTTAGAAATAAGTCTGGCCTTATAAGATGCTCAAAGACGTGGCACAGGTAGATCACACCGAATTTTTCCGTTATCTTTACCTTTTCAACCAAACCGTTAATGCACACTTCTTTTTTGAATAATTTGTTGACAATTTTTGTGTTGTTCTTGTCTGGCTCGATGCCTCTAACATCAAACCCCATTTTCGAGAAAAACAGCATGAAATCTCCCTTTGCGCATCCTATATCCAGCAACTTTTCCGATTTTGATGGAGAGGCACATTTCTTTATCACATTATAGTGCCACACCTGCTGCAACGGCTCTGTTTTAACCTTTCTTAAGATTTTTATTATTATGTTCAGGAACTTTCTTTTCTCATCCCACCTTCTCCTTATTGTGTTCCAATAGGTTTTTTTATAATACTCATCGCATTTTCTTTCCATTCCTTTATCATCGGAGTAGAAGAAGCATAATCCGCATTTATTGCACCTGTAAACTGGGCACTCAAGGAAAGATTTTTTCTGATATATCCTTATATTCTTATCTGAGCCGCATGAAATGCAGGTTTTTGCCATTTCCAGAAGTACTGAAATTATTTTTATAAATCTTTGTGTTTAATGTCTTCCTACGCCATGGTATAAAATTCCCATGTTTTTTATCTTTTCCTTATCCAGGCGATTCCTTCCATCTATCACAATCTTAATATCGTTTTCTTTTAATTTACTTAGGTCCATATTTCTGAATTCATTATGGTCTGTTGCAAGAATTAGATAATCAGATTTTTCCAAAAGCTCATTCAAATCCTTAACATTTGATTGTTTTTTAACATAAGGATCAAAAACAAAGATGTCAGCTTTCATGCTTTTAAGTATGTCAATTATCTTTAATGCGGGACTTTCCCTTACATCATCGACATTTGCTTTGTATGCCAATCCAAGCACCCCAACTTTCGCATTTTCAATCTTTTTATTGATTTTTTTCAATTCCTGCTCAAGAAGCTCTATTGTATATGATGGCATGCTTTCATTTATTTCCCTGGCCAATGACAGGAATCTATGATTAAAACCCAATTGTTTTGCTTTAGATATAAGGTAATAAGGATCTACGGCGATGCAGTGCCCACCCACCCCAGCACCAGGATAATGAGGCATAAAAGAAAATGGCTTTGTGGATGCTGCCTTAATCACTTCAGTTATATCTATCCCAGCCTTGTCAAAGCTCTTTGCCATCTCATTTACAAACGCTATGTTTATGTCCCTAAATGTGTTTTCCATTATTTTAGTGGCTTCCGCAGCTTTAACTGAGCCAAGCTCTGTTATTTCAGCATCAATAATATCCCTATAGAATTCTGCTGCCTTTTTTGTTGATTCCTTGTCTATGCCTGCGACAACCCTAGGAATGTTTTTTATTGTAAATTTTTTATTTCCCGGGTCTATCCTTTCTGGGCAGTGGGCAAGATAGAAACTTACATTTGATTTTTTCAGTATCGGAACGACGATTTCTTCTACTGTTCCGGGAAATATTGTTGACTCTACGACTACAATCGCGTCCTTTTGAAGACCTTTTGAAATGCCCTCGCATGCACTTTTCAGGGCACTCAGCTCAGGCATGTGATTTTTGTCTACTGGCGTAGGGACGCACACTATTATGGCTGAAGATTTTTTTGCGGCGTCTGCTATGCTATTTGTGAGATTTATCTTCCCCTTTATATTACTGATTTCCTTATTTAGATAGGGGTCATCAATCGGGCTTATGCCCTTACCTATTAATTCCAGCTTTTTGCCATCTGCATCTGCCCCATAAACATCCATGCCTTTTTCTATGCACAAGCAGGCTACTGGCAGGCCCACATACCCCAGACCTATAACTGCAACAGTTCTTTTCATACCATGCTAAAAGATTATACCTCTGATTAAAAGCCTTTCGCCTCTATTTATAAAATCAGTAAACTTTTTAAACCTGCTAGCATGAGCTATGATGATAAAAACCAGATAAAAAGTAGGTTTAGGGGCGGATAATGGGGAATAATACAAATTATGAATTTGATGTGGCTATAGTTGGCGGACTGGGTCATGTCGGACTACCTTTGGGAGTAGTTTTTGCAAATAAAGGGCTTAAAGTCTGTTTATGCGATATTGATAAGAAAACAGCAGATATTGTCAAAAAAGGCAAAATGCCTTTTATTGAGTATGGTGCTGAGCCTATACTGAAGAAAGTTTTGCAAAACGGCAATTTAACAATTTCGCTTGATGACCATTTTATTTCAAAAGCAAAAAATGTCATTGTGGCTATAGGGACGCCTGTTGATGAGTATTTAAACCCAAAGACAAGGCAATTTCTTGAGTTCTTTGGAGGCATCAAGAAAAATTTGCGTAAGGACCAGCTTATTGTAATAAGAAGCACAGTTTATCCGCATACATGCAAACAGGTGCTTAATTTGCTGGGAGAAGGATGGAAAGTTGCTTATTGTCCTGAGCGCATTGTACAGGGTTATGCAATAAAGGAATTAAAAGAGCTGCCACAGATTGCGGCGGGCTTAAGCGACAAAGCGGTTGAGGAAGCTTCTGAACTGTTTAGCAAAATAGCACCAAACATAATAAAGACAGCAATGGGAGAAGCAGAGCTTGTAAAGCTTTTTTCCAATGCGTGGCGATACATACAGTTTGCTGTAGCAAACCAGTTCTACATGATAGCCAATAATTTTGATGTTGATTACGAAAAGGTAAGGCATGTCATGAGAGAAGGCTACGAGAGAGCACATTCATTGCCCAGCGCAGGCTTTGCAGCTGGTCCGTGCCTGCTTAAGGATACTATGCAGCTAAGCGCTTTCAACAGCAACAATTTTCTTCTAGGTCATGCTGCAATGATGATTAATGAAGGATTACCAAATTTTATTGTGGATCGCTTAAGGAAGAAATACGATTTAGGAAAGACAAAAGTAGGAATTTTGGGCATGGCTTTTAAGGCAGATATAGATGATGTCCGAGACTCTTTATCATTCAAACTTGGGAAAATACTCAGGTTTCATGGAGCTGGGGTTTATTACTCAGATGAGTATTCAAAAAACCCGAATTTTGTCTCAAAGGAGGAATTAATCAGGCAAAGTGAGGTCATTATTGTTGCTGTACCGCATTCTGCATATAAGGGCATGAAAATTCCCAATAACAAGGAAGTTGTTGACCTTTGGAATGTAACCAAGAAAAAAAAATAATTTTATCTTTATCTTGCTCATATGAAATACAAAAACATACTTTTGACCGGAGCATCCGGTAAACTAGGGAAAGCAATAGCAACTTTCCATATTTTTCCTTCTCTCTTGACTCCATCAAGGGAAATACTTGATATAACTCAACAGGATACAATCAAGAAGTTCTTTGATAATAACAATTTTGATGCAGTTGTTCATTGCGCGGCCCTGGCGAGGATGAGGGAATGTGAGGAAAACCCTACAAAAGCGATAGAGACAAATATTATTGGGACGAGTAATCTAGTTAATGCAGTTATTAGCAAGGAAAGGAAATCAGGAAAAAAAATAAGGTTTGTACATATATCCACGGATGGCGTTTACCCGGGAATAAAAGGGAATTACTCTGAAAAAGATGAAACCGTGCCTTACAACACCTACGGCTGGACAAAGCTCGGCGCTGAATGTGCTGCGAATTCGCTTTCAAATTTTTGCATAATAAGGACGAGCTTTTTTGATCCTGAGAACATAAAGTTTGATGATGCATCTACTGATGCTTATTCTTCTAAAGCTCCAATTAGTTATGTTGTCAAAGCGATCTTAACATTACTAAATAGCAGTTTTATAGGCACAATAAATGTCGGAAGGGAAAGAAGGACTGATTATGAGCACTACAAGGAATTTAAGCCTAAAATTAAGAAATGCAAGCTATTAGATATAAAAAAAACAATATCATTTAGGATGTACAAAGACGCTTCAATGGATATAAGCCTGTGGAAGAAAATAGAAAAGAAAAATGAAACAAACAAAAAATAAAATAAAGTTATCTGTCATAGTCCCTGTGCTTAATGAGGGCACTAATCTTAGGATGCTCTTACCCATACTAAATGGGGTGATCCATGTCGCGCATGAAGTTCTTATTGTTCACGACATTCCAAATGATGATAGCATTCCTGTAGTAAAGACTATGCAGAGGGACTACCCAAGGCTAAGATTAGTTCATAACCGATTAGGGAGAGGCGTTATAAACGCCATTAAGTCTGGTGCAAATAATGCCATGGGCGATTACGCCCTCATAATAGCAGCAGACGACTTCGGCTCCATATTTGCCATAAACGATATGGTCTCTTTAATGGATGACGGTTGCGATTTAGTTAATGGAACAAGGTATGCTTATGGAGGTAAGAATATAACTGGTTCTTTGACCAGTAAACTTCTTTCTATAATTGCAAATAAATTATTCTACACATTATCCGGGTCGGCATTAACAGACCCTACCCTCGGCGTTAAGATATTCAAGCATTCGAAATTTAATGAGATAAATCTTGAGTCAAAGCCGGTTGGGTGGGCAGTATCCTTCGAATTTGCTATCAAGGCCCAACTTGCTGGATGGAAGCTTGGTGAAGTACCGTTAATCTCTTTAAATAGGATTTACGGGGGGAAATCCAGCTTTAAGCTAGGATCATGGTTAGCAGAGTACACAAAATGGTTTTTGTGGGGTTTGACAAGACTCCCCCACCTAAAAATGAAAAAGAAAGTGTCACTTAGGATACCATTCAACATAAAACAAAAATAAGATGAAAATAACATAATTAACCAACAATTATTTTTCCCCTTTTGATATAAGAAATGACCCGTAGTATCTTGCAAAAGGAGTTTTGTCTATTGCCCATTCAATGATATTATAAGCAGGCAAAAAAAGTTTCCCTATATTGCTTTTGACATATTTAAACCCTACATCCGAAATGCCGCGTACAATCACATCATGAAACCCAGCTTTTATTAATACCTTGTGAATCTCCTCTACAGTCAACAATCTTTCATTCTTGGTTTTGCCCTTTGTAGAATGTATTGGGGACTTTCTATCCCGGTACATCCACATTATAGGGTTCTTTTTATTTGGATCATAGGCAAAGACCCTTCCACCCTTCCTTAAAACCCTATATGCTTCTTTAACAGTAACTGAAAAATCCTGAAAATGATGTAAAACACCGGAGAAAACGACTATATCTACGCTATTGCTTCTTAAGCCGGTTTTTTCAATATCCCTTATCCCGAATTTTATACCTTTATACTTTTTTCTTGCATACTCTATACATCCTTTAGATATATCGATACCCCTTATTTTAAGCCTGAACCTCCTGAGCTTACTGGTAAAAGCTCCCGTGCCACAACCAAAATCAATTGCAATCTCCCCTGGCATGGGATTAACAAGCGTTTGAAACTCATGTAATATCCTATTGTAACCCCTCTTAGCGAATACGTCATAGCCATCGCTTTCAAAGCTGTCAAAAAAACTTATTTCCTCCCGTTTATCCTGCATTTTATAGATGGCCAACAAAGGGATAATATTTAAATATTGTGTCAGATTCTATCGAAAGCATGGACGTTTTAAGTTGGGGTAAAGTACATTCTTTATTGTATTTTATAGGTTATTATTATAATAAAAAATGAAAAATAAAAAATATTTGATTACTGGCGGAACAGGATTCATAGGCTCTGCACTGGTAAAGCGATTGGTTAAAGATGGATATGCCATTAGGGTTTTGGACAATGATATTAGGGGAGCTAAAGATCGCTTGAAAGATGTTTATGATAAAATCGAATTTATAGGGGCAGATATAAGAGATGCCAATGCAGTAAGAAAGGCATGTGCTGGCATGGATAGTGTAACACATCTTGCTTATATAAACGGTACGGAGTATTTCTATAAAATGCCAGAGCTGGTATTGGAAGTCGGTGTTAAGGGAATTATGAATGTTATAGATGGCTGCATCAAGGAGAATGTAAAAGAGCTGATATTGGCATCAAGCTCAGAAGTTTATCAGACAGCCGAAAAAATACCAACTGATGAAACTGCTTCCTTGGCAATTCCAGATCCTGTAAATCCAAGATATTCCTACGGCGCTGGAAAGATAATAAGTGAGCTATTGGCCTTAAATTATGGCAGGAAACATTTTAACCGCGTGCTTATATTCAGGCCGCATAATATTTACGGTCCTGATATGGGGTGGGAGCATGTAGTACCTCAGTTTGTTTTAAGAATGAAAGAACTGAGCAAAAGCAAGGACAGAAATATAAAATTCCCGATACAAGGCACTGGAAAGCAGACGAGGGCTTTTTGCTTTATCGATGATTTTATCAATGGATTGATGCTTGTGCTGGAAAGAGGAGAGCATATGAACATTTATAACATAGGAACAATGGAGGAAATGTCTATAGAAAAGGTTGCTGAAGAAGTAGGAAAATATTTTGGCAAAAAAGTTGAGATAGCTCCAGAAAAGCCTGCAGAAGGAAGCACATTGAGGAGATGCCCAGACATAGCAAAATTAGAAAAGCTCGGCTACAAGCCAAAAATCTCGTTTAAAGAAGGTTTGAGGGTTACAGCAGAATGGTATGATAAAAATTCAGATAAAATCAAAAAAATAAAGGTAAAATAAACAGAACAATGAAAGAAACAATAAAAATCTCTGATTTTCATGAAATCCCTAACATCAATTATATTTTAAAATGAAAACAAGCAAAGTTGTGGAAAAATGTCAAATATGCGGCAATGAAAAGCTGGAGCCAATACTATTTCTAGGGTATCTCCCCCCAGTAAACCAAATGCATAAGGTGGGGGAGAAACCGCATGAGCAACCCAGCTATCCTGCGCAATTGCTATATTGCGAAAAATGCCATCTCGTCCAATTGGGGTTAATTGTAAATCCAAAGATATTATTTCCTCCAGAATACCCGTACACGAGCAGCACGACAAAAATATTGAGGGAGAATTTCGCAGAGCTTTATAAGGAATGCAAAACTATCATTAATTTGGGCAAAGACGACTTGGTCATTGATATTGGCAGTAATGACGGCAATTTGTTGAGCAATTATAAGGATAACCATAAAGTGCTTGGCATTACGCCAGAAGAGATAGGAAAAATAGCTATAGAAAGAGGCATACAGACAATAATTGATTATTTCAGCAAAGATGTTGTTGAAAAAGTGAAAAAAGAGCATGGAAAGGCTAAAATTATTACAGCTACAAATGTTTTTGCCCACATAGATAATATAAATGAAATCACAAAATTAATTTTGGAATTATTGGAAAATGACGGGGTTTTTATTTCAGAATCGCATTATTTATTGAAACTTATAGAGACATTGCAGTATGATACAATATACCATGAGCATTTGAGATATTATTCTTTACATAGCCTTAAGTACTTGCTAGAAATGCATGGCTTTGAGATAATACATGCAAAAGAAATTCCAACTCATGGGGGCTCAATAAGGGTTTATGCTGCCAGGAAAGGCAAGTATAAAGTAAAGGATACTGTCGGGAAACAGCTTGATAGGGAAAAAAATACTGTCTTGAGCAAGGAAAAGCTTTTGGAATTTAAGAACGGGGTTGTTATTTCAAAATTGGAGCTGTATTCCTTAATGAAAGATATTATAAAGCAAAACAAAAAAATTTATGGCATAGGAGCGCCGTCAAGAGCAAGCACATTGATTAATTATGCTGGCATTGATGAAGGCATAATGAATTATGTTATGGAAGCCAAGGGATCGCATAAGATTGGGAGATATATGCCGGGCACATTGATTCCTATTGTTGATGAGTCAAGATTGTATGAGGACCAGCCGGATTACGCATTATTGCTGTCATGGCATATTGCAGAAGAGCTCGCGCCTAAGATTAGGGAAAAAGGATTTAAAGGGGATTTTATCGTGCCTTTGCCAAAGCCACGCATATTATGATATTATAATATCCTAATATACATGTAAGAATAAATTAAAATGAAAATTGCAGTTGTTGGAGGAGGAATTTTTGGAGTGTCAGTAGCATGGCTGCTAGCAAAAAATAACTACTCTGTAGATTTGTATGAAAAAGAAAGAGACATCCTTTTGGCTGCTTCCGGAATAAACCAATACAGGCTACATCGGGGATACCATTACCCCAGAAGCAAAGAAACAGCCTTGCTGTCCATTGAAGGCGAAAAAAGTTTTAGGAGAGAATACAATAAGGCGTTATTTGGAGACAAACTTGAGCATTACTATAGCATTGCAAAAAGGAACAGCTTTGTCACTGCAGATCAATGCCTGAAATTCTGGGACAGCTGTAATCTTAAATACGAGAAGGTCAATCTGGACCTAATTAATAAGGAAAAAGTTGAAGTGAATGTTAAAGTAGAAGAAGATATTTTTGATCCTGAAGCTTTAAGGAAAATATGCTGGGACAAGCTTAAGATGTATAAGGTTAACGTTATGTTGAATACTAAGGCAAAAGAAAGCGATCTGGAGAATTATGATTTAACTATTATTGCAACTTATTCCTTAAATAACTCCTTATTGCATAACTATCCTTATGCCCAGCGAGAGTATCAATTTGAATTATGCGAAAAACCAGTTTTAAAGCTACCAGAGAAATTCAATAACAAAAGCTTTGTTGTGATAGATGGACCATTTATGTGCATTGCCCCTTTTGGGAGATCTGGGATGTTTGTGATGGGCCATGTTGTTCACGCACTGCACCACATATCGGTAGGGAAATTGCCCGAGGTACCACAAGAATATAGGGGATTAATGAATAAGGGCGTAGTGAAAAACCCCACGATAACAAATATAGAAAAATTTATTGAATCCGGCAGTGAATTCTTCCCAGATTTAAAGTTCGCAGAACATGTAGGATCTATGTTTACAGTTAGAACTGTCCCCCCTTACAGGGAATATGATGATGCACGCCCGACTTTTGTTGAAAAAGTAAGCGAGAAGGTGGTATCTGTATTTTCGGGGAAAATCGGTACATGCATTGATGTTGCAGAGCAGGTTATTAGAATAGCCAACAACATCAACAAAGGGGGTAATTGATGCGCTTGATTATTATGCTAAAGGTATGGAGGTTTTTGAAGCGAAATGAACGAAATCCAATTAGTGAATCTAAAAAAGCAATATGAATTGCTGAGGGAGGAAATAAACACTGCAATTTCTAGCACGCTAGAAAATTCAAAATTCATTTTAGGCCCTGAGACATGCAAATTTGAAAAGGATTTTGCTGCTTTTTGCGACGCAAAATATAGCGTCGCCCTTAGTTCTGGTACAGACGCTTTAAAACTCGCATTAAGCACATTGGGCGTAAAGCGGGGTGATGAGGTTATTACAGTCCCAAATACTTTTATTGCCACAGTTGAGGCAATTATCGGGGTGGGGGCAAAACCCGTTTTTTGCGAAATTGAGGAGCAGACATTTACCCTCGATGTCAAAAAGTTAAATGGGTTGATCACAGAGAAGACCAAGGCCATTTTGCCCGTTGACTTATACGGGCACCCTTGCGATTTGTCCCCAATAATGGATTTGGCCGAAAAGCATGACTTTAGTGTGGTAGAAGATGCTTGTCAGGCTCACGGTGCAAAGTATGGGGGCAAAATGATTGGGGGGATTGCACACGCAACAGTATTCAGCTTTTACCCCAGCAAAAATTTGGGATCTTATGGCGATGGGGGGGCTATTACCACTAATGATGAAGAATTGGCTGGAAAGATTTCGGCATTGCGCGACCATGGAAGGCTTACCCATGAAAAATATAAGCACGACTACATTGGTGGCAATTATCGTATGGACGAGCTGCAAGCTGCAATTCTCAATGTAAAATTAAAATATCTGGAAAAATGGATTGAGGCAAGAAGAAATTTGGCTTCGTTATATAGCAAGCTGATCGATTCAAAACATGTAAGGCATCCTGAGGAAGCAAGCTATGCGAGACATGCCTATTACCTATATGTCATAAGATCAAAAAAAAGAGACATGTTAAAAAAATTTTTGCTTTCTGAAAAAATATGCTGCGAGGTCCATTATCCGCTACCACTCCATTTGCAGCCCGCACTTAAATTTCTGGGCCGTAAAAAAGGAGATTTTGAAATCACCGAGCAATGTTCCGATACTGTATTGTCGCTACCCCTATATCCTGAGCTGGAAGAGAAAGAAATAATGTACATATCAGACAAAATAAATAAGTTTTTTAAATGAAATTCAGATACTTACAATCTTAAAATGAATAAAATTGTAAAAGACTGCAAAATAGGGGATAACACAAAGATCTGGGATTATACTAACCTCTATGGGTGTGAAATTGGAAAAAATTGCATGATAGGGGCTTTTGTCGAGATACAAAAAGGAGTAAAGATTGGAAATAATGTAAGGATTCAAAGCCATACCTTTATATGCGAGGGGGTGACCATCGGAGATGATGTTTTTATTGGCCATGGCGTTATTTTTACAAATATTAAAAAACCTTCTATGAAAACGTACCCCCATAAATCCCTGCTGAAAACCAATGTAGGGAAAGGTGCTATTATAGGCTCGAATGCCACAATATTGCCGGTTAAAATAGGGGAGAACTCAATTGTCGGCGCTGGCGCTGTTGTAACAAAAGATGTCCCTCCAAATTCAACTGTTGCGGGGAATCCTGCGATAATAATCTGAAATGGCAAATAATAAAAGAGTGAAAAGGGTTTCTGTAGTAAGCCCTGCACGCAATGAGGAAGGGAATATTAAAGAGTTTGTAGCAAGAACAGCAGCAGCTTTAGAAAAATTAAATTGCGAATACCAGATAATAGTCGTGGATGATGCCAGCACAGACAAAACGCCCGCTATACTTGAAAAACTGAAATCAAGGTACAAGGAGCTTAAGGTCGTACACAATAAAAAGGCTAAGGGCATTACCAACTCGCTTAACGTCGGCTTTAAATATACCTCTTACCCAACTATAATATTTTTGCCTTCTGATTTGGAATCAAATCCTAGTGAAGACATACCAGACCTATTAGAATCATATGAACAGGGCAATGATTTTGTTATCGGGTGGAGGTATAATAAAAGGGACAATAGGATAAAGAGAGCTACCACATTCCTATTCAATAAACTGGTCGGTGCCTTGTTTAAGGACGTTAAATTGCATGATTTGGGATGGGTCAAATGCTTTGACAGGGAGATATTGGATAATATAGAGCCCCTGCGATCGGATTGGCACCGCTTTTTGGCTGTTTTGGCAATAACAGAGGGTTATAGGGTAAAAGAGATAAAAACCAAGTATTATCCAAGAAAAAGAGGGGTATCAAAATTCGGAAAATTTGGATTAGGGAGGATACAAGGGGCATTTTTTGATTTGTTGGCTATAAAATTCTTTTCAATATTTTCAAAGAAGCCTATGCATATGTTTGGACTTATGGGGCTAATTTTTACCCTTATAGGGCTTATTTTTGGAGTCTATTTGCTGTACCTTCATTTCATATCCTTCTCGGAAGTTGATAAAAAAATACCCTTCGTAATTTTAACATCCTTATTTATTTTGGTCGGTACGGTTTTTTTCAGCATTGGGATCTTGGCAGAGTACTTAGTTTCTATAATGGAGAAATTGAAAAAAATCAAATAAAAATGAAAATATTTGCCCATGCAATGAAAGGACTTAAAGATACGGTCATGTGGATACTTACAAAAAAAAATTTAGTAATCATATTGTTCATAGTTTTTCTATATTTAAGGCTATTTATTAGCGATTCTTCACTGCTTTTATCCAGCGATTCATTGAAATTCATCGAAACCTCAAAACGATTCCCAAATTATACTCTCTATAATGATGAGATTTACCTGCATCACCCCCCACTTTATCCATATACAATCCGCTTTTTTTCCTTGTTTTTTCAGGATCATACCGCGGCAATATTCGTTAGCTTAATCTCGTCTATTGCCTCCTTTTTTGTATTGTACAACTTCTTGATGCTACTTACAAAAAATTTCGATATTGTTTTCTTCGTTATGGTTTTTTACACCATGTCTGCAACATTCATAGAAGCAGCCGGAGCAATTTTAAGGGAAACATTTGTTGTTTTATTAATCCTTTTAGCACTTTATTATTATGTCAAGGGGGTTAAATTCAATAATAAAAAATCGCTTATTGCTGCCACAATATTCGGAAGCTTATTGGCGATTACTTCAGATCACGTCGTCTTTATTCTTCCGGCATTCGCCCTTTCCTATATAATTTTTAATAAGGAAAAAATAAATTTGAAAGCAGCGGAAGTTCAAAGAACTTCAAGGTTTGCTTTCAGCAAACGGTTAAAGCTGCCAAATTTAAAATACGCAATTATGCCGTTATTAATAACATTGATTGTTTATGGCTCTTGGTTAGGAATAAAAGCTTTTCAATACTCAAATAGCTACTACTACCCTATAGGAATCGAAGGCATCCCTATAGATGTCAGAAATTTTGGAATTTTTGAACTTTTAAGCCCACAACTTTTTGAGGATTATAGCGATGCCAGGCTGGTTTCTTCAGGCATTCCGGCAGTAAAGAGAGTTGCATTCAATATTGGATATATGTTTAATATGGCCCCATTTTCAATACCTGATGGCCTGAATTTTACTACTATGAAATATCTCCTATTCACCAGGCATATTATCTATATAATTTTAATCTATGTTCCCCTTGCGATGCTTGCAATTTTTGGCTTGTACACAATAGCTAAGGAATTTATCAGAACAAAAAAAATATACCAAAATGTTAATCTTTATATGATAGGCATATTCCTCATCTTTATTTTTCCAATAACCCAAAAATTTGTTTCCCCAAGATACATCTATACATCGTACATTTTCTTATATTTTATAATGGGTTATGGATTGACAACTTTGCTTAAAAAAAGAGGAGTAGCGCAAATCCGCCCTATAATTTTTCCGCTCATAGCAATCTTGCTTTTGCTATTGATCCCCATTTGGTACTATAGCCATCCTTATGTCGTACTTTTCAGCAAAAAAGTCATTTCGTCGCAAAAAACGGGAGATTTTATAGCTAATAACATACCCTCTGAAGCAGTTATAATGGCCCAGCCAGGATATGGCGTCAAATTAATTTATCTTACCGGCAACAGGGTTGTAGGCTTGCATCCTCAACCGGAGAAATTGCCTGAGCTGATAGACTATTATAATATCAGCTATATTGTTTTCGGCAGGCGATATACTTCGGATGCCTATTATGTCAGCACAAAATCCGTTGAATTTGTTAGGGATAATCCTGATAAATTTGAGCTAATTGCAGCTATCCAAGAGGATTATAGGGATTTTTATAATGAAGAGGATCCTGCAAGTACGGATGAAGTGTACATTTATAAAATAATAAATTAACCTATGGCACTTCCTTAAATATATCTTCCTTAAATAGAATGAAACTTTTAAAATCCAGCGGATTTAAGGTCTTATTAAGTGTTATTCTGCTGTTCTTGGTATTTAGGTTAATTGGATTTCAAGAAATTTATGCTGTGCTTTTAAGCGTGAATCTTAGTTATATCCTGATCTCTTTCGTATTTGTATTATTGCTTATACTGCTTAAGGCTGTAAGATGGAGGAATATTGCTGCGGCGTTTAAGGCTAATATAAGCTTAGCAGACTCTATAAACTACACGCTCATATCGTTTACATTCGGATTTGTAACGCCTGGAAGGGTTGGAGAATTTATTAAAGGCAAATACCTTGCAGATAAGACTAAAGCAGGATATTTCAAGTCTTTCCTTACAGCAGTGATTGATAAGGCCTTTGATATAGCATCATTGTTTGGATCGGCATTGCTCGGGATTGCTTTTTTGGATATAAACCTGCCCTTTTCTGATCTGTTTATCTATCTATTTATATCA
Organism: Candidatus Woesearchaeota archaeon; assembly: GCA_016187495.1. Lineage (GTDB taxonomy): Archaea > Nanobdellota > Nanobdellia > Woesearchaeales > GW2011-AR4 > JACPJP01. The sequence goes on from JACPJP010000012.1 coordinate 79,754, forward strand.
TATATAATCATTTTGATACTAATATTCTTATTTTTCGATAAATCACTCAAGTTTGCTAAGTTTTTCCTTCCTAAGAAATACCGGGATGATTTGGAGCCACTTAGCATTACAAGAAAAATTTATCTCTCTTCACTAGGCATATCATTTTTGATATGGATTTTTCTGAGCGCAGCAGCATTTTTCATTTTAAAATCTATGGACATTCCAGCAGTATCCTTGCTCATAGTGATGATTGCAGTTCCTTTGATGGCGCTTTCCTCACAACTTCCAATATCCTTTGGGGGCATAGGTGTTAGGGAATTAGTGGCCGTATATCTCTTCTCTACTATAGGAATCGCTGCTGAGAAGTCCGCAGCCTTTTCATTGATTTATACATTTGTGAGCTTCATAGTGCCTGCAATTATAGGTGCATTCCTATACCTTAAATTAAAGCGTTAGACTTATTTTGTTGCTCTTAAACCACTCCGTAAAACTCTTTATTCCTTGTTTAAAATCGATTTCCGGAGACCATCCCAGCAGTTTTTTGGCTTTGCTTATGTTAGCATAAGTCACTTCCATATCTCCCTGCTGCTTTTCTGCCATTTTTATTTTTGCCTTTTTATCAAGATTGTTCTCTATTAGGCGGATTACATCTTTTAATATTACTGGATTATTGTCTCCCAGGTTTATTATTTCAAAGCCCTTATTTTTTTCCAATGCCAGCAAGATGCCTTTAACTATGTCGCTTACGTAAGTATAGTCCCTCTTGGAAGTTCCATTTCCATAAACCTCAATTTTTTTTTCCTCATTTATCATTTTTGCGAACTTGTAGATCGCCATATCCGGCCTTCCCCTGGGGCCGTAAACTGTAAAGAACCTTAAACATGCTATATTCATGCCGTAGAGGTTGTGGTATGTGTTGCATAATAATTCACATGACCTCTTGGTAAAGCCGTAAGGCGATATCTGGCTGTTTACTTCGTCATTCTCGCTGAAAGGTATTTTTTTATTGCCTCCGTAAACAGAGCTTGATGAGCCGAAAACAAAATTTTTTATGCTGTTTTCCCTTGCAAGCTCCAGCAGGTTCAATGTTCCCTGTATGTTGTCCTGAACATAGGCATCTGGCATGGAAATAGATGGTCTTACGCCAACCCTCGCTGCAAGATGAATTATTTTTTCTATTTTGCTGTTTTTAAAAATATTTTTTAATCCATCAATGTTTTTTATATCTTCCCTATACAAAGAAAAATTTTTATTTTTATTTAGGGCTTCAATGTTGCTTTCTTTTATCTTTGGGCTGTAATAGCTATTGAAATTATCAACTCCAATGACATGTTTTCCTTCCTTGGCTAAAGCCTCGCAGACATGGCTTCCGATAAAGCCAGCAGCCCCCGTGACCAGAATCATTTTAGGACCTTCTTTATTATATATGGCTTCCTATTGTGCATTTTGTAATAAATCCTCATCATTATCTCTGCAAGAATTCCAAAGAAGATAAACTGGATGCCTAAGATGAGAAGCAATACACTAAGTATAAGCATGGGCCTTTCTGACAGGCTTTCCCCGTAACTGAATTTCAATATTGTCAGGTACAAGCTAATGGCCATTCCCAGAAGGAATGTTGCTATTCCCAAGCTGCCAAATAAGTGCAGGGGCCTTGTGGAGTATTTTGTCATGAAAGCCATAAACAGCAAATCCAAAGAGCCTTTAAGCAGCCTTGCAGCCCCATATTTGGTTTTTCCATGTTTTCTTGGATTGTGCCGCACCTTAATCTCACCTATTCTTAGCCCCTCTAATGCTAATACTGCTGTTATGTATCTGTGCATTTCTCCGTACAAGTCAACATTGTCAAAGCATTCCTTTTTATAAATCTTTAGTGAGCATCCGGAATCGTGAATCTTTTCTTTTGTCATGGCTTTCCTCAGGAAATTTGCGAATATTGAGAAGAATTTCTTTGAAAAGGAATCTTTGCGATTTGTGCGCCATCCTGAAATGGCATCGTAATTGCTGTTTTTTATGGCATTCAGCATTCTCGGAATATCAGAAGGGTCGTTTTGCAGGTCTGAGTCCATTGTAATTATATATTGCCCTTTCGCAGCTTTAATGCCAGCGTCCCATGCAGAAGTCTGACCAAAATTCCCTGCAAACTTTATGACCTTTACCCTTTTATCTTTTTGATGCAGCTTTGCAAGCAGATTATAGCTGTTGTCAGTGCTGCCATCATCTATGAATATTATTTCATAGCTTATGTTCTCTTTTTTCAGGCTAGTGATGATTGATTTATGAAGTGTTTCTAAATTCTTCTCCTCATTCAGCACAGGTATTACTATTGATAATTCTGTCATTTTTATTATAATTGCAAATAATACTGCTTTATAAATCTTCAGGTAGACTCAGCTATATTTGAGCTTCTCTTGCCCATTCTACAAACCTTTTTATGCCGGTTTTAAGCTCTATTTTCGGCGCATAACCTAATTTTGCCTTTATCTTGTTTATATCTGGACACCTTCTTTTAGGGTCAGCGCTTGCATACGCATCTGTTGGCCCTGTTGTTTTTTCTATTTTTGTATCATCTCCAAACATTTCTGCCACGGTTTTTGCTAAATTTTCCGTTGATATTTCATTGCTGTCATTGCCAACGTTAAAAATTTCCCCGTTATATCCTGAGAGCAAAACCTTGAGGAAGCCGGTTATGCCATCAGTGACATAGCAGAATGTCCTTGTATGCTTTCCAGTGCCGTAGACTGGTATGGGCTTTTTCTGCAAGGCATGCGCCACAAAATTTGGTATTACGCGGTAGTCGTCCAATCTCATACCAGGACCGAATACATTGAAAGGCCTTACAATCTTTACGGGGATGTTATGCTCCTGGAAGTAGGCTATGCACATAGTTTCTCCTAATCTTTTTGATTCGTCATAGTTCGATCTTGGACCAGTGCATGATACCCTGCCAACATACGTCTCTGGCGTTGGGACAAACCTTGGATCAGGATCTCCATAGACCTCACTTGAGCTGAAAAAAAGAACGCTTTCAGGCTTTTTTTCCTTTGCGAGCTCCAAGATATTTTTTGTGCCTAATGTAGCGACATCTATTGTCTCGATCTTGTATTTCCTGTAGAACTTCGGGGAGGCGATCCCTGCGGCGTGCATTATAAAATCTATTTTTTCGTTGACATCAAAGGAGTCTTTCACATTATGTTTAATGGCTTTGAAATTAGGCCCTTCTTTTGTCCGGTATTTTAACCCGGTTATAAAATTGTCAACAGAAATTATTCTGCAGGGCTTTTCCAAGACGTTTTTGTTTAAATAGTCTACAACACTAATAAAATAATTTCCCAGGAAGCCTGCGCCGCCTGTTATGAGCAGGGTCTTTCCGCTTAGCCTTCTGCATTCTTTTTCTATATTTTTTGCAATGGCTTCAATGTCTTCCTCTATAATCTTATTGGTCATTTCTCAAATCAGTTCGTATTTTATTGTATGCTCTTTGTAGTTTTTGCTGTCGCGCCTTCCTGTTGTTAGATTAAGCATGACAGAATCTTCCAGGACGTTCCAGGCATGCGCAATCATAGGGGGAGTAATAACCAAATGCCCTGGCTTTATTATTTGCCTCTCAATCTTCGTGTTTTTATTTTTTAGGTCTTTTGACACGCTTTCATAGCTGCCGCTGATAAGATAAACATACTGAGATTGGTCAGGATGGTAATGGTTTGCCCTTATTGCGCCCTTTTTTGAGGTTATTATAGCTACATGGGTTATAGGCTCTTCCAGTATGTTGCTTATTGCGCCGCGCTCGTCCTCAAAAGCAGGCTCAATTTTCTTAATTATTTCATTAGGCAAATTTTACACCTCAATATCTGATGTTCGGGACAACAGGCACTATTATAAATCTTTCTTTTTATACTATTTTGGGCTCTGGCAATGGTATGATAAATTTTACGCCCTGATCAGCGTATTTTTTCGTCTTCTCCAGTATTTCCTTTGCAAAGTTCCATGCAAGTATTAATATGTAATCAGGCATTTCCTCGTCAAGCATTTTAGAACTTACAACTGGAATGCGGGTTCCAGGGGTGTATAATCCTATTTTTAGCTCATTGTCCTCAACAACGTATTCTATGCAATCCGCGCCTATGCTGCAGAAGTTAAGCAACGTGTTGCCTTTTGCAGGCGCTCCATAAGCTGCTATTGTTTTGCCCCGCTTTTTTATGTCCTTGATGTATGACACAAGATTTTCTTTGACTGAATAAACATTGTCTGCGAATTTTTTGTAAAGATCTATGCTTTCCACACCCATTTTTTTTTCATAATCTAAAAGTTTATTGATGCTGCCCTTTATTTTGCGCTTGTCTTCCGCCCTTTTTATGAATACCCTTAACGAGCCTCCATGGGAATCCACCCTTTTAACATCGAACACTTCCATACTATGCTTTTTAAAAAAATTAGCCAATGATGTTAATGTGTAATAATAAAGATGCTCGTGGTAGATGTTGTCAAAATTCATCTTTTCAATAGTGTCCATTAAGTATTGCACCTCTATCACGAAAATGCCGTCTTTTTTTAACAGCGCTTTTACATTTTCTACCATGCTGTTTATGTCGCTTATGTGGGCAAATACATTTGTTGCTGTTATGACATCGGCATTGCCTTTTTTCTCAATAATCTCCTTTACTACGCTCCCGCTAAAGAAATCATTTATAGTCTCAATTCCATTCTGCTCTGCTATTTTTGCTATATTTGCAGCTGGCTCGATACCTATTGTTTGCATGCCAATTTCTTTGAAAGGCTTCAATAGAATGCCATCATTAGAACCAATGTCAACTGCCAAGGAATTTTTATCCAATCCAAATTCTTTTGCTATTTCCTCTGCCATTTTTCTGAAATGCTGCTGGAAAGTTTTTGTAGTTGAGCTTACATAGACATAATTCCTGAACATTATTTCAGGATCAACAACATAGCTTAATTGAACAAGCTTGCATTTATTGCAAAAGCATGCTTCTAATGGGAAGGTTTTTTCTTCCTTATCCATACCTTCTTTTGAAAGAAAGCTGTTAGCCAATGGCATGCTGCCTAATGAAAGAAATTTTATTAAGCTGCTTCTGCAGATTCTGCATTCCATCATAATTGGGATAAGCACATAATTTATAAATCATTCGAAGAAACTATCAATGACCTTGAAATGAGGATAAGAATGTGGGGATAAATATTGGGATTATAGGCATTGGAAGGTTTGGGCTTAATTACCTTAATACCTTTAACCAGTTAGATAATCCTAAAGTTTCATGGATTTGTTCCAGAAGCAAAAACAATTTAGACAAGGCAAAAAATGAGCTAGATTCAAGCGTAAAGTCAACTGTGGATTATAAAGACATTTTTATGGATAAGGATGTTGATGCAGTAGCTATTACGACACCTGCTATAACCCACTATAAGATTGCCAAAGAGGCATTGCTGGCAGGAAAGCATGTTATTATTGAAAAGCCTGTGACTACCTCTTCAAAAGAGTGTTATGATCTTATGAATATATCCAAAAGGAAGAATAAGGTTTTCATGGCAGCGCATATCCATAGATACAATCCAGGAATACAAAAGCTGAAAGAGGATATAGATTCCGGGAAATTTGGAAAGATAAACTTCATCCATTACACTCATCTTGGCAACGGCCCTGTAAGGACTGACATCAATGCATTATGGGACTTTTTCCCGCATACATTGACGATATGCAATTACATTTTTGACGAAATCCCAGCAAGCGTGAGCGCAAACGGCGCATGCTTTTTGCGGGATAAGCTTCATGACATTGTTTCTGTGAACTTAAAATATAAGAATGGCGCTTACGTCACTGCAACTGGAAGCTGGTTGTACCCTTTCAAAAGAATGGACCTTGTTGTTTCAGGAGAAAAATTATTCGCGGCATTTGACGATTATGCAAAGAAAGAAAAGCTGAAATATTATAATAATCTACTCATGATGAGGAATGGAAAACCAACAATTAAAGATAAAGGATATATATCTCCGAATATTGATGAGACAAAACCATTAACTTTGGAACTGAAGCATTTTTTGGAGTGCATAACGAATAATCAAGAGCCATTAACAGGCGGAAAAGAAGCATTGAAGGTGATTAAAATTCTGGAATATGCCCAAAAATCTTTGGACAAACATGGCAAGGAAGAAGAGGTAAGGCTATGAAACTCTCTATTATAATCCCGGTGTATAACGAATCAAAGACCATAAAAGAGCTTTTGAGAAGGATAAATAAGGTTGATTTGGGAAAGATTAAGAAGGAAATAATCCTTGTGGATGATTTTTCAACTGACGGCTCAAGGAAGGCTATTGAAAAGCTGGATAAGAAGTACATTAAGGCATTCCAGCCCAAAAATATGGGCAAAGGGGCTGCTTTGAAAGCAGGAATCAAAATTTCTTCAGGAGACTTTATTATTTTCCAGGATGCTGATTTAGAATACGACCCTAATGATTACAATAATCTGCTGAAGCCAATTCTAGGAAAAAAGACAAATGTGGTATTTGGATCAAGATTTGTAGGGGAGAAACTGGTAATCTTTGGAAAGGGCAGGACAATGCACACCTCACATTGGTTTGGCAATAAGTTTTTGACCTTTGCATTCAACCTTCTTTACGGGACTAAATTAACAGATGTAGAGCCGTGCTATAAGCTGTTTAGGAGCCATATTCTCAAGAGCATAGATGTGAAAACAAACAGGTTCGAGTATGACATAGAGCTTATGTGCAAGCTGGTCAAGAAAGGGCATAAAATAGCGCAGCTTCCTATAAAATACAGCCCAAGGAGATTTGAGGAAGGCAAGAAGATAAACTGGAAAGATGGGGTTGTTGCGTTGCTTACCATGATAAGGAACAGGGTTTAGGAAATCCTGTAAACTTTTGTTCCTGTTTTTTGGTTTTCATAAACTATTCCTATCTTTTTATTGTTCAATTCATTTATTATGTCGTTATTTAATTTAGCCCTGTTGTCCAGCCTGAATTTTTGGTTTACAAAGATATAATCCGCTTTTTCTATATTCTCCTTAATGGGGCTTACTGTCTGCCTTTCTATGTTGTACGAGATGCACTGGCTCCCTGTCATGAATATGGCATTTTTTGCTGTATTGGACTTTGCCCATTTAAAATCATCATTGTAGGAATTCCATGAGGCTGCAGCTATGCTTATTTTTGCGAATGATGTAGATATAAATCCGGCAATAATTAATAGTATAAGCATAATGAGCAACTTCCTTATTTTCCCGTGCTTTATTCTTTCCAGCCCATGGGCCCATATTAATGCTACTGCCGGGACCGCAGGCAACATGAACCTTGTTACGGACCAGCTGGAGTTTATTACATAGAGTAATACCAATATTATATATGAACCAATCCAGACGTACAGCAGATTTTTATGATTTAGTTTTTTTGATGCAACACCCGTAACTAAAGGAATGAAGAAAATAAAAGTGCTCAGAAGCCAAATTCCGAATAAAATATTTAAGTAAGGCAGCTGCAGGAATGACAACGTGCTTATGTTTCCATCTGGAACTCCAAAAATTCCCAAATAAAATGCTGCCAGGCCGCTGAGGCTGAAAATGTTTGAGGGATTTATTGCCCCTACCCCGGCTTCTGCAAAAGTTTTGGCCTCATAGCCGTTAAAGATTGTGTTCATAAAAGGCCATACGGGATTTCCCAAGTAAATCCAGTTCCTTATGAACCAAATGGAGCCTATCAATGTAGGCAAAATGGAAATGATTAATATATTTTTCAATAAATATTTCTTTCCATTATAGTTTTTGAATATTATGAACAATAAAACTGGCAATATGAAAAAGCCGTTGTATTTTGTCAGTATTGTCAATCCAGCTGCTATTGCCGAGAGAATTATCCTGTTTTTTAATGCAAGATACACGCTTAGTGCTGCAAGAAATGTTATTGTTCCGTCTACATAGCTGAATACGCTATAATCTATGCTTAATGGTATAAACGTGAAGAAGAGCAAGGCATAGAATGCTGTCTTTTTGTCAAACAATATCTTTGAGATAAGGAAAAATGTTATGAGGGTTAAAGAGCCAAGTAATGGGGTAATCATCTTGATTGCAAATCCCGCAATCTCTTTGCCAAAAGCTGAAAATATCTTGTATACTAATGCCGTAAGAATATGGAAGAAAGGAGGCGCCCAGAAAGGCTCGTCCCTCCCAAAGAACTCGAACAGAGGAAAGCGGTTGTTTTCTGCTAGGTATATAGCATTTGAGAACTGCCAGCACGCATCTCCCGAGGCATGGTGCACAGATGCCAAAGAAAATCTCAATAATATTCCAAGAATTATTACAATTAAAGCATACTTTTCATATTTTTCCATTCTTCTGAATTTATCCAATAAGCTCATTTTTTAAGAATCTTAATTACAGCATCGGCAAATTTATCTATACTGCCCTTTTCAACTAAAATCCCGTTTTTTACAATTTCAGGATGCGAGCCTATATTAAAAGCAACGACTTTTTTTCCGCAAGCCTGCGCTTCCGCTGCCGGCAGATTAAACCCTTCCCATAATGATGCTGTAACATAAACATTGCAGGCTGCGTAGTAGCTTGGAAGGTCTTTATCATCAACAAAACCTGTAAATATGATGCCTTTATCTGCTGATTTTTTTATTTTTTTAAAATAATCATTAAAAGTAGGCTTTCCTGCAATGATAAGAGCAGCATTTGGAATCTCTTTTTTTACATTACTGAACATTTTTAATAATAAATGAACGCCCTTATGGGGGGCAATCCTTCCTACATACAACAAGACATTTTTATTTTTCAGATTGTATTTTTTTATGATTTTGTAGCTTTTTATTTTTTTATTGAACCTCTTTAGGTCTATTTTGTTGTAAGCGACTCTGCTTTTTATCTTTGATTCTTTTTCCAAAGTTTCGCTTAAATACTTGCTTACAGAATAGGCTTCATCAATGTTCTTTAGTGATATATTATTGAAAAAAAGGAAGAGCTTCATATACAATTTTTGCATAAAGCTGTCTAAAAGCCCCGTTGTGTTAATGCCATGGTCCCAGTAAATGTATTTTATGCCAAATTTCTTTTTTGCCTTATAAGCGAGCCAGTTCATCGGGTAAAAATGGCTTATCACAATATCATAATTTTTCAGATTTTTATAATAACCCATTTTTTTGTTATCCAAGAAAAAAAATAACCTGTACAGCCTTTGCAATGCCTGGTTTTTTGGCATTCCCATGGATGCGACTTTATAGTTTCTTGGCTTTATATCTGCTTCCAATGCAATAACCGCAACTTTATTTCCTTTTTTTGCATACTCTTCTGCCTGCTGTTCAACAACACGGTCTATGCCGCTGTAATAATTAAATGTTGGGGTTAAAATTGCTATTTTCATTTTTACTCCATTTTCAAAAATTCTTCAATATACCTCATTATTGTTTCTTTCATTTCAACATTAATTGAAACTTGCTCCCCATAACTTGTTCTTTTCAGGTGCAGAATGCCTTCTCTGATTAAGTCTTCTGGCATTTCCTTTGCTCTTCCCTTCATTTCGGGTGGAAAACTTTTTGCTAGATTTTCTATAGCGGTATGGCTATGCTCGAATTTCCCCTTGCGTGTCAATTTATGCAATATTTTTCCTTTGATTTGTGAACCCGTCCACATAAATAAGTCCACCGAAATAGACTTTGAGCAGTAACATTTATATACTTTTCCATCACTAAACGATTACAATGGAGGAAAAATCATTATTAATAAACCTAACGGGCGATATGCCTATGTTCAAGATAATTGATTTTCTATTGGGCAATAAAGGAATGGACTTCAGCAAGACAGAAATTGCAAGGGGAGCTAAAATTTCTAGAGCATCATTATTCAATTACTGGTCAGAATTGGAAAAGCATGGCATTGTGAGAGCAACCAGAAGTTTTGGCAAGACAAGATTGTACACATTAAACAGCAAGAATCCAGTAACACAGAAAATTATTGAATTAGAAAAAACATTGATTGCAGAAGCTTTGGAAAAAACAAATCCCTGCTTTTCTTACTAAACCTTATTCAAACCTTACCAGCTGAATGCTGCATTTTCAGCTTCAAGACCATAAAATACCCGTTAGCAAGCTGCTTTAACCCTAATTTTGACTTTCCTTTGGTTCTGTTTACAAATGTTATTGGTATCTCTTTGATTTTAAATTTGTTCAGATGGGCCTTGAATAATATTTCCTGAACAATAGAAGGACCTTTTGACTCTAGTTTTTCTAGTTTTATTTTTTCAAGAACTTTTCTTTTGAAGCACCTGAAGCCGGAATTGCAGTCTTTTACCTTTATTCCGAGCATTAAGGTTATGTACCAATTTGCTCCCAAAGTTATAAATTGCCTTATTAGGCCGCGGCCAACTTCCTTGCTGCCCTTTAATCTCCTTGAGCCAAGGACTAAATCAGCATCTTTTAATCCTACAATTAGGGCAGGAATGTATTTTGGGTCATGGGACATGTCAGCATCCATCTCAACAACAACATCTGCGCCATGCTTTAGGCAGTAAATAAAGCCGTCTCTGCCAGCTGAGCCGCGGCCTTTGTCTTTTTTTCTTAACAATAAATGAATGTTTTTCTTCTTTTTAGCAATATCTTTTACAATTTTCCATGTACCATCGGGGCTGTCGTCATCCACTACGACAATATGGATATTTTTTATCTTTAAGATTAGGATTTTGTTTATTAAAATAGCAATGTTTTCTTTTTCATTGTAGGTTGGGATCATTACGAAGGGTTTCATTTTACTAATAGTATCACCTAATTATTTAAAAATATGCTTTTATGGACAATTTTAAGTTAAGTGTCAAAACTGCTAAATAGCTTTTTTCTCAAAAAATATTTGAACGGCAACAAAAGAAGCAAAGTAGCCAGATTGTCATCCAGAGGAAAAAATGTTAGTACAAACAGATAATAATCAGAAGAAGGCCAACTCAACAGAGTTGACTTAAAGCACCACGGTTCCTAAGAAAATTGCTGTTATGATTAAAAAGTAGCTAAAAGTAAAAATTTATATATCAAATAGAAATTTAAGTGTGAACCTTGGGGTGGAAATTAAATAAAATGAGATCTTGGATAGTCTTGATTTCCTTATTGCCTATATTGATTTTTATATTTGGTACGGTTTATGTACAGGCAACCACTATCGAATTAAAAAAACCAGGTAATTTTTCAATTAATAATATCTTGAGCAGAAATATTAACTTTACATTTAATTCAACTTGGAGTTTTGGAGAGTCTGACCCTACACCACATGAAAATATATCAAACTGCAGTTTGTGGATAAACGGTACGAATCCTGCTATTGAATGGGACATTGTAAAAAATGCTAGTATAGACTCAGTAGGGGAAGATAATAAAATACTAAATGGTTCAGCAGGGCTTAGTTATATGAATTTTACATTTGCGTCAGACGGCAACTACACATATGCTGTTTCATGTTTAAATTTTACAAATGCAAGCGTAGATTCTAAACTCGCATTTTCTTCTAACTTCTCTTTTTTTATTGATACAACCCCGCCGACGATTGACATATTCATACCTAATAATAGCAGAATAGCTCCTAATTCGACCGTTAATATCACTGCAGACATATCGGATGAAACTGGATTGTTAAGCGCAAACATAACTTATAATATAAGCGGCATCTTGACAAAAGTCAATTTTACCTTATCCGGAAAAAGCGCAATAATTCATAATGTTACGAATTTTATCGGTTCACTTGGGGATGTAATCAATGTTACAGTCTATGCCGCAGATACACAAAACAATGTAGGGCAAGATTCAACGTTGGTTACGCTGGTTGACATTCACCCACCGTCAGTTGCCGTTTCAATAAACAACACATCACCAGGAGTTAATGATATCATCAACATTTCTGCAACCATTTCAGATGAAACAGGATTGATCAGTGCAAATATAACTTACAGCATAGAAGATGTGTTAACAAAAGTGAATTTTAGTTTTTCTGGAAATATTGCAGATATAGCTAATATTTTGGCAGCCATCCATAATGTTACTGCAATTAACGGCAGGAAGGGAGAAAAGATAAAATTTTTTGTTTATGCTACAGATGTGTATAATAATATTGGGAACAGTTCTGCTTTTGTTGTATTGCCATCTATAACATCTTCAGAAGCTTTTGGAGACCCTCAATCATTCATTGTAGCAGACTCCCAGGTGAATAAAGGAAACCCTGACACTAATGATGGAAGCGATAATAGCATAATGGTAATGACATCAAATCCTAACGAAGTCAGAGGTTACTGGCTTTTAAATATTTCAAATGTCACTGGAACGGTAACTGATGCTACTTTCCAATGCAAGATAAATAGGCAAGGAAGCGGTGTAACTATAGAAGTATACTGGTCAAATGGAACTTTTAGCGAATCTGGAATCACATGGAATAACCAGCCTTGCGGCACAACAGAAAACTCCACTGATCTACCATGCAACCAAACAGTCTTATCAGATCATGAAGTTGATTTTGAAGCTCAAGGCACTAGAAACTTAACTTTTGACATCTTAAAAGCGGTTAAAATAGCCCATGAGCAGGTTTTTTATGATAAGCATTTAATTCTTATGATACGGCACCAATCAGAAGCTACAATAAGCCAAGATACGCAGTTTTATTCAAAAGAAAACTTAAATCCAGAAAATAAATGCGGATTGTATATGGTAACCCAGGATTTAACCTTCCCAATAGTTAATACTTCAATAAACAACACATTACCAAGTTTTAATGACATCATAAACATTTCTGCAAACATTTCAGATGAAACACGCTTGTTAGGTGCAAATATAACCAACAATCTTAGTGGAATCTTGGCAAAGGTTAACTTTACCTTAAATGGAACTACAGCACAAATTCATGATATAACCCAAATAACAACAGGCGCTGGCTCTGTAATTAACTTTACGGTTTATGCCATAGATGCTAATAATAATGTCAAGCAGAATTCTACTTTGATTACTGTAATTGATATTATCCCTCCAATAGTAAACGCAACGTTCAATACCACAAGCCATTTAGTAGATGACATCATCAACATATCGGCAAACATAACAGATGAAACGGAATTATTGTCAGCAAACATAACCTATAATATATCCGGAGCCTTAACTAAGATCAACTTTTCGTTGTCTGGGACAAGTGCTCAGATAAGCAACAAAACTCAAATTATCTGCGCAGAAACTTGCGTCATCAACTTTACTGTTTATGCTACAGATGCAAGCAATAATGTAAAGCAGAACTCAACATTGTTAGCTGTTGCAGATGTAACCCCTCCAGTGATTAATACAGCGTTCAACGCAACATATCCAAGAAATATAGAGGCAATTAATTTCACCGGCAATGTAACGGATGGAAATGGCCTTTTATTAGCTAACTGGACTATAAACTTTTCTACTGGAAAGCTATTTATGAATTATTCATTGAGCGGAAATTCAGCTCAGATAAGCAACACAACAACCTTGCTAGGATTAGCAGGCGGAACCGTATTAAATTTTACTTTTTATGCTACTGATATAAGCAATAATGTGAATCAGAACGACACATTATTGACAATTTCTGATGCAATTCCGCCTATTGTTAATGCAACATTTAATGTAAGCAGTCCAACGGTAAATAGTGTAATAAATTACACTGCGAATATAACAGATGAAACTGAATTGCTTTCTGCAAATTGGACAGTTAACCTTTCTACTGAAAAAGTGCTTGCTAACTATTCGATATTAGGAACTGCGGTTCAGGTAAGTAACACTACATCATTGTCCTATTGTACTGAGACCTGCGTACTTAATTTCACAATTTATGCAACGGACACAAGCAATAATGTAAATCAAAACAGCACTTTAATAACAGTTGCAGATATAACCCCGCCAGTTGTTAATACTACATTTAATATCACAAGCCCTGTCATAAATGGCGTTATAAACTTCTCAGGAAATATAACTGATGGGGTTGGATTATTATCCGCAAATATAACCTACAACCTATCTGGAATTTTAACAAAAATAAACTTTACACTATCTGGAACAAAAGCACAAATAGGCATTGTTACAGAATTAGAAGTAGATGGGGGCAATGTAATAAACTTTACTTTGTTCGCCACTGACACAAGCAACAATATAAGGCAAAATTCAACATTAATAACAGTAGCAGATACAAATCCGCCAGTTATCTCATTAGTATCCCCTTCAAACAACTCAGTACAAGAAGTCGGCACTATTATAAATTTGAGCATAACTGATTATACAGATATTTTTGCTTGGTATAAAAACGAAAGCATAAATGCAACAATAAACTCTCCTTATGATATCGACACAAGCAATTGGTCAAAAGCCGAATATGAAATAACCGTTTACGCTAATGACAGCTCTGGGAATATTAATTCACAATTCTACAGATTCATATTTGATAGCAGGCCAGTTATAAATACAACCCCTATTAATTCGACTTTGGAAGATGAGATTTATAGTTATGATGTAAATGCAACTGACTCTGATGAAGATAAATTAAATTATTCCTTAGTATTAAATCCAACTGATATGGTTATAAACTCCAGCAATGGGATAATTAATTGGACACCTACCAATTCGCAGGTAGGCAATCATTCTATTGTAATAGAAGTGTCTGATGGCAACTTGTCTGCAAACCAGTCTTTCAATTTAACAGTAATAAATGTAAATGATATTCCTATCCTTAGTTTTATACCTGATATCATAGTAAATGAAACTGATTTAGTAGACATCAATGCAACTGGAAACGTTTCAGCAACAGATGTAGATGGAGATAATTTGATATATTCATATTCCCCACCTTTAAACAGTTCAGGTCAATGGCAGACTAGCTTTACAGATGCAAGAAATTACATCATAACAGTAACTGTAAATGATAGCAATGGAGGAATAGATTCACAAGAAGTTAATATTACGGTACTTGATAAAACTAAGGGAGCTAATGATACGGTAGTGGGAAACCTAAGTGATATTAAGACTACAATACCCAACCTTGGCTTAAGAATTAACAATACGGTCTTTAATTTGAGTAAAGTTATCCTAGGAGTCAATAGAATCAATTTCACAGATAGTAATGAGACAGTAATCGAATTTGACTTTGAGTTCTCAAACACTTCAAAGTTTAATTTTCTTGATATTGAGATAAATAATACATTTTTCAATGGGAGCCAAAGCATAATAATCAAAGGAATCAATTTGACCTCGCAGGGGAGGACAAAAACCGCTTACATAAATAGAACCAATACCACTTACAATTCTGTTTGTATTAGAGATGTTGAATTAAGTTCTGTTACTGAAATTACGTCTGATTGCAGTGGCTCTGATGAAACAAAGCTTGCATGTGATGGAGTCCCAACGAATGGCTATACCTGCGCACTTCAAGGCACGCTTTATAGAATCACGGGTTTGAGCCATTCCGGAATAAAACAGTTATCTTACACAAGAACTTCTGATAGTTCAGGCGGCGGAGGTGGAGGGGGAGGCGGGGGTGGTGGTCGTGGTGATGTTGGAGGCTTAGTAGGCTCAGGAGAATCTTACGTCTGCAATATGGATTGGGATTGTTCAGGGTGGTCAGAATGCAAAAATGGATGGGAGACGAGAGAGTGCTCTTTTGTAGAAATTGCTCAGCATACCTCAAATGAGGCATGTGCCTCTATTAATAATGTCCCGCAAAGAGCCAGAAAATGTGAGACCCGTCAAGAACAAGAGATTAGTAAAGAAGAAGAAACTGAAAGAGAAACTGTGCCTAATGAGCCTAAAGTCCCTCGAATCACTGGCCTGGCTGTTGGATATGTAGGGGAGCCAAATAAACTTGTTGGTACAATCATAACCACGGCTATAGTTATTATTGGCGGTTTTTTTTATTATAGATTTTTTAATTTATAGTTTTAACAGCATTTGCAATCTTATCAATATCCCATTCTGCCGGGTAAGTGCATTTTGTCTTGTAAGAACAATAATCTTTCCCTTTCCCAACAATTTTTATTCCCCTGCCATAATTTTCGATTTCTGCTGCACTAGTTGGGTAGTAGAAAGATACAATATTCTTCTTCAATGCAGTCCCAATATGCAATGCCAAGCTATCGGATGTTACCAAAATATTGCATAAATTAACCAAAGAAGCGAATTCCATCAATGAGTTATCACAACCAGCGTCAATAATCTTGCCTTTTGCTGTTTTTTTTATCTTTTCATTCCTTTCTTTTTCCTCTGGGCCACCAAACAATAATAATTTTGCATTATCTATACTTTCATTTAACTTGTCAATCAATTCGGCAGTTTCTTCTATGCTTAATTTTTTGTCCTGCCATCTTCCTCCTGCGCCAGTGTTTATGCCAATGATTTCATCATTGCTTTTCATATTATTCTTTTTTGCAAAATTTTCGCCAAAATTTATTTCATCCTTTGTTAAACCTAATATCGGCTCTTGTTTTTTGTAATCCAAATCAAGAATTTCATACATTATTTGCTGATATGTTTTTTTGTTTTTGGCTTTTAATTCATCTGCCTTTTTCTTGCCAAACTTTGAGATTAAGCCAATGTCAAACCATAATGAGGAATTTTGCGTATAAACTCTTTTTCCATTGTCCAAATAAGCGCCAATAAGCTCTTTATGGCTGATTTTTGCGGCTAGAGTGCATGCCTCATTGTCATCGTCCAAACTAATTATTAAGTCATATTCGTTATTTTCTATTTTTACAATATCATTGTCGATTAAAAATAGTTTATTAATGAAATTATTATTTTTTAAGACATCAAAGGATTCTTTCTTTGTGAGCCAGTCTATTCTGCAATTTTTGTATTTTTCCTTTAGCCCCGAAAGAATGGAAGTAGTCCTGATTACATCCCCTATTGCGCCTAATTTTATTATTAGTATGTCCATGGTTTTGGATAAATATGCCTTATTTTAAAGGTTTTCTTATAATTGCCTGTAAACTTAGCAGCATATGCGCCAGTTCGCATTAGTAAAACAGCATTTGAAATAGAAAATATTTAAATAACGTTCTAGGTTAGTTTCGTCGGGGTGGGTGTGATTAAGCAATTGTTTTTGGTATTATTGATAGGAATGATTTTTCTTTATGGCTGTATGGGCAAGGATATTGAAATATCCGAACCATTGGGAAAGATTACTGGCGAGGTTGTAAAGGATGCTGATGAACCTATTTTTGATATCAGCATTGAAGAAGAATTGCAGGAAGAAACGCAGGAAGCTATAACTGAGAAAGATAAAATTGACACAATTAATGATGTAAACTATGATGATGCAAACCCTAAATCCCATGTTATTTATGTGCGGGATGGAGAAGGATTTGATCCTAAAGAGATAATAATCAATAGCGGAGATAAGGTAAGCTGGAAGAATGAAGGCCATAGGGGCATGATAATATTGGTATTTAAGGATGGAAAACAATATTTGCAGCAGAATGCTGTCAATTCCGGAGATGAGTTTACACACCAGTTTAATGAAACCGGCTCGTACGATATTTATTGGAATATAATTGGCGGACCGATAACGGGAAAATTAATTGTGCGAGAAAGGTCGTTAGATGTTATTGGCGAACCTTTAGAAAAACCAGCAAAAAAATATGATGCAAAAAAATCGGAATACTATACCGAAGAGCAACTCAAGGAAGACTTAACAAGCATCTTTGGCTCATCAAGGTATAATATCAGCAATTTTACAAGAGACCCTTCCTACCCCGGTTATATTAGGTCAAGTGAATTAAAATATCACGTTATCCACACAATTAAAGACAAGCAAATAAAATCTTTTAAAGATTTTTGTGAAATTTATTGTGGCAGCAATTGGGATGGCTGGCAGTACTATACAAATATGACCCTATACAGTTTATATGAACCCTTACTCGGACCAGGAGATTTTCCAGACGAGAAAGAGTATAATGACTATAGAAAAGAGAGGGTATTAGCGAACCATACCAAAAAGGAAAAAGTGCATGAAGTTGAAAATGGCAAAGTCTTAGAATATAAATTCTGGCTTTTACAGCAAGATTTTTTTGGAAATTTTCAATCTAATCTTTTGGGCTACCTATTAGTATACAAGGTTTACTGCACCCCAAATATGACTGTGCTTATAAGGCCCCGATGGGAAGATTTCTCGGTAAGAAAAGGCGGCAAAATCCCTGAACTCATTGTTAATTGGGAACTCGAGGATGATCGCGTTCGTGAAGAAGCATTGGAAAAAGCCAATGAAATTTTAAAGGCATGCCCGGTGGAAAAAGAATTTTTTGACAATTATGATGCTAAACCATACTTTGAATCTGATTTGCGAGGCTATTATTGGAAATTATATTACTCTAATAAACTAAATTTGACAAGGAATATTGAAATAGGCGCGGAAAAATTATATAAGGATCAAGATGTGTATGTATTAAAGAATATGACTCTATCCTTTACAAATAATTATTTTTCTCCTCTTTATGATGTTGGGCTGAAGGTTATAGTAAAAGCTGATGACGAGAAGAACGAATATGATTATTATGATAATGAGAATTTTCGTTATGAATTTAAATCCGGTGAAAAAATAACTAAAACTTTGAAGCTAAATGAAATCAAATTTTTACATAATATTACAGTAATGGCAACCTTATATCTGCTTGATGAAGATGTTGGCATCAGACCTCTTGAGGTTACATTTACCAAGTCTGATTTGGGCTTTGAATAGAATTGAACACTATCTTTTGCAACCAGCTAAATATTTATAAAAGCCAGCTATTTGCATTAGGATATGGAAGTCAATAAAAGGCACCTTGAGGCAGCAGCATTTATTGCAGTTTACCTGTTTATTCTTTATCTGTGGACGCTGCCTTTCCAGGACAATCAAGTGCCTTATGGGGAATTTGATGCTATATCCCATTGGGAGCTTGCAGACTTTATTGAGCAGCTTGACAGGACTTTTATTTATTTGCCTCCTTTTCTGGATTATTCTTACGGTGGCGATAACCAGTTCAAGCCGCATACCTTATGGTACCATCCACCTTTCCATACAGATTTAGCAATAATCTCAGCTTTCGCTCCAGGAAGGGTTGTCCCGATTTTTTTGACAAATGCAATTTTTGCAACAGCAATCTTAATTTCAGTTTTCTTTGTCATCAGAAGATTGTATGGATTTCTTCCTGCTATCCTATCATCGTTGCTGCTTGGCTTTTCCATGAGAGACCTAATGCCTTACCTTTGGGGACAATGGCCGGAGAGGTTTGGCTACGCTTTTACCCCTTTGATCTTATACTGTTTTTATACCTATTATACTACTTATACTAAAGAAAAAAGCAGTCCAATATACCTGCATATAACTGGGATTTTACTCGCTATTGAATTAATGGTACACCCGCTTTCATTTTTTCATTCCCTTGTGGGCATTTTTGTTTTGGGAATAGCTTTGCTGATAAAAACGAGAAAATTGCCTATGAATTGGAAGCATATAGGAATAACGATAGTTTTGTTCCTGATCCTTCTAGCTATATTCCCCTACCAAACTGGAAATGTAATAAAGTCTTTCAGCGAGGATTCAAAAAGAGAGCATGAATACCCTTCCTTGTCAAGACTGTTCAATTGGGCTCCTGACCCAAAGGATTTTATTGGTTCTGTTCCCGAATCTTATTTCTCTTTTAGGGAAATGAATGGAATCTGGACGCTGCCTTTTTTGCTTATGGGGATTCTCTTTTTGGTTGTCAGGAGAGAAAACCGCGATATACTCCTGTTAGCATGGCTGATTAGCCTGTATTTGATCCTGCATAGGGATTTCATAGGAAAATTTTTCTTTTTGCATAGGTCTTTATCCGCTACTGCGCATATTTTTGCTCCCATAACGGTTATAGGGGCGTTGTCAATACACTCATTAATTAAGCTGCCCAATAACTATAGCAGATTTTTGAAATATGGTGCTGCAGTTTTAGTTGTGGCTTTGGCTTTTATGTATAATTTTCCACAGGCGCAATCTACGCTCCAGAATGCTTATGATAGCCCATTGATAAGACTGAATCCTGCTCAAATAGAAGTAAGCCAGTGGCTTAAGAACAATTTAAATGAAAATCAGAATGTTTCAGTTATAGGACCTCCTTCCGAAATAATGCAGAAGGTATGGTGGATGGCGTCCTTTTCCCATAGAACAAGTTTCTTTTTTGAGGGCTTCTTGACATGGAAGACATTTAAAGAAAACAGGGAAGAAACGATAAAATATCATCTGCTTAATGACTATATTGTTTTTGACTATTCAGATATTGCGTTATTGTCTGACGGGAGCTTGGTTGAGCAATGGCTGGAATTTGAGAAGCAAAACATGGGAAATCACACATTGCTTTACAACAAGGACAATATAAGGGTGTATAAATATGAAGGATGAGGTAGAGAAGTATAGGGCTATAGGAATTATTTTAATTGTGGCAATGACATTTTTCTACTTCATACTAGGTTTAGACGGAATGATGTCTGTTTTAGGCATTTTCTTATTGTTTATTGCGCCAATATATTTCATATTGGGCAACTTCAGCTTAGAGGAGGACGAGAAGCTAGCCTATTCTTTCTTCATCGGAGTGGGAATATTCCCGTCATTGGCGTAC
This sequence comes from Candidatus Woesearchaeota archaeon, assembly GCA_016187495.1. GTDB lineage: Archaea > Nanobdellota > Nanobdellia > Woesearchaeales > GW2011-AR4 > JACPJP01. The sequence continues at coordinate 100,355 of JACPJP010000012.1, forward strand.
TGGATGGGCTTATTCATCTCTTTTAAGATAGCTATATCAATATCTTTTATCATTATGGTCGTAATGGGCTTTTTAATAAGAGGTTATATGGGTAAAAAACATGCTTGAGAATTACTTTAAATATTTGTATAATGATGTGGTTTCCGCATCCAGGGAAAAATTTATGCAGATGTTGGATGGTCCTGTAGATTCACTGCTTGACCTTGGGTGCTGGGATGGAGCAAATACAATAAGGTATGGAAAAAAAGCCCATGCAAAGAAACTTTTTGGGATAGAAATTGAAGAAACTAAAGCCAAAATTGCCTCTAATAAATGGATTAAAGTAAAACTTTCAAATCTAAATGACAGGTTTCCATTTAAGGATAATTCAATGGATGTTGTTGCAGCAAACCACGTTATAGAGCATCTGACGCAAACAGAGCTTTTTATAAGTGAGATTTATAGGGTGCTGAAAAAAAACGGATATGCGGTAATTGCTACACCTAACCTCGCAAGCTGGCATAATGTGTTTGCTTTAACTTTTGGCATACAGCCTTTTTCAGGACCGCATGTAAGGACTTCAAATCATGATATAAAATCCATTAGTGAAATGGACGATTATAAGGTAAAGAATCTGCTGAAAAGCACGGAGAAAGGAAAAGATTACCTAAGGCATCTGGTTGTAATGACCTACAAGGAGCTTATAAAAAATCTTAGAAAAGCAGGCTTTGTCATCGAAAAAAGCTACGGCTTTGGGTATTATCCGCTACCTTCCTTATTGGCAAATTTGTTCGCAAAAATTGATATAAGGCATTCGCATTATGTTGTGGTTAGGGTAAGAAAGAGATGAAGTTATAGTTTCTTGTTGGTGGCTCATAGAGCAACGAAATAGTATCTTCTTTGTGTTGGTGTTACAAATATTTAAATAAGATTCTGGCAGCGCGGGCATATCAAATCCCTGCCTCTCGTATCTTTCCTAATCCAATTTTTTTAAATTTATAATAACCCCCGCAAATATCATTATCAAAGGCAATACTATAGCATGAAATCTAAGATTTAATCCAGCCAAGCTGATGTAATAACTAAATATACCAATTATTGCAGCCGATATGCCAATCCCGGCAACTGTCCTCTCAATAAAATCAAGGTTATTTTTCCAATAAAGCATTAGGAAATAGCCTGGGACTACAAACAACCAAAATATGGCAACTACGCTTCTAAGCAATACAATTGAATTTTCCCTGAAAAATGCGATTTTAAAAGCTGTTAAAGCCAATAAAAATAAAATCCCAAGATATTTGAGCTCTTTTATGTCAAAAATTTCCTTCTTCAATACAATCTCCTCCAACATTATTGCTTTTCAATACCACGACTGCCTCATTTTCAAAAACAACTTCAGCGCCTTTTTTTAACATTTCATTTGCTATCAGCAGATTATACTGGGCCAGCACATTCTGTCTGGAAACTTTGTCAAATACATAATAATCAAAATTGCATATACTCTTTAACCCAAAATTAAAGCCAGAAGGCAAATCCGGGCTTGTAAAATGGAAGAATGACGGCCTTTGATAAAATGAGCCTGCTGTATCCCCGGGGAACTCAGTTATATACTCTTTCTTTATCTTTCTTTCCTGCAAAGCTTTTACGAAATCTTCCGGATCAACCTGCTGGTGTATTCTTTTGGTGTTTCTTAAGACGGCATCCTGACTGTATATATCGCCATAAAAAAAATACACAGTTGCATCCTTTGGAGTATTATCCCTGATCCAGGAAAGCGATTCCCAATGAAATGGGCTCATTAATCCAGGGCTTGTTTCCCTATTAAGATAAGGGATATAGGGTATTGTTTGTATGTCTGTTTGCATTAATGCCGGAAATTTTACTATTCCTGAAAACAGCACAAGCAAAATTATAAATGAAGCTGAAGCATACATCAAATTCCATTTTTTTATGGCAAATTTGGACGTAGCATAAATGCCGAATCCCAGAAAAAATGACAAATATATCGGCCAGAAAAATCTCAGTTGGAATGACCTGACTTCAAAACCGATATAATTCATATAGCTTCCGATGAGCATTACAATGGGCGCAATAATAGCAACATGCAGTGCCTTTATTTCAGATATGGAAAAAATAAGTCCAATTGCAATAGGAATAAGCAACAACCCGAAGCCCGCTATATAGAATCCGGGATTTCCATCCCATAACGGCTGCACTGCAAAAACAAAGGGCTGCTTTACCGCCCATGTATTTATAAATATGACAAGGTAATAGAATGATATTATCAGGAATATCATCCCGGCTAAAGCCATGTTTATAAATTCTCGCTTTGTTAATTTTTTGAATGCCAGCCTCAGGCCAAAGAATATTGCCATGAAAATTATTGCAAAAATTGTTTCTGAGGTGTGGGTGAGCGCTGTTGCAGATATGGCTATAGCTATTAATATAAATGAATGCTTTATTTCCCTTCTAAGTATGGACCAAAAGACCAGAACTACGAATGACTGGGATAGGACGGAAGGCCAGTGCCCCCACAAGAATCCTGTTGATGCAGGGAATGAGAAGATAAGGATTGAGAGGGGCAGCGACAAGATAGCAACAGTTTTGTTAAATTCCTTGATAACAAAATACATGATAAGCGCTGCAATTACAGCAAAAAATACAACAACGAAATAGATGGCATCATAAATTTCGAGGCCTGAAGAGTAGGAGAGCATGATTGCCAACTGGTACATCACTGGAGGATAGATTATGACAAAATCCTTAAATCCTTTCACAATGTAAGGGGCCTCAAACCTGTTTCCGATGTCCTTAATGGCTTCTGTCCTTACCTGGTGCTGGAATGCATCTGAAGCCCCATAAGCAAAAGGAAAATCGTGCTTTATCTTGTGGTCAAACAGTATTCCAGGACCTAAATAAAGCATCACTATAAAGAAAGTAAGCAGCAGTATTTTTTCTATTCCTATTTTTGCCATTTTTTAAAGTGTTATCGTGGATTATTTATAAATATGTTTTTCTGGCTTCTTGGATTTCTTTCTGTTTAAAGCCCAATTCAGAAAAAAATAGCGTTGCCCATATAAATACTATCTCTCCTATTGCTTCTGCTGTTACCATTTTCCTTCACTCCTGTTTTTATATATCCCGCCCTTTCTCATTCTTCAACTCTATAGATCTTTTTTCCATTGCTTCCCCGTCTTCCTGGGCAATTTCCTTCTGCTCAGAAATTTTTTCTGATTTAGACTCTTCTGATACAAGCTTTGCTGTAATAGCTTCCAGTCGCTTGGTTTTGTTTTCATTATTATCGCCTTTTTATTTTTGAATAAACAATATAAGCTAAGTATGCAATCAGTATTAAGATAGTTATTGATGTAATCATTTTTCCCGTTCTGAAGGATGAAGGATTATACTCAAATGCCAATTCCCCCCTTTCGCCCTCCAGGTAAACCGCACTTACAACAATGTTTGCTTTATAAATCTTTAATTCTTTTCCGTTTAATGTGGCTTTCCATCCTGGAAAATGTGAGAATTTCTCACTCAACACTAACCACCCTCTTTCTCCATTGAGATTAATGTAAAATTCATTTACAGATTTTTGCCTTAATTCCAGCTCTTTTTTGGAAGTTTTAGGCCCAGCCAGATTATCAAATAGATTGTTAATATCCTCTTGAGCAATAGTGTTTTTGCCTTCGAGAATGTTAGGAAGTAAGTTTCCACCATTATTCGCATATTGCTGCAAAGATGAAATATCATTTTGCGCAACAGAATTGCTGAGCAGTATCAGGGCATTGAATTTTTTCAGCTCCTCGATTTTATAATCAGCTACAGAGCTTTTGTCCCGTATTAATACAGATGATAACGGGTTTAGGTTGTTTATTATCATGCTGTAGGATAATTCCATTGCATTCTTGCCGTTCCCTAAAAGCAGGATAGCATTATCAACAACTAAAGCCCTTGGAACCACATTCCTATTTTCATAGAGATAAGGCCCGTATGCTTCCACTATTTTGCATTCATCACATTTCTCAAAAGTGCCTTTTAGCGTTAAGCCGGAATCGTCCAGCTTCCTGTCAGAGATTATGTACTTGCCATTTAAGATTCCATACATTTTTGATGGCGATGCCTGCTGTGCAACTGCAAGGTATTGCACATAATCATTTACCCAAATACCGCCTCCGCCTTTTATTTCGGGAATGCCGAGCTGACTATAATAATTATAGCCAGATGCTCCTATTGGGGTTGAGAGCGCATAGGTCGCTACCCTAAAATCGCTTTTGTCCTTGCTCACTTCGTTGAGTATTGGTATGCTAAGCGGTCTTGTAACTTCTGCAGAAACGGGAAATTCCTGCAGCAATACCAGTTCAACAGTCAAAACCAATACAATAGCTGAAAAAACGAGCCATTCCCTAAAATTTTTATTGTACTTTCTTAGGATGTTTACTAAATTATTGAAGCCATAAGCAACAATTATCGGAGCTATAAAAACAAACATTACCAAAGCCCGCTCAATATGCCTCATCTGCCCAAATCCAGGAAGATGGTAGAGTAAGTTAGCGGCAAAAGTTCCTGCCGCTAATAGTATAGACAAAATAATTATTGATAAACAGAATATAACCATTCTTTTTCTGAGGCTTAACAACCCAAATAATAAAAGTATGAAAGGAGCTATTCCTATGGCTCCTGAGAAACTAATATCACTTGAGGCGTTAATCAATGAGCTCCATAAGTTAGCCAGGAGTATTGGCTCACCAAGAAATTCCTGATAATTAACACCAGCGGCCCTACTAGACATTTGTGTAAACTCAAGGACAGGCAATAGCTTTAGCGCGGACAATCCAAATAATAGGAATATTATAACCGCAGAGACAATTATTGCCCTCAAAAGCCTTTTCTTGAAATTTTTTCCGATTAAACTCCATGCTATGTAAAGCCCGGTTATAAGCCAAGTATAGAGGAAGAAAACTACTCCTCCGGCATAAACCATCATCGAAAAGAAAAATGCAGCAATAGTAGAATTCAGTAACCATTTCCCGCTGTTCAGAGCTTTATAAGCGAACAAAAAAACAAAAGGCATCAAAGCATAGCTCTCCAATATGTTAAGATGCCCGTTTAATATAAATGTGTGCATTAATCCGTTGAACATGAATATTATAGAGGCAATAAAAGAGGCATTCTTTTTCTTGACAATCTCGTACGCGAGAAAATACATTCCCAATCCAGCGAGAAAAAAATAGCTTATCACAGCCAGATTCATTGAAAGGAAAATGTTTCTAAACAAAAGTATGTAAAGAAAATTTAGATCAAACAGATAATGCTCAGGTATAGCAATAAATGGCTGTCCTGCATAGAAATAGGGGGTCCATAATGGAAATCCGTTAGATTCAAAAAGGAATTTCCTTATGTTCTCAGACTGGAAAGTCATGTCATTTACGTAATGTATATTGCCTAGGGTCTTTGAAGAGCTTAAGATTGAGGAAAAAAATGCCAAACTCAGCAGAAGCAGTATAAAAATATAAAAATGAGATTTTGCAAAACTTTTTAGCTTATAGGTAATCAATTCCTTTTTCATCGTCTCTCCATAATTTTAGCGTGTCATGGGCCCACTTGAAAGGCTTGTCATTGCTTTCCATTAGCCCAGCAACTATGGAAATAAACTTTTTCCCTACATTGCTTCCATACAGCTTTTTTGAGGACTCCATGCGTTTCCTCAAGCTTTCATTATCGGAAATGTGGTTTATCATCTTTACGAGCATGTCCTTGCTTGCAGGAGGGACAAGAATATTGCTTTTTGCGTCAAAAACCGTTTCAGGCCTGTCTGTTGTCAAGCGGCATGTCATGCATGCTTTTCCTATAAGATTAAGCTCTTCCTGCACGCCGCCAGAGTCTGTTAATGCAGCAATGCATTTGTCAGATTCGAAGAATTCCATTACATGTCCATATTCCGGCCAAACTGTTGTGTATAAAAAATTCTTTTCGCTTTTTAGCTTTTCAACTTCTTTTCTTAAACCATAAAAATCAAGGGCCATCCTAGTAGCGCTCATCTCAATAAAATTTATGTTGCGGCCATTCCTTACAAGATCCTTTATGGCGCCTATTATTGATCTGAACCTTCTTGGCGTTAAGTTCTCTCTCCTGTGAATATCAACCCTTATCCAATCTCCATTTTCAAGATTAGGGTACATATCAAATATGCTGGTTTCAGGTTTTGTTTTCCTCTTGAGTTCAAGCGCATCTACAACAACGCCTCCAATGACCCATATGTTTTCGTCTGGGTAGCCTTCCCTTAGAAGATGCTCCTTGTTAAGCTCTACAGGGGCAAAATGGTATTGGGAACCGGCTGCAGATGTGTAAGTGTCCCATTGCTCCGGAAACGGCTCATTGCGCATAAGCATCCATTTGCCATTAAACTGCTGCTCGATAAACTCCTCAACACTTACTTTATCGTACCTTTTCATTACTTCGGGAGTCATGCTCCTTAATCCAGCTTCATTTTGGATGGCTTTTTCGTTCCTTGAAAACATCCATGCTGCCGGAACAATGCTTGTCATTATCGTGTCCCCTAAAACAACAGGAATGACTGTAACGCTAGGCCATGTTTTCTTGAGGTACCTTGCAATCCACGACATCTTTATCATCAGCTCAGCGGATTTCTGGGCTAAGTCCCCCCTGATAGACAAGTTAGAGGCAATTTTGCCCTGGAAATCAAATTCCCTTATCCCATGTGTAAGGATGTCATCATAATGCTGGTTTGAATTAATTACAATGTAAGGTATTTTAGCTTTGTCAGCAGCCACTATGCTTCCGTAGAATTTATAGAAGCAGGGTTTTGTCCCTATAACGAAGGCCAAAACCCATTTATGCTCTTTTTTTGCATGATCCATCACCCCCTTTATTAGGGGCTTATTTAGCGTTAACGGAAGAATATCCGGCATGAATTGCCCTGATTCTGTAACTGTTTCTGCGCCAAACATCGACTCGTAAGCGTCTTTCATTGCCATTTTGCCTTATACCTTATCCACAACAAACATAATGTGCTCTACACCAGGGTAAAACCATTGTTTTTCCACCCCTCTTTTAATCTTTATTATTTTTAGATTCAATTTTTTGAATTCTTTGATCCACTGGCTTATACTTCTGAAGTTTAACGGTGTATCAACACCATGTAGTCTGTTAAACAGAATATCCAGCGGTTTTGTCAATAAGCTGTCTGCATTGTCCTCGAATATTATACCCCTTTTTTTTGATACCCTTATGCATTCTTTTAATAACCCTGTGGGATCGTCTGCATGGTGCAACACATAGCATACAAGCACTGTATCAAATGAGCCTGCTTTGAATGGTATCCTTTTGCCGTCATATATTTTTAGAGGCAGGTCTGTAAGGTTATGGTCCTTAACATCAAGGCATTGTACATTTTTTCCGTATTTCGAAATTTCCTTTGCTATGTAGCCTCTTCCGGAACCGACATCCAAAACACCGCCAATAATGTATTTACCGCATTCTTCATAGATTTTTTTGGCTTTGTTTGTGCATAATTCCTTGTAGATTTTGCTTATCATCATAACCCGTATTTTCCCAACAATTGGTTTAACTTTATCTCAAAAAGCTCCTTTAGCGTTGCAAAATGGCTTTGCCACGTGACTTTAGTTCCTTCGCAATAGGTCCAGTTTACAGGCATCTCCTTTATCTTATAGCCGTTTTTTTGCGCCAGGAATAATACTTCAAAATCAAACCCAAAGCCTCTTATCCTTGATAATGAAAAAAGCTTCCTTGCAATATATCCATTGAATAGCTTAAAGCCGCATTGCGTATCCTTTATCTTTCTGATTAATAGCAATCTCAGCAGGACATTTCCCAAGTTTCCTAGTATAACTCTGGACACTAGCTTTTTCTTGACAACAGAATCCTTATGTTCCCTGGAACCTATAATTATATCATAGCCATTAATTTGCGGCATAAAATTGTCAAGCTCGGTTATTGGAGTTGAGGTATCTGCATCTGCAAACAAAACAAGACTTCCTTTTGAAGCCAAAACCCCTTTCTTGATTGCATATCCTTTGCCCTGTTTTTTAGGGTTATATACATATCTAATATTTTTGTATCTTTTTGAATAATCTTTGACCACTTCTAATGTCCTGTCTCTGCTTTTGTCAGCCACGATAATTATTTCATTCTTTAATTTTCTTTTTTTAAGATAGATTAGCATCCTATTTAGCGCTTCCGGCAGCCTTTTTTCCTCATTATAAGCGGGGATAATTATAGATATCATCTTAAATTTATAGTGAAGCAATTAGTCGGGGCTTTTAATTCTTTCCCTAATACTATTAATGTTATGAAACAAAAAATCTTTAAAATATGCCATGTTGCTTGTGCTTATGAGCAGCAAATTAAGGATTGAGTACAATAAGAATGCATGCATAGGAAATGGCAGATGCGCAGCAATAGCTCCGGACCATTTTGAGCTGAAAGGCAAGAAAGCAAAATTACTAGACTCAGGAATAAATGACGGGCTCTATAGCAAGGAAGTAAAATGCGGAGAGACTGCTGCAAAAGGCATTATCGATGCTGGAATAGCATGCCCTGTCAACGCAATCAGAATTTTTGATTTGGATAAAAATGAAGACATTGCAGGCTTTAAGGTTGAAGGCAAGGGGGCTAAGGAGATAATCGCCCTTTATGATGACAAAAAGGAATTTGTAATTGATGGCAAGAACTATTTTTTAATAAGGTTGGACAGGGAAAACAAAAATATAGAAGTTGGATTCTGCAAAGATAAAAATAAGATTGCATTAAAGGTCGTAGGGAAAAAGCCAGTGGACATATACCAGACAATGATAAATAAGGAAAAGCTTCCGATACGGAAAGATCATGCAGCATATCTTGGCAGGGAGCTGCAGAAAGCTTATATTGCCTTAAAAAACAATCTTGAGTACGTGCAGGACGATGAATTGGATTTGAATAAGAAACCTAATCAGTAAATCTGTACTTTATCAGGTAAAGCAGGGCCTTTACTCCATCCTTCCACGTGATTTTTTTGCCTTCGCTAAATCTTCTTCCCATAAAATCTATGGGGACTTCAGTAATCTTGTAGCCCTTTTTCAGAATTTTAGCGGTTATTTCCGGCTCAAAATCAAATCTTTTCGCTTTTAGATTAATATTTTTGATAACCTCCTTTTTGAATACCTTGTAGCCAGTCTCCATGTCAGTTATTTTAGTCCCATACAATATGCTGGTTATAGCAGTAAGAAATAAATTTCCGAAGTAATGCAGCTTATACATCTTTCTCAGGTTTTTCCTTATTGATGCCAGTCTTGAGCCGTAAACTACCTTTGCCTTGCTTTCTATTATAGGCTTAAGCAATTTTTTGTACTCCTTGGGATCATACTCCAGGTCAGCATCCTGTATAAGCATTATATCTCCAGTAGCATGATTTAAGGCCGTCCTTATTGCAGCACCCTTGCCTTTGTTTTTCTCATGGAAGAATATTTTTAATTTGCGGTCCTGCAGCCTTTCAAGCAGATTTCTTGTGCCGTCTCTTGAGAAATCATCAACAACAATTATCTCTCTTTTCATATTTCCGAGCTTTACATTTTTCACTTTATTTATAACTTTTAAAATTGTTTTTTCTTCGTTGTAGGCAGGAACTATTATAGATAATTTTGTTGTCATAATCATCCCAATAAAAAGCGGAGTTTTAAAAAGGTATCGAAGCCGTGGGCTTCGGTGAATGGTAGAATTCCAGCAGAATTAGCTGGAATAAGTATCAGCTTAGGGAGAAATAAGACTTTCTATGCGGTACTTTCCCATAAGGTATACTTGAAAATGTGCCATTTTCGGTGTCACGCTCGCTACATTAGGCAACCCATTACCACAATGTATCATAAACAAACGGTAAATTGTTGCCCTGCCCTAAGATGATTAGTATGCCCATAAAGACAATAATCATTAATGGAATAAGCCACCATCTCTTCCGTACCTTCAAAAAACCCCAAATTTTATCAAATGAAGCCATCTTACACCTGCTCTTTCCAATCATTAAAACTGCGAACTACATCGCTATTTTGAGACGCTAATTTAAGAACATATATTTAAAACCTCCTTTTCAAACAACAAAGTTCCACTTATGTTTCATAAGTGGTTTACATGTAGCTATACGTTGCATGGAATTTTGTGTACTCAAAAACTACCCATCATAAGTGGAATTTTGAGTGGCAAAAACCATGCTATTGTTTAGCTTAATAAAATATGCCACCCATCTCTGATCTCATCCTTACCCACATCTTACGAGCCTCGCACCTTCACATAACTTTTGGACTTCATCCCAACCTCGCCATATCGTAATCCATCCTGGATCTCCATCATTTTTTCTTCCTAGGAATCCCCCAATTTTTGCAACCTCTATCCAAAAATCTTTTAATGTCATTGAATCCGTATCTTTCAAGGTTTTTCTTTCAAGAACTTCCAGCGTTACACCATCAATATAATCCTTGGAAAACAGATGCTGTCCGCTTTTAACTTGTTCTTTAATCTGAAGCAGCCTCAATGCAACGACACTTAAAAAATCCATCAGTCTTTCTATTCTTTTATTGTCTTTTAATTGTCTTTCTTCAAGCCGACATCCAGTCTTTAAACATTTGTGATATTCTTCAACAATCCATCTTATCGCATACAGGTCAAGAACCTTGCAATTTTCTCTAAATGAGTTTGCTTTGAGGGAGGTAAGTATAACCCACTCAACAGGCCCTTCTTTTTTTTGGGGTTTAACCTCTCTAGCATAAATTACTCTGCATTTTAAAGGTCGTTTATTTTGAAATGGATAGGATGGTTGTATAACTATTTCTTTACTAGCCACCTTTAATTTAGCGATCCTTTTTTTGTGTTGGGAAGATTTTCTTATTAGCAATCTAACAGTGCCTAGAGGTTTAGTATCCTTAATTAGTTCAAACAGTTTTTTCTTTTCAGAAACGATTTTTCTGTTATAAGCTGCTCTTATTATGAAATCATGGCTTAAAGAAAGTGAATCTTCCATTACTCTATAAATATCTGCACCACGATCCATAATATCAACATATTTTGTTGAAGTAGTGGATGAGCCAATAGCATTTAAAGCATTATTCCACAAATCAGATTCTCTTTCTCTACTATATCTCAACTTCTTGGTTTCTTTGTTCGGTTTTGGCTTTCGATAGTGTATCTCCTGGTGCAGTAAACCAAGAACTTTTGGAAAAGGTGAAGGTACGATTGCTAGCGAGGTGTGTAATAGAAAGCCTTTGCTTAGGCCTTTGCCAACTTGAGATAAGCCATCTATTTCTGAAGAGACACCATAATTTATCTCGCTAGTGTCATGAATGCACAAAACAGTATCATAACCCATTACGACTTTTTTAGTTTCACTAAAATAAGGGGATATGAGCGAACTATATTTCACGGAAGGGTTGTCCAAAAAGCGATAACAGGCTTTTGTAGAAGCCCAGTCCCCCATTTGATGCGGTATCAGACTATTTGGTTTCTCAAACATTTTACTACCTATCTCACTTGCACGATTGCTTAAACGCAAATCTCTAAGATTACAAGCTTCCCAGTGATTTCCTATATTGCTAATTGAGTGATTTGTTCCAAAATACATAAATATCACCTCTTATAATATAAACATATTAGCATATATTTATGGGTAATGGTAAGATCTCTGATGGGTAGTTTTTGACATATCCCATTTCGGGGGTGTGATCAAGTAAAAGCTTTAGCGTCACTAAATACCTTTCACTTACAGCTAAAATTGGAAGTAAATAAAAGCTTTACTCGCACTAGGGGTAAATAAGAACAGAAGCAACGTGATAACCATTACATATGCAAACCAATAACTCAATCTTGACGAATTAATTCTTTCAAGAATATTGGGCATTTTATAAGATAAAGCATGCAAATAAAAGAATGCCATAATAAGAAGAATTGAAAATTTATTTTCCAGAAAAAAAGGCATAATCTTGGATATACCTCCAGAAAAGAAGTCTAAAAATAAGAATTTCTTTACAGCAAATAATAAGTGCTCAGAGTTCCCAACCCTAAAAATCAGCCAACCCAAAAATATAAAATATTGCGTAATAAGAACAGAAGTAATTCTGCTCTTAATTAGGCTGAATCTATCTGTAACCCACTTATACGCCACTAACAATGTTCCATGATATATGCCCCAAATTACGAAATTCCACGCAGCACCATGCCACAATCCACCAAGAAACATAGTCGTCATTAAGTTAATGAAAGTCCTAGATCTTCCTTTTCTATTCCCCCCCAAGGGAATATACAGGTAGTCTCTAAGCCATGTCGAAAGGGTTATGTTCCACCTGCTCCAGAAATCAGAAGGGTTGCGCGCAAAATAAGGCTTATTAAAGTTCTTTGGGAGTTTAAAACCGAATATCCTTGCAGTACCAATAGCAATATCGGCGTATCCTGAAAAATCGCAATAAATTTGCACTCCAAATGCCAAAGTTCCAATTATTATGTGAAACGAGCTCAGACCAATGGGGTTAGAGAAGATAGAGTCAACAAGAGAAGCAATGTTATCTGCAAAAACGACTTTCTTAACTAAGCCCCAGCCAATGTAAGTTAAACCATGTTTTAGATTCTCGCCTATTATTAAAACCTTTTTTTCAAGCTGAGGCAAGAATTCTGAGGCTCTGACAATAGGTCCTGCTACGAGTTGTGGGAAAAAGGAAATGAAAAGAGCGTATTTTAAAAATGAATTAGTAGGCTTTAATTTTTCCCTATAGATATCGAAGGTATAACCCATTGTTTGGAATGTGAAAAAAGACAGGCCTACAGGCAGAACTATATTTAACGTGCTTAATGAAGGGCTTGCTCCAAACAGCTTTCCTATATCGTTGGCTACGCCTATTGCGAAATTTGTGTACTTGAAGAAAGCAAGCACCCCCAAATTACCAACTATGCTGAGGATAAGAAAAAATTTTCTTTTTCCTAATGCAACGTTTTCATATACCTTCTTCCCGGTATAAAAACTGAGTAATGAAGAAAACAAAAGCAGAACAAACATGGGGCCGCTGTCAGTATAATAAAACACGTAGCTTGACACAAGTAGTAACGATAATCTCAGAGCATTTCTCCTAAATAATTCGACAGCTAGGAGTACAACGATCATCAAGATTGCAAATTGCAGCGAATTAAACAGCATTTTAGGTTAACTTACCATTTTTATTACTTTTAATCCCAGATCTTTTGAAAAAATTTCTTTTCCATTTCTGTTAAGATGGTGCGCATCATAAAAATACGATTCATTATAACGAAGAGTATAGTCTAACACGGTAAAGTTGTATTGTTGAGCGGTCTCGTCTAGAAAGGCGTCGAAATTCTTTTTATATTCGTTAGGTATTTTTTTCACTAAACTAGGATTTAGCGGTATCTTCACTACAATGACCTTTATTTTATTTTTTGACAGTTTCTGAACCATAAGTTTAAAAGCCAATTTTTCTGCATTTATTCCATCAGGAACATTGTACTCTTTAAAGTCTGTTTTAGCCTCCAGCTTTGTTATAAATTCAGGATCATGCAATTCATTATACTGCAATAAAATGCCCTCGGATTTAAAATCTGAGTTATATTTTTTGTAGAAATCGGGCTTTTTACCCCCCAATACACTATGCTTTAGTAATTCAATATTTTTATCTGTCGCAGCATTGATAAATTTTCTCTTGTATAGCAACAATTTCAATCTATTCATATTTAACAGTTCCTTATAAGTTTTGTTATACACGAGGTTCAAATTAGACCCCCTTAAATTAACATACTCTGAAATAAGCGCATATTGGTCATATGGAAACAACCATTGTTCGCTGAAACTCATGTAACCAACCCCCATCACTACCGACTTGGGTTTTGAATTAATTGCAGACTCTAATTCTGCACTTCTTATTAAAGGAGTTGATGCAGGATTACCGAGGTTATAATGCCTGAATGAGCTATTTAGTTCATCTATTAAGCTTGCATCCACATCTTCTTTTATATCAGAAGCCCCCCAATAGTACACTTTATCGGAATCAATTTTCGTGTTATAGAATTCAAATAGCATTCTAGCCCTGTTTAACGCAGAATAATTCTCCAGATACGGGTCAACATAAAACTTAATTACCAGAGAATAGATAGAGAATGAAGCAAGTACTGCAAGCACCAGTGATATTAATATTATTGCCTTTCCCATTATAATTCGGCAAAATAAGATAATTATAAACGTTTTGGTAGTGTTATGCAAAGTTTCCAACTGCGCAAGGGCTTTTGGCGAAGGGAAGGGTAGCGTCAAGATGTGAGCATTTGTTAAATAACAAGCGCATTGACAGAGGGGTTGCTCACGGACGTCCACCTCCTCTTTTGATATGCTTTGCAAAGGGGCTCGACTTCAAGGCTGCTAAACACATACCCCGTTTAGATAGATTTTAATATAAAGATACGAAAACTCTCAAGATATAATGGGGTAGCAAGAAATATGCTAAGTCTTAAAAGGCTAATAGAGTTTTATAAATCTATATCTATAATATTATTAAATACATTACTGCTGCTCATTTTTTTGAATTTATTCTTGCAGCTGCTCATTGTTCTCTTTGAAGACAAGGTTCCTAAGGGCTCAATGCGCTTCGGCATGGAAACACTAAAGGAAGTTTACCCAAATCTTAGCGAGGAAGATATTTTAGCTTTGGGGCATGAATCATGGTACAACCAAGAATTCAAATATGAGCCTTATATACAATTCACGAGGAAGGCTAAAGAGGGCAAATTTTTAAATATTCACGAGGAAGGCTTTCGATATATTCAGGATCAATGCAGCTACCCCCTTAATAGGAGCAATTATAACATCTTTCTTTTCGGAGGCTCTACTGCGTTCGGGTATGGTATTGGAGATAATGATACAATTGCATCAAGAATTCAGTACAGATTGAGGAATAATTATAATTTTACCAGCGTATGCGTTTATAATTTTGGAATTGGCGCTTATTTTAGCATTCAGGAAGGAATCTTACTACAAAACCTTATTAGAAAAAATCAAATACCCGATATGAGCATATACCTTGATTTGCTGAATGATTATAATGCTCCGGATTCCCAGCCAAAATTTACACCCCAGCTTAGCGGCTACATGGCTGGAAAAAATAAAGTGGCAAATGCATTGTCTGAGCTGCCGATGGCGAGAATTGCAGCATACCTTTTATCTAGCGGGGATAATCGCTTAATCAAGGGAGAGAAGGAATTAATAGACATTACCAATAGGTATTTCATCAATAAGAAAATAATTGAATCGGTTAGCAATAACTTTGGGATTAAAACTTACTTTGTCGTTCAGCCAATTCCCCTATATAAGTATAATTTGTCAAATCATATAGTATACAATAAATATCCGCATATCCTAAACATATCTATGAATGGTAAGTTAGGCTATGAGATTTTAAGGGGACGGTATGATAATCTAAGTTTTAATGACCGGAAAAACATTATCTGGCTTGCAGATATGCAGGAGAATAGAAGTGAGAACTTGTATGTTGATTCCGACCATTACAACCCCTATTTCTCAGATGAAATTGCCAAGGAAATAGTAAAAAGTATAAAGAATTCCATTCATCCCAGACAAATTGCCGGAAAATAACTGTTATTAATGGAACTCTGTAATTTTTTGAGAGCGAGAAAAGCATAGTGGCTTGCCTCAATAATTATTATGCTTATTTTAGCGGGTATATTAATTATTTTTAGCTAAAGCATCGCCTTGTCGCCTTTTATTTATGCGCTATTTTAATTCCTTATCTTAATTGTTATAAACTTTTATTGTCCTATTTATGAAGTCCGTAGTTGAGTAACCCTTAACTTTCCGAATCAAAACAATTTTCCCATTATTTTTTTCCACAGCATCCTTTTCAATTACCTGGCTAATATCATAATCGCCACCTTTTACATGAAAATCTGGCTTTATAATACCAAGAATCTTTATAGGATTTTCCTCGTTAAATACTGCAACATAATCAACGCATTCCAATGCTGCAAGGGCTTCTGCCCTGTCATTTTCATTGTTTAACGGCCTTTTAGGGCCCTTTATTTTTTTTGTAGAGGAATCCGAGTTTATAGCCACTATGAGTGTATCTCCTAATTTTTTTGCTTCATGTAGGTATCTTATATGACCAATATGCAGAATATCAAAAACACCGTTTGTAGTAACTATTTTTTTGTTTTGGGCTTTTAGTTCTGCTACGATCCTTTTCAATTCATTAACATTTTTTATTTTTTGTGGCATTTTTACTTTGTTTTACTACTTTTAATAATGAAATCTGCTGCCTCTAAAAAATTATTGGCTATGAAATTAGGATTTATTTCGCTGTTTTTTAAGTCTTCCAAATGATTGCTGCCATGGCCTGTGAGCAGGTAAACAGATTTGCAGCCGTTTTTTATGCCCATCTCAACATCATGCGGATGATCCCCCATAACCCATGAATTTTTTATGTCAATGCCAAATTCCTTTTCAGCCTCCCTTACATATTTTGTGTGAGGCTTTCGGCATTTGCACAATTCTTCAGGAGCATGCGGGCAGTAGTATATTTTTTTAATCTCTATACTTCCTTTTTTTAATTCATTGAGTAACTTTTCATTGAATTTGTGCATATCTTCTTCTTGGAAAATGCCCCTGCCTATTCCGGACTGGTTTGTTATTATAATAAAAATGTAATCTTTCTTTAATTTTTTTAATCCTTCTATAACCCCTGGAAGCAATTTAAAATGCTCTACTTTATGTGGGTACATTGTGTCGTCGTTCAAACAACCATCTCTATCGAGGAATAAAGCTTTATGCATTTTCAATACTCTCCTTTAATTCTTCTATGCTTACAGTTGAGGTCCCTACTTTTCCTACAGTTATGCCTGCAGCATGGTTTGCAATTATTGCAGATTCTTCTAAATTTGCGCCTGAGACCAAAGCGAGCGTCAAGGCTGCAACAGAAGTGTCTCCTGCGCCGATTATATTATAGACCTGCTTGGCGTATGTTGGTATGTTCAATATTTTTCCATTTTTTTCAAACAGCGACATGCCCTTTTCGCCTCTTGTTACCAGGACATTACTATTTAATTCTGCAAGAAGGCTTTTTCCTACGCTTTCAACATTTTCTTTATCGTCTTCGCTTAATCCAGCCATTTTTTTTGCCTCAGAGACGTTTGGAGTTATTAATGTGACATTTTTATAATATTCCTTATGCTCAGGCTTTGGATCAACAATTAAAAGTATACTATTCTTTTTGCATAATTCCTTCAAGGCTTCCATTAACTCTCTGGTTATAGTGCCTTTTGCATAATCAGAAACAATTACAGCATCAATGTCTTTTATTATTTCCTTGACTGCATTAAGTATTTTTTCTTCTGTGTCTGTGTGTATATCTCCTTTTTTTTCGTAGTCAAACCTCAAAAGCTGCTGCTTGCCTCCAAAAATCCTGACTTTTAATATAGTTCTTTTTTCCGGGTCCGATATGAGGTAATTCGAATTAATCCTTTTCTTTGCCATGCCCTTAATCAGCTTGTCTCTTGTTTCATCGTTTCCAACTACCCCTGCCATCCAGACTTTTGCTCCAAGCTCAGCGATATTCGCTGCAACATTTGAAGCTCCCCCTGGCACATACTCTTCTTTAACCACATTCACTATCTGGACAGGCGCTTCCGGGCTTATCCTGCTTACATTGCCCCAGATATACTTATCCAGCATTACATCCCCTAAAACAAGAATTTTTTTGTCTTTGAACTTTTCTATAATTTTTATGAGGCTATTCATTATCCCACCCATTTTTATTTAACCAATTAAAATAATCTTTTATTCCTTCTTTTAAATCCCATTTTGCCTTGAAGCCAAGAAACTGCTTTGCTTTTTTTGTATCAGCTTGAGTATTGCTTTGATATGTTTTTTGATCATAAGGCATGTCAAAATATTCAGGCTCTAAATTTTTTCCCAAAAATTCACTCAATACTTTTATTAACTCACTAAATGTCGTAGCAGTTCCAGTGCCAACATTTACTATGCAGCTTTCTTTTGCATTTAATGCCTTTATTGTTGCGTCAACAGCGTCCTTTACATAAATATGGTCGCGTTTTTGCTCGCCAAACTTAAAGATTCTTGGATTTTTGCCTTCTTTCATTTGTTTGCCTAAATGGTAAACCATGGATGCTGCCCTCCCCTTATATTTCTCCCTTGGCCCGAAGACATTAAAATAGCGCAAGCCAACTATATGCATTTTATCAAATAACTTTTCTGCCATGTTATCCATGTCCCATTTTGAGCTTCCATAAGCGCTTAGCAGTTCTTTTTTCTGGTCTTCCTGCATTGGAACTTTTCCATTTCCGTACAAAGATGCAGTAGAGGCATAAATTAATTTTGCATTGTTTTTTTGAGCCAATTTTATCATATTTTTGAATCCTTGGACATTTTTGTTGTATGTTTCCTTGTCATTCGGATAGCGGGGATCGGTTATTGCGGCCTCATGGAATATTGCATCAAATCTTCCATTAATTTTAAAATTATTATTGGAAACATCGGCTTCTTTGAATTCCCCTTTAAACCCATTTAAATTATTTTTGTTCCCTGTTAGTAAATTATCAATTATTGTAACTTCATGGCCCTGCTTTTCGAACTCCAAAGCAAGATTTGAGCCTATGAATCCTGCTCCGCCGGTTACTAAATATTTCATTTTTCTCTATTCACTAATGTTTATATCCTCTATGCAATAGGGCTTAAATTCTATGTTTGCGTGCTTACCTTGCGGGTGGGAAGGATATAACTTCCCAGACTTTTTATCAATTTTTAATTTTAATATTTTTTTGCCTCTTAACTTTTGAGATTTTAAAATCTTTAAGATTTTTTTAATTCTATCAATAAGTATTTTTTTGTATCTTATTTTATTGTGTGGTCCACCCCAAGCACAAAGTACCTCATCAAATTTATCAATTTGTTCTTCCAATTTTTTGTCACTTATTTCGTCATTAGCTTTATCGTTTTCCATAAACTCATTAAGTTTCTCAACTTGCCCTCTGGATGAAAAAAGATTACAAATAGTAATAGAATTATATCCGTTGCACTTACATATCTTCATTAAAACTTTACAAGTGTGATCTGACCAATCATTGTCCGCATCACTTGGATTAAGCATTATAACCAATATTTCTTTCTTGACCACATTTCCGTCTTTTGGAAATATTTTCAGAACATACCTCCTATAGATATCCCTGCGTGGATCACAC
The DNA here is from genome assembly GCA_016187495.1 of Candidatus Woesearchaeota archaeon. Taxonomy (GTDB): domain Archaea; phylum Nanobdellota; class Nanobdellia; order Woesearchaeales; family GW2011-AR4; genus JACPJP01. Next base: position 119,594 of record JACPJP010000012.1, read on the forward strand.
TTAACTTCAATATTCCCCGGCCATTTATACCTTCTATTATTCATTCTGGTAACCCCAATGTCTTTAAATCTACTAGACCACTCTGTTCCTTTCGATAAGAATCGGAAGAATCATCGTGAGTTGAAAATTCTATAATTTCTGAATCTTCTAAACCAGAAAATCTATGTTTGGTACCTGGTATAATCCTTATAGAATCTCCAGGTAATAATATCTTCTTTTCATTGCCTATTTCTAGAAATACCTTTCCCTTATTTACATAAAAAGTTTCATCTTTAATCTTATGCCAATGAATAGAGCATCTAAATCCTTTATTTAGAACTAATTTCTTACCGCAATAGTCCCGTGTATTAACGATAATCTCCTCATGCCCCCAAACCTTATTAATAATCTCCATAGGGCATAACCTCCTTTATGTGTAAACATTTTTTGTATTTTCTATCTAAGTAGATGTTTGAATTCTTATAAAGAAAATCAAGTATCTTTACAGCATTTTTACAGGTGTAATTCAATTTACCCATAATATTCCCATATTTGGCTGTGATCTTATAAGCCTTCAATTTAGAGTTAGTTAGGTTATTAAACACTTTCCTAACATAGTTAACCATATTAATATTTCCAACTAACGAAACTGATGGAAGGGTTCTTACACAATCCTTTCGTTTAAATATATGGATACAACCATCGCCATCAAAAAGACCTCTTAAATAATGCCTAAGGTATTCCTTAGGAATCTTTGGAGGCATAATAGTAAATGTTTTTCTGATTGTCACACCCAATTTCATAAGGTCATTATACATTTCAGTAGAAGCAAAGCTAAAGTGATACATTCTTTCTTTTTTGTAATATGAAACTTTATTTTTTGGTGCTAATATTTTTCTGATTTTCTCTAAGAGGTCTTTGTCTTTCTCATGAATTGAGAAGTAAAGTTTATATGAACTCCTATTCTTTGCAATGCATCCATCTGCTGCTATGAATCCTAGTATATACGCCATTTCTTCAGACCATTTTTTGAAAAAATGATGATTCTTTGGTCGTAAGGATTTAAAATAATCCATCCTTTTCATGTTCATTCTCTCAGCCTTTCTTCTAATTGATTTCCAAGTTCTCTTAGGTAAAAGATTTTCTAATTTTTCTCTTGAAGAATTGGAAAAATTATTACTAAGAATGTCTTCTTCACTCTTTTCCCAGTAAATTTGTTTGTTTAGTGACATTTTTGAATCTGGAAATTTTTAAAAATGGAACTTATAGTATGAATAGTTCATACTAATAGTATTTAAATATTTCGTTAATAAATATATACTAAAGAATATAAATAAACAGAAAGATATAAAAAGTATGACTTTATTATACTTCTTCATACTTATGAAAAGCCGAGAAAACCAAAGAAAGCCCAAAATAGCAATAAGTGTGGATAAGAGTTTGCTTGAATTAGTTGACAGCAAAGTGGACGGCTCTGTAATAAGGTCAAGAAGCCAAGCAATCGAGTTTTTTCTAAGAAAAGGATTGCAGGAGCAGTCCATTAATACTGCAGTTTTGCTGATTAAAGGAGAACATCAAGAAAACTCGTTAAAAAAATTCAAGGGAAAATCACTGATAAAGAGCCAAATTGAGTTTTTTTCGAAGAACGGAATTACAAATTTATATATTGTGACACAGCATACTAAAAATATCAATTTATTATTAAGCGAAGTTTCTGATTCAAAAATTAATGTTGAAATTGTTGAGACTGATTCAAAAGGAAATGCAAAGGCATTGCAATCTGTTAAAGATAGGTTAAAAAACAGTTTTATAGCAATGTCCGGGGATACTTACAATAACTTTGACTTATTAAAGATGGCTAAAAAGCATTTAGAGCTTGATAAAATGGCTACAATGGGCCTGATGACAAGAGAAAAAACAACTGGATACGGAACTTCCATACTAGATGGAGACCTTATTATTGATTTCCAGGAAAAGCCGAAGCAAAGTTCCACTAATATTGTTAATGCAGGAATTTATATTTTTAAGCCGGAGGTTTTTGAGTTGTTTGAGAATGTAAGCAGCTTGGAGAAAAATTTGTTTCCTAAGCTAGCAAGGCTAAAGCAGCTTGCAGGGTTTTTTACTTATGGGGAATATGAGCATTTTGGTTGAAAAATTGGAAAAAATCATATCTGCACTTTTTATTTTTATTGCATTAGCTTTTACTACATTTGCCTATGATTTTGCAAATTATCCTTCTCCAATACTGGTTGATGGAAAGTTTGATGGAATAATGGTTGTTGGTGACAAGGCTTCTGCCGAGGAGGTTATTGCCGGCTCGGATATTGCTGTTTCTTTGTCATATACCGTTTTAGACCAAAATGGAGAAGAAAAATTATACGATACTTCTTCAATTATAGATACTATGCGTTCTGGGGATACTAAAACGTATACTATCGAAAATTTAGATTACGAAACCACATTAAATTATGTAGACTTAAATGATGCCAGTTTTATAATTAATGGTATGGAAACAGGTGCATTAAGAAAGGGCGAAACTTATACATTATCTGGTGGGAAAATTATAGGTTTGGTTGAAACCTATATCCAAAATGAACTTTCCAGTGCAACTTTCTTTTTAAGTAACCAAAAGCTAAAAGTACAGGCGAGTGATTTAAGCGTGGAAGATGTTAAATTAGCAAGTGAAGTGGATAATATACATTCAGTAAATTCAATACTTATAGGGCATGCATGTAATAATCCCCTAATCATGGAATTAAGAAGTCAAGGAGAAAATTGTAAATCGAATTATGAGCCAAATACTGGGTATATTGAAGCGTATGATACGCCAAATGGCAAAGTCTCGATTGTTGTGACAGGACATTCAATAAAGGACATCTCGAATGCAGCTAGAGTCTTGTCATACTATGGGGATTTCAGAGATGTCCTTAAAGGAAATAAATTGAAAGTTAAAGATAAAAATGGAAATCTCGAAGTTACTCCCTACCAATTTAATAACGACCCGCAAATCAGCCAATCAGCAGATTATAATGAGCTTTACCTAAAAATTGGCTTGTCAGCTTTAGTCCTATTAGTGTTATTATTTGTTTTTATAATCCCAAAAGTTACCGGCAACAAGAAAATCAGATAATACATAGGTTTAAATAAAGTAGCCACTTTAGACATAGTTGGTGGATGGTATGGCAATTGAAAAAGATGTAACCAACATAAAAAAGTCCAAAGAGATTAAAATTAGAGGAGAAACTATAAAGAAGGTAACAATTACTTTTGTTATAATCTTGTTATTGTGGAATTCTTTTTTTGTGGTAGGAGCTGGCAACAAAGGAGTTGTATTCAATACTTTTATAGGAATTAAAGATAAAACTTACGATGAGGGGATACATTTTAAAATTCCTTTTTTTGAAAAGCAGTATAAATTTGAAGTAAGGACTCGGATATACAATGCACATGCGTCTGCGGCATCCAAGGATTTACAGATAGTTTCAACAGAAGTTGCGCTGAATTACCACATAAATAAAGACAGAGTTAATGACTTATTCAAGAATATAGGGCCGGAATATGAGGAAAGAATAATAAGCCCATCGATACAAGAGGTAGTAAAAGCTGTTACTGCAAAATCCATAGCAGAAGAATTAATCACAAAAAGAGAAGTAGTCAAAGAGCAAATTAAAACAGCACTTAGAGAGAGACTTAATAACTATTATATAGTCCTAGACGACCTTTCGATTACTAATTTTGATTTCAGCAGGGAATTTAACCTTGCGATTGAGCAAAAAGTTACAGCTGAACAAAATGCGTTAAAGGAACAAAATAACCTAAAGGTTGTGGAGTTCCAAGCAAAACAAAAAATTGAGCAGGCTAAAGGAGAGGCAGAAGCTATTAGGATAATAAATGAAGAATTGCTTAAGAGCCCAAAATATGTAGACTATCTGACAATACAGAAATGGGATGGGAAAATGCCTTTGGCTTTAGGCAGTGGCAGCCTATTATCCATAACAGGAAGCGGACAAAAATAAGCTTGATGATTAATTTTTATAACTACTTATAATCGTTTTTAATCATTTTGAGATTAAACCGTTCTATTTATTTTTTTCATAACCTTATCAATCAAAGAAATAACATCACTTACCTGTATCTTCTTTACACAAGCATTTTCCCTTCCGAATTTGCACTCTCCAACTTCACCTTTATGCACATTAATACATGCATCCTGATTGTCTTTTTTGTAAAGGTAATAGCCATTTTTTCCAAATGGAGCGAATCTTACAGGCAAATTACATCCAAACAGGCCTATTGTTTTTACGCCTTGCGCAGCAGCAACATGCATCGGACCAGAATCATTGCCAATAAAAAGTTTGCACAGGCTAATTAAATAAAACATTTCTCTCGTGTTAATTTTTCCAGATGTGTCAAACAAATTATTTTTATTAATTACTAAATCTTGTATTTCATTAATATACTTTTTTTCTTCATTATTCCCTATTAGGATTATTTTGGCATCATACCTTTTTATTAAGTAGTCAGCGACTTTAGCAAACCTTTCTTTTGGCCACATTCTTGATTTCGCGCTTTCAGCCGCGCCTACACCAAATCCAACAAGGGAACCTTTTTTTCCAATGTTAAACTTTTTTAACAGGCTATCAACATTTTTTTTATCATTAGCAGAAAAATTTAATTTGTTTAATCTGTCTATAATCTTTTTTATTCCTAATGGGTTTAATAGGTCTAGAAACGTATAAACAACATGCTGTTTATCATTGTAATAGACTTTATCCGTATATAATCTCGATCTTATCCCATGGGAAAATCCAATTCTGCGCTTTCCGACAAAAAATGCAACAATAGAGGAAACATTTAGGTATTCTTCCATATCTATAACCAGATCATATTTTTTGAAATTTCCAAGCATGAATAATGTTATGGAAGTGGGATTTAAGCCCAATAACCTAACATTGCTGATGCCCCTATTCTTAAAATAAGCCTCTTTGTTCCTGTCGGTAACTAAAACATCTATACTTCTGTTTTTGTATTTCTGCCTTAGGGCTTCTATCGCAGGCAATGTCAGTACAGTTTCCCCCAAGCCCCATAGCTGTATTACGAGGATATTGTTCAAACCGTTAATTTTTTTGCCTTCAAATATTTTGAGTATAGACAAAAATAAACAAGCCAAGCAGCCTACATATTTGTCCAGAAATTTTATCAATTTAACAGATGCCATTATTTCCTTTTTATAGCTATGTTTCTGACAACTTCTTCAAGCTTTTTTTGGTTCTTCCTGACTAATGTATAAGTATAGAAGACGATGAATACAATAAAAAGGAAACCCCCTATAATAAACAAATCCAAAGTTCTTCCGATATTCAAGGTGGTAAGGATAGGGTCAAGTACCTGTGGAAACAGGGTAACAGCAACAAATGCCCCCCAGAATACAAACCAAAAGCTGTACTCTTTTATTGTAAACTCCCTCCTTTTGTACTGCAGGAAGGTGTAGTACATCATAAAGAATCCAAACAATACACCTAAAATCTGAATTCCAAGTATTTTCGCCATTTTTATAGATGATTTAATTTCCAGATTAATAAGTTAAATACAATTTTTATTCCGTCTAATACTGTTGTGCCCTTGTACTTATCGGAGTAAATTGTTTCTATGGGGATTTCCGCGTAAGACAATTTATATTTTCCAATCTTGGCTATCATCTCACTTTCCATGCTGTAGTCAGAGGCCTTCCACCTCAGTTTCTTGTAGGCTTTTGCAGTAAATGCGCGATAGCCACACTGGCTGTCCTTGATTTTTATGCCGTATAAAAATCTTATTGTTTTGTTGATAAACCAGTTGCCGAACTTCAGCACAAAAGGCATTTTCTTGTTTAGCTTCCTATAACCCAGTACAGTGTCATTACCATTTAAACTTTCTAGGAATTGTGGGATCTCTTTAGGATCATGCTGCGCATCAGCGTCTATTGCAATTATGAAGCTTGCAGCGTTTTCAACAGCATAGTCGCATCCTGTTTTTAATGCGGCGCCTTTTCCCAGGTTTACAAGATGTTTTAAGACAATTGCATTGCTTTTCTTTGCCATGACGCTTGTCTTGTCTTTGCTCCCGTCATCAACCACTACAACACAATCTACATATTTTTTTGTTTCTTTAATTATTTTAGATATGTGCTTCTCTTCGTTGTAAGCGGGTATTACCGCAAAAACTCTTCCTTTCATTGCGACAAGCTAATTTTAGCAGAATTTAAAAATTATTTGAAGATTTCTTATTTCTAGGCTGTATCATTGCCTTCCCAATCCACTTTCCAGACTATAATCCTGCCTCCAAACAGGGTTGTTTCGTCACTAAATTTTTTAAAGTGCCTTAAGCCTACGCCTTCTTGGTAAAAAAGCCTTGTGAATATTGATGATGTAAGGTCAGAATCCATTACAACAGCATTATAGCTTTCGCCGTCTTTTACTAATGCAACTCCAAGGCTCCTGCCATTCTGCAAAGTTATGATAGATTCATTATATTCCTTTAAAGTTATGCCTTGGTCTGTAGGGAATGATGCTAATTTTGGGTGCACTCTTCCCGTTGTGCTTTCCGCATAAATCTCATTAGTGCTTAAGTTAGCTATTAATGGAATGCCTGATATGGCGCAGCTTAATGTCAGGTTGCCTATTTTTTCGCATCCTGCAGATCCTGCATAGCCGGGCCAAGGCGCAATCCAGCTGTTTGCCTGGTCACTTGTTATTATTGATTGTACTTCATAAAACAGCTTTTCTGCATCATTTTTGCTATAGTTAAACCTTTCCTGCAGGAATTTAATGCTTTTATCCAGATCGTTGCTGTATTCCTTCTTCTTTAATATGTTATATACCAATGCTTTGTCAAAACTCCAACTGCCGAAATGCGCCCATACACCGCTTTTTCCCACCATATCCTCAGAGGTTATGAAATAGTTTTCAGGAGGCTCACAATGGGTTTTGTTTAGTATTTCTTCAGCCCATTTTTCATTGAATTTTTCAACTAGGATTTTTTTTGCATATTCTCTCTCTAGAGGCATGATCTCATATAGTACATCAATGGCTTCTGTCCCGTCTTTGGTATATTTTGAAATTGTAATAAAGCCTTCCCTGCTGCCGCAATCAAGCATTCTTAATATTCCTATTGCGAGCTTTTCATCGCCTGTTAGAAGGACCTTCCCTATCCAATGAGCGGGGGGTGTATTCTGGCTTGTGCCGTCAAAGGTAACTGGACGGTCTGCCCAGTATTTAAACCAATGCCCAAAGTCCCACCAGGAATTTATTATAGCGTTAGGCTTTGAATCTTCCTTTATCCTTTCCAAGGAAATTGCCCATGCATCATTAAAGTCTGGTGCAAAATTTGTTGCAGTATCATAGGATGATATATAAGGCGGAATTAGCAGCAAACCAAGAACAATCATTGCTATAGTCTTTGATGTCAGCTTATTGATTTGTAGCGCTTTCGCAGCCCAATCACTTGAGTACTTATAGGCATGGTAGAGAGCGATGCCAAATCCTATCGCGAATGGAGGCACAGCGAGCAGAGTAAATCTTATGCCCTTTGTGCTAGCATATATCGTGGATATAAACCATAATATAAGCAAAATTGCATACTTTATCTCAATTTCAGTATCCGATTCCCAAATCGCTATAAACCCCCTAATGGCAATCGGAATGCTTATCAGTATCAAAAATGTATTCAGGTTCTGCACATTAAGCATAACTATCACTAAGTACCATGCGAGTATTCCAGCGAAAAAAAATAAATTCTTGCGGCCTTTTGTCTTTAATGTTAGGTTGATTCCAATCAATGCAATTAGAAAAAAGAATATTTTCCCTAGGCCAACTTGATTAACTACATGGCTGAGGGAGGCAGGATTTTGCTCTGCAACAGTTGTAAAGACATTAGGCCATATTGTTGTAATGCCGACTTCTTTCAGCTTTGCAAAACCCGTTGGATTTGTATAAAATTTTTTGAAGTGCTCATAGCTTACAAAGAAGCTTACGCTTAATGCAGACACTATGAAAAATACCCCAAGAAAGGTTATTGAATTTCTTATAGCCTCTTGTTTTGTGAAGCTAGTAAAACTTCGCATTAATTCCTGTCTATGCACGAATGAGTAATACATCATATACAGAACCGTAGAAACCAAGATAAAATCAAAAATATACCACCAGCCACCCCATGTGAAGCTGTATATGCCAATTAACAAACCAGCGAGAATGCTTAATATAGCTACATTCCTTACGTTTTTAGCTTCCAGTGCCTCAATGAAAATCCACGCTATGGAAAGAGGGAATAAAATATTAAAACCATCTGTATCAAAAATGCCACCCATGGTTCTGCTCAAGAATGATGGGTGTATTGCAAGAATTGTGGCTGCTATAAAACCGCCAAAGTTTCCAGCAATTTTTTTTGTAATGAAAAATATAGGTATTATCGTCAAGGCTGAAATAAGGACAGGAACATAAAAAGCGACTGTAGCTAAGCTAAGATTCGGGTTAAAAAAACTTAGGAACTTAAATAAATATGCAGTAAAGTAAGCAAGAAATATATCGAATGGCATACCCCTGCCCGTAGGAGCAAGCATATGGTTATCATACGGCTTACCATTTTTTATTTCATCACCTGGATGACCATTTTTAATGATATTCTTTGTAAATCTCAGCCAGTAATATGGGTCTATTGTAGGCAAATATGATTGTCCAAATTCATCCTGCAATCTTGATTTAATGGCTTGCGAACCAGCATAAATCTGTTGGTCAATTACCAATTTCTGCTCACCCAATACCTTTTGAAGCTCATTATTGATTAATGCATCCTTGTTTTGCTGCGGAAGATTTGGATACTGCTGGCTTATTTGAGATGATATTTGTGATCTTATGCTGTTAATAACGGAGTTCGCAGCCCACTGGTCTGTCATAGGAAGGTATGCAGTCTGCATCCTAAGGAATATTGAAAGGAAGATTGGTATCAACAATAGAAATAATGCCCTGTAGCGAATTACAAAATCTGAAATTTTTTTGAAATCGACAGATACGTCCTCTTCAGACTCATGTTCAGTCTTTGACTGCCTGCCCTTAAATATACCTTTAATGTTTTTAATTTTTGAAAAGTCAATAGAAATCTCATCTTCCTCCTTTCCTCCTTTTTCTGAAGCAGCACCTGATTTTTCTGCTGCAGATTTTTCTTTTTTCTTGAATATGTTCTTTATTTTGCTAAGGTCGATAGCAATTTCGTCATCATCTTTTTTTATTTCTGTAGCATCATTACTAACAGCAACTTGGCTATCTTTTGCTTCTTCCTTTGACTCAGGCTTTGCATCTTCTCTTTTCCTTTTGAAGAAGCCTTTTATCTTGCTGAAGTCAATAGAAATCTCATCTTCTTTTTCGTACATAAAAACCACGCTTTAATCAAGAAGGAGGACATTACATTTTTTTAAAAACCTTTTGTTTTGGTTTAGGTTGGTGAGAAATTGAAGGTTGTCATCAATATGCGAGCATCCGAATGTGAAACATCAAGCGGACAGGGGGACTTGCCCCCTACGGGGATGTCCACTTTCAAAAATAAAAGTAAATGCGAGCGATGGCAACCCGAGTGAAAACGATAATTTTTCACCAACCTAGTTTTCGTCAAAGAACAAACTTAGAAAACAACAAAAACCTAGGCTCCCTTAGTAATAGATTCAAGACTAATGGAATTGGAGTGTCCCGGTCGTATTTTTTCAGAATATTTTTTACTTTCTCCTGATTCATTAATTTGAGCAATCTGTCATAATCCTTGTCAGAAAATTTATCCAATATGTTCCTGATTTTTAGGTGTAATAACAATTCCCTTCCAGACTGTTTTTTGAATTCTTTATTGTAGTCCTTATTGTTAATAATGCAGTCGCATAATGTAGTTGCGGCTTTTAATGAGGGTATTATTCCCCCACCAGTTGTAGCTTTTACCTGCGTTGCAGCATCCCCAATCAAAAATACATTGTCTTTTTGTATTATTTTTTTTGGATCGTAAAGAGGAATAATCCCGGATTCCCAGCATAAGATTTCCTTGCTGCCAGTTTTTGATTCCAGGAATTTGTAGAAATGCTCTTTTGCATTATTAAATGCCCCTAATCCCAATCTAGCAACGTCCTCTGATTCAGGGACAACCCAGCCGAAGAAATCCGGAAAGCTTTCTCCAAAATGGGTTTCAAACGCATCCAAATCAGATTTAAGCTTTACTTTTGCCTGCATCCCAATATAAAACTTGGAGTTTAAATTCAAATTAGCGGCTTTTGCGACAGCAGAAGAAGGGCCATCAGCTCCAACAACTATTTCGGAATCAATATTCTTAGTTTCATTATTATTCTTATTTTTTGTTTTAATTGAATTTGTATTATTGAAGCCAATGAATTGATGATTTGTCAGAATTTTAGCTCCTGCATCAGCAGCCATGTTAGCAATAAACTCATCAAACTTATTTCTCCACATCACTATTTCACCAGTTTCTGCAACAATTCTTTTGTTTTTGCTCACAACAACAACTTTATTGCATCTGTTTGCTATTATATTACTCGGCAGCTTTACAAATTTTTCAATAGAGCCTGTAACAATTCCTGTGCATTGCACTGGGCTGCCTATCTTATCGTGCTCTTCTATTAAAGTGATGTCTTTTCCCTGCTTTGCAAGAAGATACGCAAGGTAGCTGCCCGCAGGGCCTGCGCCTACAATTGTTATCATGTATTAGGAAAATTGATTTTTGTTTATTAATCCTTCCCTAATTCATAATATTTTAAAAGGGTTGAATGGTTCTATTTGGTATTTAAGAAGTTTGTTATAAAAGCTACACAAGATGATATTAACTGTTGTGATATTTTATCCAGTTGGAGCAAAATGCTAAAAATTAACAACCCAAAGCTTTATGAATCTGACAAGGTAATATCCTATGAGGAAGCAATAGCCCTGATTGCAGGATTTAAGTCAAAAAACAAGAAGGTGGGCTTATGCCACGGCGGTTTTGATCTGCTGCATCCGGGCCATGTTAAGCATCTTGAATCGGCAAAGAAATTATGCGATGTTTTGTTTGTTTCTATTACTTCGGACAGATTTGTGAGCGTAAGAAAGGGTGCTAACAGGCCTGTTTATGCCGATAAAATAAGGGCGTATATGGTAGTAAATTTAAAGCCTGTGGACTATGTTGTTATCAGCGATTTTGAAACTGCCATTGAAATCCTAAAGAGGCTAAGACCAGATTACTACATTAAAGGGTCTGACTATGTTAACAGCAAAATAGAGGCAATAACTGCTGAAAGGGAGGCTATTGCCTCTGCTGGAGGGGAGATAAAATATACTAAAGACCCAAAACTGGCAACTACCGGAATCATAGATTACCTAAAAAGTAAGGTATAGAGGAACAATGGAAGTGAGTAGAAAGGAACGGATTTTGGTAGTAGCAGAAAAAAAAAGAGAAGTGTATGGCGGTTTAATAAAAGCGTTGAGTAAAGAATATAGCGTTAAAGAATGGTATGCAGTATCAGACCCAGATAATCCCCCTTCCATCCTGGCTAGGTGGCTTTCAGTAATTAAAGCCTGGGGAGCGGTGTTTAAAAAATTTAAGCCTGCTAAGGTGGTGATATGCGGTGGATCATTAATATCTCTATGGATAGTTGTCTTTTTAATAAGGTCGTTCAGATTAAAAGTGGAGATAATCCTGTTCAGGTACGATATCGAGTATTTTTATGTCTGGCCATCTAAAAAAGGATTTAATGAAAATCTCAACCATTTTATTGCATTGATGATGGAAAAATTCTGCATGTTGAGGGCAGACAAGATACTGCATAAGGGTTTGAAAAATGAACTGGAGTTCCTGCCTTTTTACAGAAAAATAAAAGACAAGCCGCATTATTTGTTTAGGGAATTCCTTGATAAAAAGCTGATTCAAAAATCCAGGCAGAATGCCAAGCTGTCCAGGAAAGATGCTCAGCCGCATCTTGTGTACATTGGCGGGTTATACTTTAATAATTTCCCAACTATTGAATCATTCTGGACATTTTATCCAAAGATAACGTCCCAAAAGATTCATCTGCACATATATTCTAAACAGCCAGAAGGCATAGTTAGAAAACTTAGGGAGACAGAAAAAAGGGACAAGTATTTTCATTACGAGGGCTATAGGAAGCATGAAGATCTTGTCAAAGAACTGACAAAATATGATTACGGGGTACACATTTTTGGCACTGGAATGCCAAAGAAAGCAGAATTAGTCTACAAAACAGCATTTTCAAATAAAAACTACGATTATTTATCTGCTGGATTGCCAATCATAGCATCTAATAATCTGGGAGCTACCAATGAATTTGTTATAAATAATAAGATTGGGTTTTGCATTGAATACAAAGATATGTCAAAACTTAAGGATAAAATAGCTAGCGATATGGTTTACTATTCTAAAAACATAAAAAGGTTTATTAAGAAATATGATGCCTCCAATTTGCTTAAATTTATAGGGAGCTAATAAATTCTGTGCCATATTATTCAACTTTTACCTCCGCTATTTTTTCCTTCGTGTCAAGATCAATAAAAATATAGGCACCCTTTGTTAAGTGAAAAATGCTGCTTTTTTTCCTCCCCCCAGGAGGAACTGAGAGCATTGACTTCTGCTTGAAAAATGCAGGTGGGTTTTCCCGATAGAATCCTGCGTTAATGCACCTTTGAGTGCTATTTTTTAGTTCGAATCGATATTTCTGCCAAGGAGCTAATTTAATAGCTCTTTTGTTTGCATTAGCAAACCTAGAAGCACCTTGTCGCTTCTGCTGTTGAGGGTATACTAATCTGATTGGTTTTATATCCTCCCTTTGCATTAGCAGACCTGAAAGAATTTTATGCCTTCTGTTATCTTGGCTTATGAAATCGTCTGCTTTTCTGATGTCTGGCAGCTCCGCTTCATTCTGCTCGTGGCTCTCCTTCCGAAGTTTGCTTAAAGCAAACCTAGAAGCCTTAGCTTGTGATGTGTTCTCTATCTCTAGGAAGTAGTAAGAGTTCACGGCTTTCTCATCTTGGACTTTATACATAAAGGACCTTTTCAATGATAAGCGGCCTAATTCAATAAACTTGATAAAGTCTTTCTCCTCACTCCCAAGATAATTCTCTTGCATGAGGATTTTCCCATGCGGTTTGAGGAATTTCTGGACTTTAAGGTAGAAATCCTTATGGATTTTCCAATCATGATCCTCGATTAACCAAAATTCCGGGGTTTTTTTCGCACTGCTTGCACCAGCAAGCCTAGAACCGCTTCGTGGCTTTCGCTGCTTAGCATTGAAATGAGGCGGATTTGCTACAACTAAATCCCATCTCTCAGTTTTAGGAATGTCGTTTAACCCATTTGATAAGTAAATACTGACCCTATCAGCCAGCCTATTCCTTCTTATTGTCTCTTTAAGTGCTTTTACTGCTGAGGGGTTTGCATCGGCGACGCATAATGAGTTGCATAAACCCTCGGCTAATAGAGAAAAGCCGATGAAACCTGGTCCGGCGCAAAATTCGAAGATGCGGTCAACTTTCCCGTATACCTTCCTTACTATAGGAATAAACTGTTGGCCATGAGTCATTCCGCCGCCATTTAATTCTGGCAACCACGCAACTTCAATATCCTTATATTTTTTAATTAGGTAGTCCATCCTTTTCAATCAAAATCTTGTAATATTTAAATGTTCTATTCTTGCGTATCCGCTAAGAGGCACACTGCTGGACGGGCAACCAAAACATTTTTAAAAGAAATATCATTGCAAAATAGCTAAAACTCGCATGTGAAATTATTTGAGGTATTGGTATGAACATCATTGGCATCAATCAAGTAGGGTATATAAGCTCCGTTGCATTATTAAAGAATGGCGAATTAATTGCTGCAGCAGCGGAAGAGAGGTTTACCAGGAAAAAGCTGACAAGGATGTTTCCGCATAACGCGCTTGATTTTTGCCTTAAAAAGGGGGGTATCTCCATTGAAGATGTTGAGTGCATAGCATTAGGCTGGAACCCTGCAATAAACATCACAAAGCTCCAAAAAGCATTTTCAAATGTGGAGAAACAGAGGTATATGGGTGAATATTTTTATTCGTCACCTAGTCATCTCCTTCAGCATATTAAGGACCGGGATTTTGCCTATACTGAACAGCACCTCCACTTCAAAAATAAGGAATATAGGATATACCATATTAATCACCATGATTCTCATTTAGCTAGCAGTTATTTTGCATCTCCCTTTAAGGAATCTGCAATCTTAAGCGCGGATGGTTTTGGCGAAAAGGAAACTGTCGTTTTCGCAGTTGGCAAGAAAAATAAGATAGAAAGAATTCAAACTATGGAGTTTCCCCAGTCCTTGGGAATGTTCTATAGCAGCTTTACCCAATTTCTTGGATTTGAATACGACTCTGACGAGTGGAAAGTCATGGCTATGGCAAGTTTTAAGGAGCCTAAAAATAAGTATTACCCGCAGGTTAAAAAATTAGTCAGACTTCTTCCAAATGGAACCTTTGAGCTCGATTTGAATTGCTTTGAGTTCTATAATTTTGAGACTACTCCTCTGTATAATCAGAAATTTATTGATGCTTTTGGGCAGCCAAGGAAACCCGAGGATGAATTAGAAGACAGGCATTTTGAGATTGCAGCAGCAATGCAAAAAGTTGCGGAAGAAACTATCTTTCATTGCCTAAACTGGTTATATGAAAAAACAAGGATGAGAAATATTTGCGTAAGCGGCGGCTTTTTTATGAATTCCGTTATTAACGGGAAAATATTGGGCAATACAAAGTTCTCTGATGTATATGTTTCATCAGCGCCCGACGACTCCGGAAATTGTTTTGGCGCTGCATTGTACCTCTATAACCATATCCTTAGCCAAGAGAAAAGATATGTGCAGAAGAGCAATTATCTTGGCCCTTCTTTTTCGGATAAAGAGATAAAAAATGAGCTGGACAAGTTTAAATTGAAGTACAAATATATCGAAGATATTGAATCTGTAGCTGCAAAATTGCTTGTGGAAAATAAGATTGTAGCATGGTTCCAGGGTTGTATGGAATTCGGGCAACGGGCTTTGGGAAACAGGTCTATATTGGCTGACCCGCGCGATCCGTCTATGAAAGATAGGATTAATGAGGCAGTTAAGTATAGGGAAAGCTTCAGGCCATTTGCCCCCTCCATCCTTAAGGAAAATGTAAGGGAATACTTTGATATTGAAGAGGGTGTTGAGGTTCCATTCATGGAAAAGGTGTATTATATCAAAAAACACAAGAGGTCAGTAATTCCGGCAGTTTGCCATGTTGATGGAACAGGCAGACTTCAAACAGTCTCTAAAGAAACTAATCCGCGATACTATACGTTAATACAAGAATTTGAGAAACTAACAGGAGTGCCAGTTATACTAAATACATCATTTAATTTGAAGGGAGAACCAATAGTATTATCAGTGAAAGATGCAATAAGGACATTCTATACCAGCGGGCTTGATGCTTTGGCCATTGGTAATTATCTAATCGAAAAAGAAATTAAAAATAAAAATTAATGTGGCAAGGATATTAGTTTCTGGCGGTGCAGGATATGTTGGCTCGGCATTAGTCCCTAAACTTTTAGAGATGGGGCATGATGTAATTGTGTTTGACACATTCTGGTATTGGAAATCACCAGAGGAATATCTTGAAAAGACCGGCTTGCAGGGCAACAAAAATGTAAAGGTCTTAAAAGGGGATTTGCGAAATCGTGATGAGGTAAGGGAGGCCGTTAGAGGTGCTGATACGGTAATTCAATTAGCTTCTATATCAAATGACCCCAGCTCTGATTTGGATGAGAATTTTACCCATAGCGTTAATTATGATGGCAACATTAATATCATTGACGAATCGAAAAAAGCAGGAGTAAAAAGGTTCATTTATGCGTCTTCAGCCAGCGTTTATGGCATAAAAGAGGAGCCTAATGTTACCGAGCATATGAAATTAGAGCCATTAACTCAATATTCGAAACTAAAGGTTAAAATTGAGAAATATTTGTTGGGACAATTTGACGATAAGTTCAAGGGCGTAATAATCCGACCTTCAACTATTTGCGGGTATTCCCCTAGGCAAAGACTGGATGTTGTCGTCAATATTTTAACTAATCTTGCGGTAAACAAGGGCAAAATTAAAGTCTTCGGAGGGGAGCAGCTAAGGCCCAACATACATATAATGGATATGGTGGATATATATCTGCTATTATGCGAAATCGATATAGGTAAGATAAACAAAAAAATATTCAATGCTGGGTGGGAAAATCTAAAAGTTGCGGAGATTGCCAAGATTGTCCAGAAAATCGTTAAAAATGTTGATGTAGAATATGCCCCGACAGATGACACGAGATCGTACCATGTGTCTTCGAAAAAAATAACTGAGGAATTGGGATTCAAACCTAAATATACTGTCGAAGATGCAATAAAGGAGCTAAAGAAAGCCTTTGAGGAGGGAAAAATAAAAAATCCAGATGACGATAGGCATCATAATGTAAAATTAATGAAAAAATTGCTTGGGCATGGTGTATTATGATCAAGCTTGCAGTTATTGGAAGCAATTCTTTTGCTGCCTCGCATTTCATAGATTACGCACTGTCCAATACAAACAATGAAATTTTGGGCGTCAGCAGGCGTCCAGAGAAAAATGATATTTTTCTTCCTTATAAAAAAAATGGCAATAGTTCACGATTCTCTTTCCACCAATTTGATTTAAATAGAGATATGGCTGAATTATTGGATTTTTTGGACAAGGAACAACCAGAAAACATTATCAATTATGCTGCTCAGAGCGAGGTTGGACCGAGTTGGGAAAATCCTATCCATTGGTATAACACAAATGTCATTGGAGTTGTGAACCTCACTAACCATTTAAGAAAACAGCCTTACGTAAAAAAGTATATCCATATCTCTTCTCCGGAGGTATACGGCTCTTGCGAGGGTAAGGTTAATGAAGATTGTCCATTTAATCCCAGTACCCCTTACGCGGCTTCCAAAGCCTCAGGGGATATGTTTATTCAAATCCTCATTAAACAATTCACTTTTCCAGCTATCCTTGTAAGATCGACAAATTACTATGGTCCTGGACAGCAGCTTTTCAAAATAATACCTCGATCCATAATTTACATAAAATCTGGAAAGAAAATCCAACTGCATGGAGGGGGAAGGGCAATAAAATCTTTCATTCACATTCGAGATGTCTGTGCAGGAATGCTTAAGATAATGGAAAAAGGAAGATTAGGGGAAATTTATCATTTGTCTCCCCCCTCCTTTTATTCGGTGAGGGATATCGTTCAGCGCATATGCCTTATACTGGGGTGTAATTTTAGTGAAGTGACGCAGGCAGTTGAGGAGCGCCCTGGACAAGATGCTGCTTACATCATTAGCTCAGAAAAGGCAAAACAGATCGGATGGGAGCCGAAAATTACTATCGATAGTGGTTTGCGCGAATGTGTTGATTGGGTTAATAAGAACTGGGATGTTATCAAAAAACAGTCTTTACTATATAACCACATTCCTTGATAGAAAGTAGGGTAGATTATAGGATTGACAAAATTGTGAAAAAATTGATTGAGTATGATGCATTATGGGTATTATTAATTATGTGGAGATAGGGAAAGATAATGACGGTATTAAGGGAGAGCTATTGGAAGCCATTGAAAAGATTTTAGTTTCAGGAAAGTTTATATTGGGGGAAGAAACAAAAAAATTTGAAGAGAATATAGCCAGGCTCATTAAAACAAAATATGCTGTTGGCGTTAATTCTGGCACAGACGCCTTGTTCCTATCCATGAAAGCCTTGGGAATAGGAAAAGGGGATGAAGTGATTGTGCCGGCAAATTCTTTTATATCTTCTGCCACGACAGTTGCATTAACTGGCGCTACTCCTGTATTTATAGATGTAAGGGAGAATTACCTCATAGATGAAGGCAAAATTGGCAGCCTTATAACGGAAAAAACCAAAGCTATTATGCCCGTGGATTTTACAGGTAAGCCCTGCAATATGTCTAAAATTTTAGAGATGGCCAAGAAAAAGGGCTTGTTTTTAATTGAAGATTGCGCACAGGCAGTTCTAGCTAAATGGGGTAATAAGCCGGTTGGAAGCTTCGGAGTAGGATGTTTCAGCCTCCATCCTATAAAGAACCTTGGAGCTTGCGGTGATGGCGGGATCATAACAACAAATGACGGGGAACTGTATGATCAATTAATTCAATTAAGGAATATAGGGCTAAAAAATAGAAATGAAGCAGACATTTTGGGATATAACTCGAGATTAGACACGCTTCAGGCTGCAATTTTGAATGTTAAATTGAAGTATTTGGCGGGTGCTACAGAAAAACGAAGAAGGAATGCATTAACGTATTATAATCTGCTTAAGGAAAAAAAGATTAGGGAAGTAAAATATGTTCCTCATGACGAGAAAAATGAGTTTTCTGTTTACAGTCTTTTTACAATACAGGCTGAAAAAAGAGACAAGTTGATGGTATATTTAAAGGATAAGGGAATAGAAACTGCAATTTATTACCCTATTCCAATCCATAAGCAAAAATGTTTTGAATACTTAAAAGCCCAAAGCTTGCCTAATGCCGAACTGCAGGCAAAAATGATTTTATCCCTCCCTATTCATGCGCATGTTAGTGAAAAAAACATACAGTTTATATGTGATGAGATAAGCAATTTTTATAAAAATTGATTTACCCGATAATAAAATAGGGTCATCTAGAATTTGAATTTTTTGAAAATCTACCTAAGTCGTAGTTGACCATAATTTTAACGAGCTCGTCAAAACTAGTTTTTGATTTCCAGCCGAGTTTTTTTCTTGCATAAGACGAGTCTCCTACTAATTCATCAACTTCTGCGGGTCTGAAGTATCTTGGATCTACTCTTACAAGAGGTTTTCCTGTTTTTGAATCAATTCCTTTCTCATTAACTCCCTTGCCTTCCCATCTTATTTCTATACCTGCAATCCCAAAAGATTTCTCTACAAATTCTCTTACACTATGGGCCTCGCCGGTAGCTATGACAAAATCTTCTGGTTTATCCTGCTGCATCATAAGCCACATAGCCTCAACATATTCAGGGGCATATCCCCAGTCTCTTTTTGCATCGAGGTTTCCAAGTATAAGGTCTTTTTCTATTCCTAATTTTATTTTTGCGACCTGCTGAGTAATTTTCTTGGAAACAAAGTTTTCCCCCCTCCTTTCAGACTCGTGGTTAAATAGTATTCCATTGCAGCAGAACATGCCGTATGCCTCTCTGAAGTTAACAGCTATCCAATGAGAGTACAATTTTGCTATCCCATAAGGGCTCCTGGGATAAAAAGGCGTCTTTTCTGTTTGTGGCGTTTCTTGCACTTTGCCATATAACTCGCTTGTAGAGGCATTATAAAATCTGACATCCTTTATCATGTTTAAATTCTTTATCGCCTCGAGTATTCTTAGAGTTCCCAAAGCGTCCCCATTGGCAGTATATTCAGGAATTTCAAAAGATATTTTTACATGGCTTTGTGCAGCAAGATGGTAGACCTCATGCGGCTTTACTTTTTGCAATATCCTCAAAATTGAACTGGAGTCTGTCATATCCCCATAATCCAGCACTAATTTTCCGGTTTTTTCGTGGGCATAGTCATATATGCTTCGCAGCCTTTCCCTGTTGAAAGAGCTGGATCTTCGTGCAATGCCATATACCTCATAGCCCTTCTTAATCAGAAGCTCCGCTAGGTATGAGCCGTCCTGCCCGGTTACTCCGGTAATTAAAGCGCGTTTTATCATGGCAAGTCTGGAATGCTGTCTCTATTTAAATATTTTCTATAAATTTTTCAACAATTCTTGGCTTCTCAGAGCCTTCCCAATTGACTTTCCAGACTTTTATGTCTGTGCTAGACCCACCACTTTCATGGAAAAGGTCGAAATAGCTTGTTCCGTGGCCGTCAAGGTAAAACAGCTTTGTGAATGTGCTGTTTGTAAGCTGAGGCGCCATATAAATACTACTGTAAGAGCCGTCTTTATTTATTAGCAGGACCATACCTAAACCTATTGTATCTTTATTGTATTCCCGCACATTTATGCCCGATGAGGATGTATAGCTAAACATCTCTGGCCTTTTAATGCCTTCAGCAGTCGGTATGGAAGCATCCATGGAATCAATGTTTATTTCTATAAAGCCCTGCTGCAAGGGGCATCTTACAATATTATTTGTTATTTGGCATGATTCTTGGCCGATATAGCTTGGCCAAGGAGCTATCCATGCATTAATGTCTGATTCACTTTTCAGTTCCTCGATTTCAGAATAATAGCTGGCTGCAGTTTCCCTTGAATAGTTAAACTGGTCCATGAACATCTGTATTACTTTTGCCTCGTTGTTGTTCTTTCTAAAAGCCTGATGCATCCAGGCTCTGTCGAAATTCCAGCTACCGAAATGCGCCCATACACCCCCCTTTCCGATCATATCTTCGCTGGCAATAAGAAAATTCTCAGGAGGCTCGCAATGTGTATATTTTATGACTTTTTCTGATTCCTCTTTGGATAAGCCTTCATTAATCAGCATACCTTTTGCTTCATTCCTATCCTTAACTAAGACCAATCTGTTGAGAAGCTTTATGGAGTTTGGAGTATTGTTCTTTATTTTGTTTATAGTGTCGAAAGCCTGATTGCCGCCGCAATCGAGCATCCTTAGTATACCGACTGTTTCCTTCTCGTCAGAGCTTAAAAGCAGCTTGCCAAGCCAATGCAGCTGAGGATGGTTTTGGGATGCGCCGTCAAGAGTTACTCTTCTGTCTGCAATATACTTGAACCAATGCCCGAAATCCCACCAGGAATTAATAATTGCATCCGGCTTTGAATTTTCCTTTATTTTAGTCAAAGCGTTCCACCACCGGTCATTTACATTCGGCAGATAGTTTTTTGCATTATCAATGCCGGCTTTGACAGGCTCTACCAGATAATAAGAAAAGACAAGGAAAAGCATTACTGCAACAACAGCCTTGTTGAGCTTAGTAAGCTTTGCAATGGTGGATGAAAAAGTTTTATGCAAAAATCCGAAGGTTACGCCTATTCCTATAGCAACAGGCGGTACAAGCAGCAACACAAAACGCGCGCCTTTTGTAGATGCGTATATTGACGCTGCTATCCATAGGAAGAATAAAACTGCCAGCTTTATATCAACTTCCTCTTCTGACCTAAAGACCGAGTACAGTGCAAGGGAAAAAGCAATGCCTAAAAGGCCTAAATAATAAATCAGTTCCAAGCCAGTTCCCTTTGGAGTTACTAAGTAATAAAGGATGGCTATAGACAGCGATGAGATTATGAAGTTCTTAGCCATATTTCTAAAATTTTTGTAAACCAATATTACAATTCCAATAAGGGCCAAGGAAAAAAACAAGCTGCCCCACATCTGCTCTATAACGTGATTTGTTGAAGCCTCGTTAAACTCGGCAACTGTAGTAAGCACATTGGGCCAAAGGTTTGCATTTGCCGCAATCTTCACTTTTGTAAATTTAAGCGGGCTTGCATAAGCAGCTTTTATTACATTAAATCCGGAAATTATGCTTAAAGAAATAAAAGAAGAAATGACAAAGGCAAGAAATGTCGCTGCTGCGTTCTTGGTTCTATGGCTTTTGAAAATGGCTTTAATGCCAAGATTTTGAGGCGTGCGCAAGCCTTTAATTACGCCGAAAAAATAATCAGCAAATATGGCCATAATTATAAAATCAAAGAGGTACCACCACCCGACCCATGCAAAGCTGTATACTCCTATTGCAAGGCCCGCTATTGCGGAAAAAACAGCTTTCTTTTTCCATCCTACAGAGGCAAAGGACAAATATGCAAAGAAGACTATCATAACGGGGAAAAATATATTGTAAATGTCGCTGTCAGAGCCTATGCTTCTAGCTAAAAATATTGGGTTTACAGAAAGCAAGACGGAGCTTACCACTGCTGCCAAAAGCCCATACACCATTAAGGCGAGGATATATACTACTATCGCAGTTATTACTGCATAGATAGTTGGCACAATCAGCTGGGCCTGCATAAGGGTAAAATCATCATTAAACGGCTTAACAGCCTTGTATACGAAGGCTATGGAATACGGATGCAGGCTTTTTGACAATCTTATTTTTTCAGGAGCAAGCGTATACGTATCATAGCATACGCCCTCTTCAATTACATCGCAGTTATACTCCCTTTCAACGATATTTTTTGCCTGCCTCAGCCAATAGTATGAGTCTATGTCTCCCATGTAGGTGTATGAGCGGCTCCCTGATTCATATTGGAAAAAGTCTTTATACTGTTCTGCGTTTAGCACTATCTGCTCGTCAATTACCTTTTTGTTTTCTTTCACAAATTTTATGAATTGCTCGTCAGTAATTTTTTCCAAGTTTGCTTCTGGCAGCTCAGGATACTGTTGGCTTATCTGGCTCTTTATCTGCTCTCTGAAAAAATTGCGGACATTACCTTCTGACCAATCATCGGCTATGGTTAGTCCTATTGCCTGGTACCTTACAAATATTGTAATTATTATAGGGATTATTATCAGGAAGTAAGGCCAATACTTAACAAAAAAATGCTTTACATTTTTTGCAGTTCCTTTGATTGTTTTTGTCTGTTCTATTTTTGTCT
Source organism: Candidatus Woesearchaeota archaeon (assembly GCA_016187495.1). Classification (GTDB taxonomy): domain Archaea; phylum Nanobdellota; class Nanobdellia; order Woesearchaeales; family GW2011-AR4; genus JACPJP01. Next base: position 142,204 of record JACPJP010000012.1, read on the forward strand.
GCTCGGAACTTTCTTTTTGCTGAATATCGGTTTGCTGAATATTAGCATTATAGGCTTTTTCTTTTTTGCTTTTGAGGGCATTCCTAATTTTTGGGAGAAGGTTAATCGGCATTTTTATAATTCGCTTTTTGCTTTATTGAATTTCGTTTTGCGATTCTAACTTATTTATTCTTACTTTTTGCAAGATTGGCTTAGTGCAGCCACTTCTAATTTAAATGTTTGCTTAGATCTGGTCGTATAAAAAATCAAAATGTTTAAATATAAGCTTTCATAACTTTAAAATAGTTATTTAATATATCTACTGTAGTGTACTAAATTAACGAAACATTTAAATATAAGATGGCGATAATTAGTTTAAATATTACATTAAAATAAAAAAACTTTGGGGGTTTGGTAAAATGATGAAAAAGCTTTTTAGTTTGCTGTCAGTTTTTATAGTCGGTGTTTTAATGAGTTCTATGGCGTTTGCTGCCATTACTGTTGATTTTGTTAAAGTTAATGGAGATGAGGTAACGGAAAGCGCTACCAATTTTATTCTCGATGTTGACAGGGGAGATGAGCTTGATGTGAAGGTAAGATTTAAGTCTGATGCCGATCTTAATGATATGCAGATAGAAGCTGTTTTAAGGGGAGTAGACAGCAGGGAAACTGTTGATGATATTACCGATACATTTGATGTGAAGGCAAATGTTTCTTATACCAAAACATTATCTTTGCCACTGATTGACAAAATTGATCAGGATAAATATAAGCTAAGGATAAGAATTTCCGATAGGGACAGTCCAACAGTTGAGAAGACGTACGAGCTAGATATAGGGACACAAAGGCATGATGTAGCAGTAAAGGATGTTGTTTTAAGCCCTAGCACAGAAGTCAAGGCAGGAAGGGCATTGCTCGCTACGGTAAGGGTAAATAACAGGGGAGAAAAAGATGAGGATGGAGTAAAGGTTGTTGTGAGCATACCTGATCTTGGAGTTTCAGCTGCTGATTTCATTGACGAGCTTGAGGCAGAAGACAAGGACGATGACCAGGCAACAACAGAAGAAATGTTTTTGAGAATACCTGATGATGCAGAAACTGGAGAATACGAAGTTGTTGTTGATGTATTCTTTGATGACCTAGACAAGAAAAATACATACATTACTTCAATATTTGTTTTGGGAGAAGAAGAAGTTGAAGAAGCTCCTAAGGCAGGAGATAAGACAATTATAACAGTTGCTACTGACAAGCAAAGCGCTGCAAAGGGCCAAGAAGCTGCTTATCCGGTAGCATTGACAAATGTAGGGACAAGCGATAAAACTTATACTATAAGGGCTGACGGAGCTGCATGGGCAAGCTTCCGTGTAGCACCATCAAATGTGCTGGTAATAGGCGCAGGAGAGAGCAAAGCATTTACAGTTTATGCTTCTGCAGGCAAAGATGCTCCGGTTGGAGAGCAGACATTTACAGTGACAATAAGCAGCGGAGACAAAGTGCTTAAGCAGCTTCCTTTGAGCATTAATGTGCAGGAATCGGCAACAGCAGCTGGCTCAACACTCAAGAGAGGCCTTGAAGTAGGGCTTGTGGTTTTGGTGATCTTGCTTGTAATAATAGGCCTAATAATAGGCTTCAGCAAGCTAAGGGGAGATGAAGAGGAAGAAGGCAAGGAAGGCAAGGAATATTATTAATCCTCTTTTTCTTTTTTAATTTTTATCTTATTTTTATTTTCTTCCTAGGGTAATTATTCGCTTTTGCCTAAAATGATAATAAAAAAATTGTTATTCACAATTATAACATTCTCATTTTTTCTACTCTTATTGTCTAGCATGGGGGTTGCGCAGGAGGATTTCAAAGCGACTACTATCCCTTCAGTTGAGTTGTGCCCGTGCTCGAACCAAGCTTATATGATAGCGGTTGAGAATACTGGGAATGTTGCAAGTTCTTACCTGGTTTTGGCCGATAAGGATCTTTCAGAGTGGGTTGCATTTAGCCCTAATAGATTTACTTTGCAGCCAGGACAAAAAGGAAGCTTTTCCGTTATTGTCAATTCTGATTGCAACATAGAAGGCAGTTTTGACCTTGAGGTATTTATTGCAACAAATGCAGGATTGGCAAAGTCCCTTAAGCAGGAGCTTAATTTTCTGGAATGCTATGATTATTCTCTTCAGGAAGGGGAAATTACAGATGCCGATGATAAAATAAAGTTTATTGCCCATAACGGCTCTTATGAGCTATGCGAAAATGAGCAGAAAGCAATCCCTATTTTAGTCACAAATAATGAGAATTTTGCCAACATTTACAAATTAAAAATGGATGCGCCTAAATGGGCTTCACTAAATGCAAATGAGGTTCAGCTTAATGCAAAAAGCTCAGGAGTTTTGCTGATAAATTATGGTGCAATTAATGTCGAGGGAGAATTTAAATTTAAAATTGATGCAATAAGCAGGCTTGGAGAGGTTCAGAAGAAAAAAAGCATAGATGCTGATGTTGGAGAATGCTATGCGCTGGATATTGAAATTGAAAAGGATAAGGACGTTGTTTGCGGAGGAGAAGAAAATGCTTATGATATTTCTGTCAAAAATAGCGGAGATATCGACCGTAATATTGTGGTTGGGGTAGAAGGGCATGATTGGGCAAGCATTGAAAATGGCTCTCTTTATCTGGAGTCAGAGCAAGAAAAAACACTTAAGCTGAAAATAAATCCAGAAAATGATGTTTCCGGGAATTTCTTGGTCGAGGTTTTTTCAGTTGCGAACAATAAAACTGGGTTAAGGTTTTCTGATACAATTTCCCTTGATGTTGTTCCAAGTGCGGCTTGCTATCAGGCAAAAATAGATGCAAAAGATAGTGTAAAAAATTCTTACAGCAGGGATTTTATTTCTGCCAGGATAAAGAATAATGGAATAAGAAACGCGAATTATTCTGTAAGCGTGGACGGGCCGTCATGGGTAAATGCAGCTCCGAAAAATCTGGAGCTGAAGCCAAAGCAAAGCGGGAATGTAAATTTAGAAATAAATCCTAATTCAGATGTCGAGGAAAGCGCATTCGATATTAAGCTTAATATTGAAGGCAATGGTCAGATTTATTCAAAGGACATTAAAGTCAATGTAAAGAAGGAAAGCGAATTTGTCAGGAAATTAAAATCAGCATTCAGATTTTACCAATATTATATCTACTTGTTTTTGGCAATTTTTGCACTGGTAATAATCTTCAGGAAACAAATAAGAAAAACAATTGGCGACATAAAGAAGAGATATGAAAAATACAATGTTAGGAAGGAAAGGCTGGCTGCTTTAAAGGCTGCAAGGGAAGAAAGAGAAAAAAAGAAGGAAGAAGAGCAAAAGAGAAAAGAAGAACAAGAAAGAAAAGAAGGGGAGAAAAGGAAGGGAGAGGAAATAAAGAAACAGGAAATCAAGAAGGCATTAAAGAAAGCACCGAGAAAGGCTCCAAAAAAATTCAGCTCATTAAAAATTTTAATTTATGCCCTAATAATAATTGTAGCAATAATTGTAGCTTTAATCTTTATTGGGCATCAAAGCAAACTATTTAATGCAAAATACCTTTATATTTACATCATCAATTTCTTTGTAAGCTACCTATACTATATACTAATAGGCGTTGGCGCAGTAGTTGTGATGTTTTTGCTCCTTTTGCTTTATAATTTTGTAACTAAAAAGGGCAAGAGAAAGGTTAAGAAGGAAGAAAAAATATCTGAAAAGAAAGCAAAAAAGAAAATAAAGCGCAAGATACCTTATTTCACTATACTAATCGTGCTCATTGTTGCTGTATTAATAGCTGTTGTAAATCTTCCAAAAATTCTTCCAAATATAAATCTTCCAAACATTAATAATGAGATTCTTGGAAATGCGAGGGATTTTTTTGTTTTATACCAATATTATTTTTTATTGGGGATAGCAATACTAATCGCAATTATTTTTCTGATAAGGTTCTACAAGCCGCTGTTTAAGTTCTTGAGAGAATAAATGGGGACGCCTCATTGTTTTTTTTGTCCTTATGATTTTCTTATTTTTTATATTGCAAATAAGCACTGGACATTCACGCGTAAGCTATTTAAAAACCATTTACATAGTTTCAACCCAATAAAAATTTGGCGATTTAAATGAAATTTGATTTTTCAAAATTTAAGTATAACGGAAAAGATATAATGAAAAAAATTAACTTACCTAGTAAACCTACTCCAGAATTAGCAGAGATTATAGGCATAATGCTAGGGGATGGTAGTCTCTATTCTTATCTAAATTATGTAAAAAATCTCTTCGAAGAATATTTTTATCCTTACAAATTTAGTCTACAAGAATTGGAAAATGAATTTTTGATGATTATGCTCAAATAGAATTTAAATTTGGTGGTTACCGCCTAACCAAATCCATAAAGGAAGCAGTACTAAACTTAAACTCCAATCCGACTAAAATCCAGAGAGGATACTGTTCCAAGTATATTTTTTATTGGAAATTTTACTTATCGAGACAAAAAGAAATTGACAGATTTTTTGGTGAGATAAAACCGAGCAATATCAAGCACATTGAAAGGTACAATAAAATTAGAAGTGGGAACGCGGCGATTTGAACGCCGATCAGCCGGTATCGCCAATTATCAGTCATTGCTTAAAGCTCATCGCTCCAATTGCTGGAGCCGGCGATAATAGCCAGGTTGTACGGACTTAGTCCTTTATACTACGTCCCCATGCAACAAAAAGAATCCAATGAAGCTATTTAAACATTATTGTTTTCGGCGGGCCTGAACAATAAAAACAAAGTCCAATGAGCCGCACAAACAGTTTAATAATAAAAAAGTAATAATAAATCTATCTTTCCCAACAATAATATTTATTCAATATTTTCCTATTATTACCATATTTTTCAGTGAAATAAAGAGATAGCATATGTAAGAAAGAAAACCAATGCAAATAATTATGAACTTCGTAAGACTAAATTTAATGGACAATGCGTCAATAGATAATCAAACAATATAAGCTATTCCTTTTTGAAATTAATTCTATCTCCTAATGCCGTTTTTGTTTTTTTTATTGTACCCTGCGGCAGCTCTATTACATACTGCGCCTTGTTTTTTGGCGTGTAAAATGAAAAAGGCTTAAAATTTTCCTTTATTTCCGCAACAATTTTATTTTTATTCAAAAACAAAATATCAATCGGATAAAAAACAAAAAGCATGTGCAAAGGAATTATTTTTTCTTTTTTGAAAATGAAAATTAATGGCTTAGGCTTTATCAAGAACATCAGCCCAAGGCTTTTTGAAAAAATATTCCTGCATATTCCTACATTTTTCGCTATTATTAATTCTTTTGTTGCGTTTTTTATATGCATTGTAAGTGTAAGATTTATTGAAAATAAAAACTTAATGGCTAATTCTAACTGATTCTATATTCTGCAAAATATAATTCAAGCGAAAGCTTTAAATATAATCCCGTTTTTTTTATTTTTGATAAAAATTGAGGGGTGATAGCAAGAAAATTCTTTAGGTTTGCATTTGCATATTGTTTTATTTTTCCAGACTAATCTTGCTAAAACAACAGTTATAAACAATTTCAAAAAATTATTAAAATTGATTATCATAAATAACCTCAAAAAATTTCCAAGCTTTGGGATTTTTTAAATTCCGAAACAAACGAAAATTTTAAAAAAAATTTTCGGGCTTCGAAAATCTACGATTTTCGAAACATTTAAATATATGTTGATTGATAACATAAACTAAATTAATGTTTTCAGATTGGTGGGGATGTTATAATATCCTGTTGGTTAATAAAAGGGGAGTTTAGTAAATGGAAAAAAAGGGTGTTGACGGCTTTTTAGATTCCAAAGAAGCTAAGGTAACTACATTGCTCTTATTCTCTATACTTATTGTTTTTGTCCTGACTCTTTCAATGAGCTCTGTTTTTGTTTCTGCACTCAATATCAGCATTTATTCACCCAGAAATTATTCGATCAATGCAAATGTTAGCAGGAATATTAACATCACTTTTAATTCAACTTGGCAGCTTGGGGGGGCACCAGCAGATGAGTCTCCTACAAATGAAAATGTGTCCAACTGCACTTTGTATATAAATAGCACTGACTTGAAGATTGCATGGGATAGCGTATTAAACATTAGTGGTGATTCAAATGCAACAGGCGGATCTAATCTAACAGGTTACTCAGGTATACATTCAAACATTTCCAACTCTTCTATTAGTTACATGAATTTTACATTCCCTGAAGATGGAAACTATACAATTGGCGTTGCCTGCCTTAATGCGACAAATTCCACAGCTGTTGCAGGCTATACATTTTCCGGAAACTTCTCATTCTTTTTGGATGTTTCTGCGCCTACATTTAATTTTACTTACCCTCTCAATACCAGCTTTAACACTTCCAGTAGTACAATTACGTCGGGAATAAACTTTACAGTCAACGATACCGGCATTGGGCTGAACTGGACAAATAGCACTTCGATGAATATTACCATTCATCTTGGCGGCAGCAAGATAAAGAATTTTGTGTATAATGGAAGCGATGGTCAATCAAATTTGACATGCAGCCCGAATTCAGGCGTTACAAGAGCAACTTCTACATGCAATGCTACCTATGCATTTAACAGCAATGGAACTTATACAATTAATGCGACAGCTACAGATGCGCTTGGCACATTTGGCTTTAGTTTAATAACATTTACAGTAGACCAGATACCTCCGAGGCTTCGCAACTTCACCATTACTAATGGCAGCACCGGTGCTGCAATCGAGTTTAATATGTCAGACTTACAATTAGGCAACAGAAGCGGAAATGCCTCCCTTAACGGAGTGGGCACTGCTACACAAGGAAGGAATATAACCGCATTTGGAAACTTTAGCGATAATTTGACAAGGCCTCTTATGGCAATATTGCAATTCTTAAATGAAAGCAAAAGCAGCGACAACTGGCAGACACTGAATACAACAAACACTAATGGTGTACTTAGCAACAGCAGTGATCTAATTATGAGCGATAGGACTGTATCCCCCACAACCAATTTCGGAATAGTTAACCTCACTTTCCTCATTCCAGTTGGAAGAAACGAGTTTGAAGGGAAGAATGTAACCTTCAGGATGCTTGCCAATGATACGTTTGGAAATATCAATAATTCAGGTACTGCAAGCAGCGTGAACCTTACAATACTAATTAATGACACATTTGGGCCCACAATTGGAATAAATGGCGGAACTGCAGAGGCAAACGGTACAAATACCACAGACACAACGCCAACTATAGTGTGGAACATATCTGAGTCAAACAGAATGACAAGCATTAACATAAGCGTTGACTTTGCTACAGGCACAGGAGGAATAGGAGTAGATTCAGTATGCAACAAATTTGCATTTTATGATAAGAGTTCCCTTTCTGCGTCAGCTAATGCAGAGAGAAACAGAAACGGCACGTTTACCATAACAGATGATCCAGCATGCACTTTAGGGAATGGAACGCACAACATTTCGATAGTAGCAATTGACAGTTGGGGCAATAGGGAAGTATTCCATCATGTCTTCTCGCTGCAAAGTGGAGGCACTCCAGGATTAAATTTCAACTTAACAAATGAACAGGGAGTTGGAGGATGGAACAAAAGTGCCACTAATAACTCAAATATTACTTCCAAAGTAGGAATCAGCTTGTTCGGAGTTAGTAGTGTAGGATCGAGCATTGATAAAATATCCTATTTCTCAAGTTGTGATTCAACAGTAAGAGTAGAAAATAACGGCACTATTGTTTATCCGTTCAATGCATCAAGTTGCAGTTCCCTATCTGCGAACAGGACATTGAGAGTTACTATAAATGACACAGCAGGAAACTCAAATACGACGGTGCTTGGGTTTTTGGTGGATAATGTTGCGCCATCTTTGACTGTTAATCATCCAACTGACGGGGAGACATTTACAAATATTGAGGCTATATTTAACTTAACAGCTTTAGATAATGATCAAGCAATAGG